>NZ_ATTH01000001.1:1707142-2048571 GCF_000419585.1 Salisaeta longa DSM 21114
CCTTCCAGGAGATTCCGCACGCGGTCGGGGTTGTCTACGCCCGGCAGCTCTACGCTGATGCGCCGCGACCCTTTCTTCTGGATGGACGGCTCGGAGACGCCATACTGATCGACGCGATTGCGCACCACCTCCATGGCGCGATCCACGGCTTCGTCCACCTGCTGCCGCAGGTACTCGGCCACCTCCTCGTTGGTGGAGCGGCGCGTGATGTTGGCCGTTTCGTTACGGAAGTACCGCGAGAGGCGCACTTGCCCGTCGCGCTGTTGAAACTGCGTCAGGAAGGCTTCCACTACCGAGGTGCCCTGGGCGGCGGCCTGCTGCCGGGCCGCTTGCAGCACTTCGCGAAACGCAGCGTCTTTGTTTGTGGCCAGCTGATCGAGCAGCGCCGCGACGCGCACTTGCAGCGTTACGTGCATGCCGCCTTGCAGGTCGAGGCCCAGCTGAAGCGAGCTGTTGCGCACATCGCGGATGTACTGGGCATTGTCTGCTATGTATTGCTCGCGGGCCTCGGGGGAGAGCTCGTTGAGCTTGTTGGTGAGCATAAAGTTCTGCGCGGTGGGGTACAGGTAGTACCCGCAGATGGCCAGGAAGAATACCGTCAGGCCAATTTTTACTCCGTTACCGTTCATAAGTCAGGCAGTCGTTCGATAGAGACAAAGAGGGTCGGCAGCGCACGCACGGCGCACGCGCTGCATGCTGCATGCCTGTGACAGGCGCGCAGCTGACAGAAGGAGAGACGAAGCGCGGCGTCCCGCGACATGGGACGCCCAGAGACTACGGCGCGCGCGGTTGCAGCACGCGGGGGATGAGGGCCTCGGCGATGGCAGCGCCCACGGGCGGGCCCCAGCGCTGCACGACCATGTGCATCCGCATGGCCAGCGTCCGCGTGGCGGCCCCAAGGGCAGCCGCAGGACCGCTTGCGGCGGTGGAGGTGGCTACGAGCCATTGCGCGAGCCGCGGGCCGGGCACGGCCGGAAGGGCCTGCAAGCTTTGCTGCCCGCGCAGGTACCGCACGAGCGCAGGCCCATCGGTGGCGGCGTGCCCTATCACCTGTGCCAACGAACGAGACGGTTGTTGTGCAGCGTAGGCCTGCACGAAGGCTTCCACAAACGCGGCAAGCGAAGGTGCCGGTTGCTGCTGTGCGGCCTCAAGCGCCGCCTGAACATCCGGCTGCACCGCCTCGGCAGTTGCCGGCAGGCGCGCGTGCAGCCATTGCGCATACGCCGCGTTCGATGTGGGCGGCGCGACGAGCGTCTGCACGCTGCTGAGCGGTAGCAGGCTGGCCACCAGCACAACGACCGGCACAAGCCGGCCCCAATACGTGCGAAACCTCTGCATGGATGCCGTTCGGAAGGCGCTCAGGAAAGAAGTTCGTAACAACCGCAACCGCCAATTCGCCACCGGCACCGGTTGTTCCTCCGGCCCGGTGCGGGCCGTGCGTTGCCTGTTACCCCGCCGCGGCCCGCGCGACCCGGTCGTTGATGGTGGGCCCCAGCCCCTCCGCGGGCGCCCGCTCAGCAAAGATGACGCAGCAGCCGGCCCGGTCGGCCTGCCGGAAGAAGTCGAAGAGCCGGTGCGCATACGCGGCTTGCGTGTCGCACACGGCCACCAGCCCAAACGCCTCGGGCGCGGGCGGCGCGTGTCGACCGATGTAGGCGTGCTGCGCCCCCGGCGCGGCGGCCCCGGGGTGCGCCACCGGCACCACACGGGCCTGCGGCGCATAGTGGCGGTAGCGCGTGCCCGGACTCCGCGCTTGCTGTTCGGCGCTCGATGACACGCGGAGGGCCGGACATACCGTGCGCAGCGCCTCCACCGTGCAGGCACCGTGCCGCAAGAGAACCGGCGGATCGGTCGTGCAATCGACCACGGTCGACTCCACGCCGGCATCGGTGGGGCCGCCGTCCAAAACGCACGCAATCCGGCCGTCCATGTCTTCCAACACCGCGGCGGCCGTGGTTGGACTGGGCCGTCCCGAGCGGTTGGCCGAGGGCGCGGCCACCGGCCGGGCGCACGCCTGCAGGAAGTGCTGTGCCATTGGATGCGCGGGGATGCGAAGCCCTACCGTGTCGAGGCCGGCCGTCACCGCATCGGGCACACGCGGGCCGCGGGGCACGATCACCGTGAGCGGTCCCGGCGCAAACGCATGGAGCAGCGTCTCGGCCGCTTCGGGCAATACGTCCGCAAGCAAGCGGGCTTCGACGACCGAAGCGACGTGGGTAATCAGCGGATTATCGGCGGGGCGGCCTTTCGCTGCAAAGATCGACGCCACCGCCGCGGCATCCAGCGCGTCGGCGCCCAAGCCATACACCGTCTCGGTGGGAAAGGCCACTAGCGCCCCCGACCGAAGCACCGCGGCGGCCCGCTCCACATCAGACGTGCAAAGGGTCTTCATGCCAATTCGTTATTTTCTGGCGGTCTGCGTGTCTTGCCTCCCCGTGCCTGCTACGCTTTGCTGCTCGCGTATGTGCCAACTGACCCGCGCCCTCCTGCTTCTCGTGCTGTGCGCCTCCAGCGCTGTCGCCCAACCGGCGCCCACGCCGGGCGATCTGGTGATTAACGAAGTACTGTTTGCGCCCACGCCCACCGCGGCCGAGTTCATCGAGGTCTACAACACCACCGATCAGACGCTGTCGCTCGACGGCCTTCAGTATGCCGACGGCAACCGCGATTTCGATGCGCTGGCGCCTGCCGGCACAGCGCTGCCCCCGGGCGCCTATCTCCTGATTGCCCGCGACACCACGGCCTTCGCGGCGCGCTTTCCGCAAGCGCCCGCAGCCCTCGAAGCCCCCGACTGGGAGGGCCTCAACAACGGCGGCGACCGGGTGCTGCTGCGCCGCGGCTCCACCATGATCGACTCCCTCGTCTACGACGGCGATGCCGCGCCCGACAACGTTTCCCTTGAGCGGATCGACCCGCGCGGCCCGTCCACCTCCGAAAACGTTGCCGCCTCCACCGATCCGCAAGGCGGCACGCCCGGCGTCCAAAACAGCGTGTACGCCGTCGATACCACCCCGCCGCAACTGCGCACGGTGCGCTGGGCCCGCGACGGGCGCACCCTCCACGCGGCCTTTTCGGAGGCCCTCGCTCCGGCAGCCGTGACGCCCGCTGCATTTGCGTTGGACGGCCCCGCGCCGCCCGCCATCACCGAAGCGGCGCTCGTTGCCCCCGATACCGTCCGCTTGCGCCTGGGCGCTGCACTTTCTGACGGCCGGTACACGCTCGTCGCCACCAACATGGCCGACCGCCGCGGCAACGTGCAGCCCCGCACCACTGCCTCGTTCACCTATTTTCAGGCCGATAGGCCCGCGCCCGGCGACCTCGTCATCAACGAGCTGATGATTGATCCCAACGGCTCGGGCGAGTACGTGGAGCTTTACAACCGGTCGAACAAGACCATCGACGTGCGCCAGCTCCGGTGGCGCGACGAACGAAGCGCCCCGCAGCGCCTCACCGCCACGCGCCGCCCGCTGCGCCCCGGGGGCTATCTGGTGCTAGTGGAAGCGCCCGCAGCCTTTGCCGCATCGTTCCCCAACGCCAACGCCGACACGCTCACGCTGCCCAACTGGCCCGCGCTCAACAACGGCGGCGACATTCCGGCCGTGTTGTTTGAAACGACCGTGCTGGATGCCGTCCCATACGCCTCGTCGTGGGGCGGCGGCGACGGCACAGCCCTTGCGCGGGTGGACCCACGGGGCCCCTCGGATGCGCCTGCCACGTTTGCCGCGTCTACCGACCCGCAAGGCGGCACGCCCGGGGCCCGCAACAGCGTGTACGCCCCGGATGAGCGCGCGCCGCGGCTCGTGTTTGCCGAAGCGCAAGCCGCCGATACGCTCCGGCTGTGGTTCAGCGAGGCCATCGACGCCGCCACGCTCAGCGCGGGCGACGTGCGGTGGGGCGAAGCCGCCGCCCGCTCGGTCACCACGGCCGCCGATGCCACGACCGCCGTCGCTGTGTTCGATGACGCCCCCGCGGGCCGCGTGGCCACCGTGCGCACCTTTGCCGACCGCACGGGCAACGAGCAATCCGCCACGCGGCACGTCGTGGCATTCCGCGCCGACTCGTCACACGTGGCCCTCACCGAGATCATGTACGCCCCGCGCACCGACGCCTTCGACGATCGCCCCAATCAGCCGGAGTACATCGAGGTGCAGAACCTGTCCAACCGCCCGCGCACCCTCCGCGGCTGGTTCCTGACCGACACGCCCGACGAGACAGGCGCGGCCGACACGCTGCGGCTTGGCGACCGCTTGCAGGCCGTGCCGCCGGGCGGCTTTGCCGTGGCGTACAACCGCGTAGATGCAGCCCCGCCCTCCGATACCACCGCGGGCCTCGCCACGGCCTTTCCGGGGCTGTCGTTTGCTGCCGATAGCGTAGCGCTGTTGCCTGCACAGGCCGCCTCGCTGGGGTTGCTGAACAGCGGCGAACAGATCGTGGTGCATCGCGCCGACGGCCGCGTGGTCGCACGCATCGCCTACCGCCCCGACTGGCACGCCGAGGCGCTGGAGACACCGCGCGGCGTTGCGCTGGAGCGGATCAGCGCCACCGGCCCGGCGCAGTCGGCCGACAACTGGTCGAGCAGCACGGCTGCCGCCGGCGGCACGCCCGGCCACACCAACAGCCTGTCGCTTCCGCCCCGCACCGCTCGCCCCACCGCGGCTACGCTCAGCATCGCGCCGTCGCCGTTTTCCATCGAACGTGACGGAGCCACGCGCCTCCGCTACACGCTGCCGCGGGCCCCGCAGCTGATTCGCGTGCGCATCTTCGACAACCGCGGCCGCCAGGTGCGTACCCTCACCGCCGCCCGGCTGGCCGGCCCCACCGGCGAGCTGCTGTGGGATGGCCGCGACGACAATGGCCACCGGCTGCCCGTGGGCATTTACGTGGTCCTGTTTGAAGCCGTCGACGCGCGCGGCGGTACCGTCGCCCGCGAAAAGGTGCCCGTCGTGCTTGCCCGTCCGTTGTAATCGCCGCGGCGCTACGCCCCGTGTTGCGCCTCGTACAGCGGATCGGACGGCTCGACGTGGTGCGGCGGATGCGCCTCGTCGTGACGCGCCGGCTCTAAGTGAGCGGTTACGTGCACCTCGGCCCGCGGAAAGAGCGTCGCGATCTCGTCCTCTACGGCGTGCGACCGGGCGTGCGCCTCCTCAATCGACATCTTGCCCGGGAAGAGTAAGTGGTACTCAATCCACACCTCGTCGCTCACGCGGCGGTAGCGCACCTGATGGAAATTGACGATGGTCTCGTTTTCCAGTGCTTCGTTTAGCACGTTAAAGATGCGCGCGGTGCTTTCCGGATCGGCCTTTTCCATGAGGCCATACACCGAGCGGCGCAGAAGCTGGCCCGCCGTCCACAGGATGTTGAGGGCCACGAGGATCGCGGCCACCGGGTCGAGCCACTCGATGCCCGTCAGCCACACCAGCGCCACGCCGCCAATCACGCCCACGCTCGTCCACATGTCGGTAAGCACGTGCTGCCCGTTCGACACCAGCACGAGGCTGTTGTGCTTGCGCCCGGTGTGCACCAGATACGCCCCGAGCCCCAGGTTCACCAGCGTAAGGCCCAGCAAAATGTACAGCCCCGTGCCCAGCCGGTCGAGCGACGGGCCGCGCACCAGATCTTGAATCGCCGTGTAGAGGATGGTGAGGGCAGCCACCAAGATGAGCAGCCCTTCGACGGCCGAGGCAAAGTAGGCGATCTTGCCGTGGCCGTATGGATGGCTCTCGTCGGCAGGCGTGGAGGCGTACCACAGGCTAAAGGCCGCAAAGCCCGTAGCAAAAAGATGGATGACGGACTCCGCCGCATCGGAATAGATGGCCGCGCTGCCGGTGATGGCCGCCGCGGTCAGCTTCCCGGCCAGCATGAGGACGGCAACGGCTACGCTCCACCCGATGGCTCGGTAGCGGGCGCGTTGATTTGGGCGGGTAGCAGGCATATGTGATACGCATTGGTCCAGAGGGGGTAGGCTACGCTCCTCCCCGCGCGGATGTTGACGCCCGCGCCGCGACTTGTCCGTCGAGTGCTTGTGTGCCCAACGGCTTATGGGCCCCACAGCGCCGATTGACGACCGCCTGCGCACGGTCCATCTGGATTTCACCACGAATTACGTGTTAAACGCTGTAAAGGCGGGTCCATGGTCGGTACGTTGAAGCCTTGCAACCTGCGATCCGTGCCCGTCTTTTAGGGGCGTTGCACGCGGCAGGTCGCGCACAGATTTTTGTTTCTGAGGTTTTGCCATGGCCTTTTAACCCCATGGCACGCGTCCGTTCAGCCCTCGACGCAGTCTGCGGGCCGCGGCGGAACGACCGGCGAACTTGAAAAACAGCAAGCACGCCACCCCCCGGCGCACCACGTCGGGAACGGACGTGACCACACCAACGCAATTTTACTTCATTCATTGGCTGAATAGCTCTCATGAGTCTGTCACTTATTAACATTCTGGTGCCGGTAAGCGGTGTGCTGGCCCTTCTCTACGCGTTGTACCGAACGCAGTGGATTAACAAGCAGGAGGTCGGCACCGAACAGATGGCCGACCTCGCGGCCAGCATTGCCGACGGGGCCCGCGCCTTTTTGAACCGCGAATATCGGATTCTGGCCATCTTCGTCCTGGTGGTGGCAGGTCTCCTGATCGTGGCCAACACGAACGAAGCCGCTTCGTCGTGGTGGATTGGCGTCTCCTTCATTCTCGGCGCCGTTTGCTCGGCCCTAGCCGGATACATTGGCATGACGGTGGCCACAAAGGCGAACGTACGCACCACGCAGGCGGCGCGCACGGGCCTGAGCCCGGCCATGAACGTGGCCTTTTCCGGCGGCTTGGTCATGGGACTTTCGGTGGTGGGCCTCGGCATCATCGGCCTGGGCTTGCTCTGGCTGCTGTACACGAGCTTCGGATGGGAGACGGCCAAGGTGATCAACGTGATCACCGGCTTCTCGATGGGCGCATCGTCCATCGCCCTGTTTGCGCGTGTGGGCGGCGGCATCTACACGAAAGCGGCCGACGTGGGCGCCGACTTGGCCGGCAAGGTGTACGCCGGCATCCCGGAGGACGACCCGCGCAACCCCGCCACCATTGCCGACAACGTGGGCGACAATGTGGGCGACGTGGCCGGCATGGGCGCCGACCTCTTCGAAAGCTACGTCGGCTCCATCATTGGTACGATGGTGCTGGGCACGGCCTTCATGACGGCCTTTCAGGCCCAGACGGGCATTATGGAACTGGCTGCTGTCGTCCTCCCGCTCGTTATCGCGGGCGTCGGTATTGTAGTGGCCATCGCCTCGTCGTTCTTCGTGCGCGTGAAGGAAGGCGGCAACCCGCAGACCGCGCTCAACATCGGAGAGTTTGGCGCAGTGGGTATCATGTTCGTGGCCACGTACTTCATCATTGGTGCGCTGCTGCCTGATAGCTGGACAGCTGCCAGCGCCATCACGGGGGCCAACTTCACATACACTGCCAACGGCATCTTTGCTGCCGTGGTCATCGGTCTTCTCGCCGGCACGTTTATCGGCCTCATCACCGAGTATTACACGGCCACCGACAAGAAACCGGTGCTGGGCATTGCGGAGCAGAGCGTAACCGGCACCGCCACCAACATCATTAGCGGACTGGGCGTGGGCATGTACTCCACCGGCATTCCGGCCCTCATCATTGCCGTGAGCATCATTGGTGCAAACTACTTTGCCAGCCTGTACGGCATTGCCATTGCGGCCGTGGGCATGCTCAGCGTAACCGGCATCCAGCTGGCCGTTGATGCCTACGGTCCGATTTCGGACAACGCCGGCGGCATTGCCGAGATGGCCGAGCTCCCGCCCGAAGTGCGCGAGCGCACCGATAAGCTCGACGCAGTGGGCAACACCACAGCCGCCATCGGCAAAGGCTTTGCGATTGGTTCGGCGGCCCTTACGGCCCTTGCGCTGTTCGCCGCGTACATGCAGCAAGCCCAAGTGCCAAACATTGACGTCGCCAATCCGCGCATTCTGGCCGGTCTTCTGATTGGCGCCGTTCTGCCGTATGTCTTTAGCGCCATGGCCATGGGTGCGGTGGGCCGCGCCGCAGGCGACATGATTACCGAAGTGGGCCGTCAGCTGAACGACATTCCGGGCATCATGGAGGGCGAAGCGAAGCCCGACTACACCCGCTGCGTCGACATTTCGACGAAGGCCGCGCTGCGCGAGATGGTAGCGCCCGGCATCCTGGCGGTGCTCGTCCCGGTCGTGATTGGCTTTATCGACAAGAGCATGCTGGGCGGCCTGTTGGCCGGCGTCACGGTATCCGGCGTTCTGTTTGCCATCTTCCAAAGCAACGCCGGCGGCGCCTGGGACAATGCCAAGAAGCGCATTGAGTCGGACCTCGTGGTGGACGGCACCACGCACGGGAAAGGCTCCGAGGCCCACAAGGCATCGGTCGTGGGCGACACCGTGGGCGACCCGCTGAAGGACACCAGCGGCCCCAGCCTCAACATCCTGATCAAGCTCATTGCGGTAGTGTCGCTCGTCATTGCACCGCTCCTCGCGGGCTAATTGGCGGCCGCCACACAGCACACCATCACGCGGGGCGGTCACGCAGATGCGCGCACAGCGGATCTTCCGAGGCCGCCCCGCTTTTTTGATACCGTTGCGTTTCCTACATTACCTTATCGCAAACGCAACGGCTGCGGCAGCGCTTCCGCCCCGAAGCACCGCCCACCCCTCACGCACACATGCTCTCAGACGCTGAATACGCGGATCTATTATGGCGAAGGTTGACGTCGAAATGCCCAAAATGGGCGAAAGCATCACTGAAGGCACCATCATCGTCTGGCACAAACAGCCGGGCGACCAGGTGGAGCAGGACGAAATTCTGCTGGAGATAGGAACGGACAAGGTCGATACGGAGGTGCCGTCGCCCGCCGAGGGCACGCTCGACGAGATCCTCGTCAACGAGGGCGATACCGTGGAGGTGGGCACCATTATCGCGCGCCTCGAAACGGAGGCCGCCGCAGCAGGCGACGGGGCCTCCGGCGACGCCCCCGACGAGGCAGCCCAGGAAGCGGCGGCCGAAGAAGCCGACGACACGGCCCCCGAACCAGCCGCTGCGGACGCGTCCGGCGACGAAGCATCCACCGGCGACGGTGCGGATGCGCCTGAGGCGGGCGATGACGAAGCGGCCGGCGAGCTGGTCGACATCGTGATGCCCAAGATGGGCGAGAGCATCACCGAAGGCACCATCATTGCCTGGCACAAGCAGCCCGGCGATTCGGTGGAGATTGACGAAATCCTGCTGGAAATTGGCACAGACAAGGTGGATACCGAGGTGCCGTCGTCGGCCGCCGGAACGCTGCACGAGCAGCTTGTGGACGAGGGCGACACCGTAGAGGTGGGCACCGTCATTGCACGGGTAGCCACTGGCGCAGGCGCGGCCCCCGCTGCCGATGCGACCGGCGGCACCGGCGGCGCGGCAGACGCTGCGCCCGCAGACACCAGCGACGTGGATACCAGCGCGCCCGCCGCAGGCGACGGCGCGGCCCAGCCTGTACCGGCCGGTGACGGCGGCCCCATTGAGCGCCGCGGCACGGATGGCCAATTCTTTTCGCCGCTCGTCCGCTCGATTGCCGAGAAGGAAGGCCTATCGATGCACGAGCTGGAAACGATTGACGGATCGGGCCGCGACGGGCGCGTCACGAAATCCGATGTAATGGACTATCTCGACACGCGCGAGGCCGCCCCGACGCCCGCGCAACCCGCACAGGAGCAGGAAGCCACCCCCGGGCGCGAACCCTCCCGCGAGGACGCCCCGGCCGAAGCGCCCGCCCAGCGGTCGTCGCAGCCCGCTGCGGCCCCTGCGCGGCCCGCGTACACGGTTGAGGATGGCCCCAGCGATGCGGAGATCCGCCAGCAGTACGGCGACCGCGTCGAGATTCAGGAGATGGATCGCATGCGGCGCATCACCGCCGAGCACATGGTCCGCTCGAAGGCCACATCGGCGCACGTCACGTCGTTTGCCGAAGCCGACGTAACCGGTCTCGTCAACTTCCGCGAGAAACACAAGGCGGCCTTCCAAGAACGCGAAGGCATCAAGCTGACGTACACGCCGTTCTTTGTGCAGGCGGCGGTAGAGGCCCTGCGCGAACATCCCGTGCTGAATGCCAGCGTAGAAGGCGATAAGATTGTGGTGAAGAAGGATTACCACGTGGGCATTGCGGTGGCCATCGGCACCAAGGGGCTCCTCGCTCCCGTCATTCGCAACGCGGGCGACTTCAACGTGGTGGGCATCGCGCGCCGCGCGGCCGACATTGCCGAGCGCGCTCGGTCGAAGCAGCTGCAGCCCGACGAGCTGCAGGGCGGCACGTTCACCGTCACCAACATCGGCTCGCTTGGCTCGCTCATGGGCACGCCCGTCATCAACCAGCCGCAGGTGGGCATCCTGGCAACGGGCGCCATCAAGAAGAAGCCGGTGGTGGTTGAAGACCCCGCGATGGGCGATGTGATTGCCGTTCGCCACATGATGTACCTGTCGCTCAGCTACGACCATCGCATCATCGACGGCGCGATGGGCGCTAGCTTCCTGCGCAAGGTGGTCGACGAGCTGGAAGCGATTGATGCCGACAGCGATCTGTTGTAAGGTCGTTGCGTTGCTGCATCGCCTCAACGGTTGATTAAAACCGCGCGCGGCCCTTGATTGGTACCAACGCCAGTCGAGGGCCGCGTGGCGTTCGTATTCTGCTCGTTGATTGTTGCCTCTTATGCCTGGTGCTTCCGACGCGCCCGAGTCTCCGCACCTCAAGCTGGGCCTCAAAGCCCTTCGCCGCCACCTGGACGCGTTTGTCACCGAGTACCTGGCCGAAAAGAGCGAGGAAACGGTGGGCACGTATCAGCGCTCGCTGCGCACCTTCCAAAAGTGGTTTGTGCAGATCAACGGCCGCTTCTACTTCCGCGAGGACGATGTGCGGGCGTACAAGACGTACCTGGGCGAGGAGCGCGGGCTGAGCCAAGTCTCCGTGTCAACCTATCTGACGGCGCTGCGGCGCTTCTGCCAGTACCTTGTGGATACCGGCGCGCTGTCGGAAAATCCGGCAGCCGGGGTCAAAGGCAACCGGCGCCCCGATCGTCACACGCGCAAGGTGCTCACCGAAGCCGACATCACCGCGCTCAAGGAGGAACTGGGCGGCTCGTCGCCGATCGACAAGCGCGATGTGGCCATGGTGCATCTGATGTTGTATGCCGGTCTTACGGAGATCGAAATTGTGCGCGCCAACGTGGAGGACCTCGACCACACGCTGATGGGCCCCGTGTTGTATGTGCAGAGCAAGGGGCACACGGCCAAGGATCAGCAGGCGCCGCTCGACCCGCCGGTGCTGGCCACGGTAGAGGCGTACCTGCAAACGCGCGATCAGCCCGCGCCCTCTGCGCCGCTGTTTGTATCGCACGGGCACCGGTCGGCCGGCCAGCGCCTGAAGACGCGTTCGGTGCGCAGCCGCATCAACGGGTACCTAAAGGCGGCGGGCATTAAGCGACGGGGCATAACGCCCCACAGCCTCACCCACACGGCCGCCCTAATCTGGTTGAACGAAGGCATGCCGCTCGAAGAGGTGAAAGAGCGCATGCGCCACGGCACCCTCGAAACCACCATGATCTACTACAAGAAACAGGGCCTCCTCACCCGCGCCCCTGAGGACACTTGACGCCGGCTTAGAGGCCCTCGCGGCGCGCGCTATTCGTCCATGGCTTCAATGGACCCCGCGCCGCTTACGCTCTGCGAAATCTTCGGCGTCCCCTTGTAGCGCACCTCGCCCACGCCGCTGATGGTTACGTCGAGGCGATCGGTCGCGTACACGCTGCAGTCTCCGGCCCCGCTAACGGTGAGCGTCGAGCGGGCGGTCTTCAGCTCGTGCGCCGTCACCTCGCCGGCCCCGCTCAACCGGAGCGTGTGCTCCGTGGCCGTTCCCTGCAGGATCAGGTCGCCCGCGCCAGAGAGCGCCGACGTCACGCGGTCGGCCGCAACATCGAGCGTCATCGAGCCCGCGCCGCTCAATGACAGCCGCAGCGTCTCCGTTTTGATGGGGGTATCGCCCACCACGTCGGCCGCGCCCGACACCGCCACCTCATTGATTACGGGCATCTGTACCGTAGCCACCGGTGCGTTGTCATCGTCGAAGCCGTCGCCAAACAGCCGGTCCCAAAAGCCGCGCTGCTTCGCCTCTAGCACCAGCAGGCCGTCCTCGACCGAAACCGCAAGTTCGTTGAGGACCCGCGCCGGCGCTTCGATGGCTACCGCGTAGGTGTCGCCTTGACGCACGTGAATGGTGCCGTACAACGACGCAGAAAGGCCCGTAAAGCCGCGGACGTCGTACGTGCGGCGCTCTACATCTTGCGCGCTAACCGCCGACGCGCCGGCAAGCAACAGCAAAAACATCATCGGTATCCAGGCAAAACGTTTCATGGTAGGCAGGGGTGTTGTATGTGTAGCATGCGTGAGCGCTGCATGGCATTGGTGCAGCGTGTGCCCGTCAAGACGAAAGGCCTGCGCGCAATGTTACGCCCCTACAGGCCGCTCCTCAGTAGTCCTAAACTTCGCATTGCCCCACCTTCCACGCTTTTTTGCATCCTTTCTGGGTTTGTGGATGGACACTCTCATTTGTGCCTCTTATATTTAAGAGAATACCCACCCACAACTCTGTAACCGTACATTTTTAGACACCTGCCCATGAAACTTGTACTCCTGGTAGAAGACGAACCGGAATTGGCCGATACCCTGCTCGACGGCATTGAAGCCCACGGGTACCGCGTGCATCATATGGAAACCGCCGAGGATGCCCTGAAGGCGGCCGATGAGCATAACTACGACGCGATGGTCGTCGACTGGATGCTGCCCGGCATGAACGGCCCGAAGCTCATCAAGACGTTGCGCGACAAAGGCCACCACACCCCGGCCATGATGCTGACGGTGCGCGATAGCGTGTCTGATCGCGTGGAGGGCCTGGAAAGCGGCGCCGATGATTACCTCACGAAGCCGTTCTCGTTTGAGGAGCTGCTAGCCCGCTTGCGCGCCCTACTGCGGCGGCCCACTAGCTGGCAATCGATTGACGACATCCACGTAGGCCCGCTGCACATCGACATGGCGCAGCGGCGCGTGTACATCGGCGACACGACCCTTGAGCTTCGGAAGAAAGAATTCGACTTGCTGCGGCTCGTGGCCGAGCGGGCGCCGGCGGTGGTCCCGCGAAACGTGATCGCGCGCCGCGTATGGGGATCGAGCGACGTCTCGAACAACGCCATCGACGTCACCGTCTCGACGCTGCGACAGCACCTGCGCGAAGCCTATGATGGGGACGAAGACCTACAGCTGAAGACGGTGCGTGGGGTGGGCTACCGCCTCGAAACGGACGAGTAACGCCCGTTTTCTTTCCGATCAGGTGGCGTGTGCCTCGGGCAGCTATGCTTTGCGCCCGAGGCGCCGCCCCGTTTCGTTTCGCCCTTTGCACGAACGCCCTTCAACCCCTTATGGCTACCGATTTTCGAACCGAGCGCGACTCCCTTGGCGAGGTGCGCGTGCCGTCTGATGCCCTTTACGGCGCCCAGACGCAACGCGCGAAGGAGAACTTTCCCGTAAGCGACTTACGGTTTTCGCGCCGCTTCATTGAAGCCCTTGGCATCGTGAAGGAAGCCGCGGCCCGCGCCAACCAGTCGCTGGGCTTGCTCGACGAGGCCACCGCCGATGCGATTGTAGCAGCCGCTCGCGAGGTGCGCGCGGGCACCCACGACGACGCCTTTGTCGTCGACATCTTCCAAACCGGCAGCGGCACCTCCACCAACATGAACGCCAACGAGGTGATTGCCAACCGCGCCTCGGAGCTGGTGGGCGCCGCGCGCGGCAGCAAGGCGGTGCACCCCAACGACGACGTCAACATGTCGCAGTCGTCCAACGACACCATTCCCACGAGCATGCACGTGGCCGCCCGCCGTGCGCTCACCGAGGAGTTGCTGCCCGCCCTGCGCGCCCTCCACACGGCGCTATCGGACAAGGCCGCTGCGTTCGACGACGTGCTCAAAAGCGGCCGCACCCACCTGATGGACGCCACGCCGGTACGCTTGGGGCAAGAGTTTAGCGGATATGCTGCGCAGGTTGCGCGGGCCATCGCGCGCATCGAGGAGTCGGCCGCGGCGCTGGGCACCGTCGCCCTGGGCGGCACCGCCACGGGCACCGGCCTCAACTGCCCCCCCGACTTTCCCGAGCGGGCCATCGGGTTTATCAGCGAGATTACGGGGCTCGACTTCCAGGAGACCGACAATCACTTTGCCGAACAGGCCGCCAAAGATACGTACGTGGAGGCGCACGGCAGTTTGAATACGTTGGCCTCGGCCCTTCTCAAGATTGCCAACGACCTGCGCCATCTGTCGAGCGGGCCCACGAGCGGGCTCTCGGAGATTACGCTGCCCACCATTCAGCCGGGGTCGTCGATCATGCCCGGCAAAATCAACCCGGTGCAAAGCGAACAGGTGATGATGGTTGCGGCCCGCGTGATGGGTAACCACACCACCATCACGGTTTCCAACACGCACGGCAACTTCGAGCTGAATGTGATGATGCCCGTCATGGCCCATGCCATGCTTGAGAGCATCGACATTTTGGCCGGCAGCGTAGAGGCCTTCCGCACCAAGTGCGTCGAGGGCATCGAGGCCAACCGGGCGCGCTGCAAGGAGCTGTTGGAACTCAACCCTTCGATTGCGACGGCCCTGAATACTGCGATTGGATACGACAAAGCCAGCGAGGTAGCCAAGCGGGCCGCGAAGGAGCGGAAGTCGGTGCGCACCATCGTGCAGGAAATGGATCTGCTCACCGCCGAGGAGCTCGACGAGTACCTCGACGTGCGCGCCATGACCGAACCCGGCATCCCCGGCTAGCGTAGATGCGTCAACCAAACGTAAGATTGCCGGAACGGGCCCGCGCATACGAAACCGCGGGTCCGTTCCGTTATACAGCCCCGTGGTGGGAGTTGCAGCGGCCCCGCATACCCGGGCCGTTGTTCGTGTTGCCAAGCGACGAATACGCACAGCTTATGAGTGCAAAAAGCAAAGTATCGATAGCAATCGTGGTGGTTACGGCATTTACCGCCGGCATCTTTTTCGCCACCATAGGTGCCAATTACTTCAATGCCAAGGAGGCCGTAGGCACAGCAACCACGGCAGCCCCCTCGGCCGCGGCGTTGCCGGTTAGCCCGCAGATGGCTGCCATGCAAGAAGCCTTTACCCAAGTTGCTGAAACCGTCAACCCGGCGGTCGTCCAAATTCAGGCGGAAAAAGTCATACAACGGCGCAGCCCGTTTGCTGGCACGCCGTTCGAAGAGTTCTTTGGCGGGCGGGGCGGCGGCACGTATCGCTCGCAAGGCATCGGCTCGGGCGTGGTCGTGCGTTCCAGCGGGTACATCGTCACCAATAACCACGTGGTGGAAAATGCCGACAACTTAAGCGTGCGCATGTTCGACGGCACGACCTACGACGCCGAAATTGTGGGCACCGATCCGCTGAGCGACCTGGCCGTCATTAAGGTCGACGCAACCGAGTTGCCCACCGTCCCCTACGCCGATGTTGAATCGGTAGAGACCGGGCAGTGGGTGGTGGCGTTTGGCTCCCCGCTCTCCGCACAGCTAAGCAACACCGTTACCGCAGGCATCGTCTCAGCCGTCGGGCGCCTGCGCGCGGCCTCCCAAGACGGCGGCGTCCAGAACTTCATTCAGACCGATGCCGCCATCAACCCCGGAAACTCCGGCGGCCCCTTGGTAAACCTTAAGGGGCAAATCATCGGCATCAACACAGCCATTATCTCCGAGACCGGCGGCTATCAAGGCATTGGCTTCGCCATTCCGGTGAACACCGTGAAACGGGTCGCCGAACAATTGATCGCCGATGGCACCGTGCAGCGCGCGCGCCTCGGCATCCGCTACGGCCCGGCGCCGCAAACGCTCATTGAAAACGAAGACCTACCAGCCGGCGCTGCCGTCATTGGGCAGGTGAACGAAGGATCGGCCGCCGACGAAGCCGGCCTCAAGGCAGGCGACATCATTGTAAGCATCGATGGGCAGACGCTGGAAGATTACCTGCAGGTGGGCAATGTCATTCTTGGCAAACAACCCGGTGACACCGTGCAGCTCACGGTACAGCGTAACGGCGAACGTCAGACCTTTACCGTCACGCTTGGGGCCATGAACCCCGGCCCAACGGCTTCAAACGGATCTTCGGGCGAGGGCGACGAGGACAGCCTGACGAGCGAAGACATCATGAGTGAGCTAGGCTTTGCTTATCGCGATATCACCCCCGAAATCGCACGTCAGCTGGGCCTAGAGACGTCAGAAGGTGTTATCATCACGGAGGTAGACCAGAGCAACCGCATGGTGCGCAACTCCGGCATCCAGCCCCGCATGGTCATCGTGCAGATGGCGGGACAGCGCGTAACCGGCGCGGATTCCTTCGAGGCGATCTACCAACAGATTGAGCCGGGACAGAGCTTCCGGATCATGCTCCAAAGCCCGAACGGCTTCATGTACGTCTCCTCCCTCACGAAGCCCGCGAACTAACACACCGGTCTTACGCTGTCGGTACCATACCGCAAACGCCCGGACCGCTTTGCAGCGATCCGGGCGTTTGCGTTTGCGTGCCCGACGACAGACGTCGCCTCAGTGCGGTGTAAACAAACGTTTACATGCCAAACGACTCACCGCATGCGCAAGTGCGCGATGCCTGCGGGTTGGCAAAGTGAAAGCCCTCGCCATCTAGCCCGTCGGTAAAATCCAGCTCCGAGCCGTCGACGTAGAGCGCGCTTTTCTGATCGAGCACAACGCGCACGCCGTCCACCGCCTCCACGGTGTCCGTTTCCTGCACGGTGGTATCCCAGCCTAGGTCGTACGTAAGCCCCGAGCACCCGCCGGGCACGACCGCAACGCGCAAGAGCGTTTCTTCCAGGTCAACCCCTTCCTCAGACGCTACATCGCGGATTTGATTAAGCGCGCGATCCGTAACAGAGACAGTCATGGCAGCAACCAAACAAGTGAAGCAGTTCATTGCAGACGGATGATTCGTAACCGCGGCATCCACTCATAAGTTTCTGCGCACGACCGCATGAACCCTGCGTGAGAATCGGGGCAAACCGTGACCAACATGCAATGCCAAACCACGGCCGCGGAACGTCCGGGAGGTGCACAGGTAGACCAGGTGTGTCGACTGCTGTTGACACGTAAACAAACGTTTACACTGCGATGAACACTGGCTGCCTGCTGCCGCATGGGCCGGTTTCGTTCATCCTCCGCGCACTTGAGCCTGAGCACAACGCGACGCCCTATGAGCCAGTCTGAAACCGAATACCTCGAAGGAGTGGCCAGTCAGGAGTATGAGCATGGCTGGACCACCGACATCGAAACCGAGACGGCCCCCAAAGGCCTGAACGAAGACGTCGTGCGCTACATTTCCGAGCGCAAGGAAGAGCCCGAGTGGCTTACCGAATGGCGCCTGAAGGCCTTTCGCTACTTCAAAACACTGATGGAAGACGAAGGCAGCTATCCGGAGTGGGCCCATCTGGACTATAAGCGACCGGACCTGCAGGACATCAGCTACTTCTCGGCTCCAAACAACAAGGCCCGCTACGACAGCCTCGACGAGGTCCCACAGGAGCTCTTGGACACGTTTGAGCGCCTCGGCATTCCGCTGGAAGAGCAGAAGCAGCTCACCGGCGTGGCCGTAGACGCGGTGATGGACTCCGTTTCGGTCGCCACGACGTTTAAGGAGACGCTGAAAGAGGCGGGCGTCATCTTCATGTCGTTTGGCGAAGCGGCCCGCGAGCATCCCGAACTCGTCAAGAAGCACCTGGGCTCGGTGGTGCCCTACACCGACAACTACTACGCGGCGCTCAACTCGGCCGTGTTCTCGGACGGCTCGTTCGTGTATGTGCCTGAGGGCGTACATTGCCCCATGGAGCTCTCCACCTACTTCCGGATTAACGAGCAGGGCACCGGTCAGTTTGAGCGGACGCTCATCGTAGCCGAGAAGGGCAGCTATGTGAGCTATCTGGAAGGCTGCACGGCCCCCATGCGCAAGGAGCAGCAACTGCACGCAGCGGTGGTGGAGCTCGTGGCGCACGAAGATGCCGAGATCAAGTACTCTACCATCCAGAACTGGTACCCCGGCAACCCCGAGACCGGCGAAGGTGGCGTGCTGAACCTCGTGACGAAGCGCGGCATCTGCAAGGGCGACCGCTCGAAGATCAGCTGGACGCAGCTTGAAACCGGCTCCGCCGTCACGCAGAAGTACCCGAGCGTCATCCTGAAGGGCGACGACTCGGTCGGCGAGTTCTACTCTGTGGCTTTCACCAAAGGCAAGCAGCAGGCCGACACCGGCACCAAGATGCTGCACCTAGGCAAAAACACGAAGTCTACGATTATCTCGAAGGGCATCTCGGCCGGCGAGTCGAATAACAGCTACCGCGGCCTCGTCAAGATTGGCAAGAACGCCGAGAATGCGCGCAACTTTTCGCAGTGCGACTCGCTCTTGCTGGGCGACACCTGCGGCGCGCACACCTTCCCGTACATCGAAGTGGGCAACAACTCGGCCCAGGTGGAGCACGAAGCGACCACCTCGAAGGTGGGCGAAGATCAGATGTTCTACTGCCACCAGCGCGGCCTGGGCGAGGAGGAAGCCCTGAAGCTCATTGTGAACGGCTTCTGCCAGGAGATTCTGGCCGAGCTCCCCATGGAGTTTGCCGTTGAGGCCAAGGAGCTGCTCGCCATCGAGCTGGAAGGCTCCGTTGGATAGGCCCCATCCGAACCCCCTTTACGGAGGGCGTCCGGCCGGACCGCCGGCCGCTCTCCTTTTTCCGTATTTCTCTACACCCGATATCAGCACACAACATGGCACTCCTTGAAGTTAACGATTTGCATGCAGGCGTTGAAGGCGAGGACATCAAGATCCTCAACGGCGTCAACCTGACGGTAGAACCCGGCGAAGTGCACGCCATCATGGGGCCGAACGGCTCCGGCAAAAGCACGCTGGCCGCGGTGCTCTCGGGCCGCGAAGAGTATGAGGTGACCGGCGGCTCGGTCACCTACAAGGGCGAGGACCTGCTCGACCTGGAAGCCGAAGAACGCGCGCAGGCCGGCGTCTTTCTCGCGTTTCAGTATCCGGTGGAGCTGCCGGGCGTAAGCATGATGAACTTCCTGAAGGAAGCCGTGAACAGCGTGCGCGAGGCGCGCGGCGAAGACGACCTCAGCTCGGCCGAGTTTCTGCAGCTGGTGCGCGAGCGCTCGAAGCTCGTGGATCTGAGCCCCGACCTCGTAAAGCGCGCCGTGAACGAAGGCTTCTCGGGCGGCGAGAAGAAGCGCAACGAAATCTTCCAGATGGCCATGCTGGAACCGCAGCTCGCCATTATGGACGAGACCGACTCGGGCCTCGACATCGACGCCCTGCAGCAAGTGGCCGACGGGGTGAACAAGCTCCGAAGCGACGATCGCTCGTTCGTCGTGATCACGCACTACCAGCGCCTCCTCAACTACATCGTGCCCGATCGTGTGCACGTGATGATGGACGGCCGTATTGCGCGCTCTGGCGGCAAAGAGCTGGCGCTTCAGCTGGAAGAACAAGGGTACGACTGGCTGCGCGAAGAAGCGGCCGCGGCAGCGTAACCGCACGCTTCGCTCTCCGTCGAACGAACCACTCCCGACTCCCATTATGGCAACTGCACTCGACACCGACACCCGCCCCGAAGACCGCTTCATCTCGGCCTTTGAGGTTAACCACGGCGAGGCCCTCAACGGCACCAGCGCCTCCATGGCGCAGCAGCGCGAACAAGCGATTGCGCGCTTTGCCGAGCTGGGCCTGCCCACCAATAAGCTGGAGGCCTACAAGTACACCAACATCGCCAAGGTCCTCGACCGGCCCTACACGATGCCGCTAGGCTCCGAGGCCCCGTCGGTAGCACCGGACGACATCACGCCGTTCTTGATCGACGACCTCGACGCCCACCGCCTCGTGCTGGTGAATGGCCGCCTCGATGCGTCGCTCTCCGACGTGGGCGCGCTGCCCGATGGCGTGGTGGTGAGCGGCCTGGCCGACGCCGGAGCGCATAACGCGGACCTCGTGGATGCGCACTACGGCCGCTATGCCGACAGCACCGACGAGGCCCTCACGGCCCTCAACACGGCGTTTGCACAAGATGGCGCGTTCGTGTATGTGCCCCGCGGCACCATGCTCGACAAACCGGTCTTCGTGCTGCACCTCAACGCGGGCGCCGAGGATGCGTTCGTACAGCCGCGCCAACTGTTTGTGGTGGAAGAGGGCGGCGCGGCCCGCGTCATTGAGGCCCAGTACAGCCTCACCGAGGCGCGCACCTTTACCAACACGGTCACAGAAGCCTTTGTGGGCGCGCGCGGCAACCTCGACCACTACGTCCTGCAAGATGAAGGCGCACACGCCTCGCAGGTGCACACCCTGGCCGCCGCGCACAACGAAAGCAGCATCTTCGATACGCACACCGTCACGCTCTCGGGCGAGGTGGTGCGCAACAACCTGACGCTCACGCCCGACGGCGCCCACTGCGAAACACACCTCTTTGGCCTGCTGCTCGGACGCGGCACCATGCACATCGACAACCACACGCTGGTAGACCACGTGCATGCCGATTGCTTCAGCAACGAGCTGTACAAAAACATCCTGGACGAATCCGCAACCGGCGTCTTCAACGGCAAGGTGTTTGTCCGACCCGACTCGCAGCGCATCAACGCCTACCAGTCCAACAAGAGCGTGGTGCTCACGGACGAGGCCGAGATCTACGCGAAGCCCGAGCTCGAAATATACGCCGATGATGTGCAGTGCAGCCACGGCGCCACCACCGGACAGCTCGACAAAGAAGGCCTGTTCTATCTCCGCTCGCGGGGCCTCTCGGAGTACCGCGCCCGCGTGCTGATGCTGCAAGCCTTTGCGCAGGATGTCATCGACGAGATTAAGGATGACACCTACCGGGCGTTCGTCACCGAGCGCGTGCGCCAGCGCTTTGCCGAATCGTTCGCATAACCGCCACCAACCCCCGCCCCGCCATGGCGCAAGCCCCGCCCGCCGACGTATCGTTTGACGTAGCCGCCGTGCGGCGCCAGTTTCCGGCGCTCGCGCAAGAGGTGTACGACGACACGCCGCTCGTGTACCTCGACAACGCCGCCACGACGCAAAAGCCGCAGGCCGTCATCGACCGGCTGCAGACCTTCTACGCGGAGGAAAACAGCAACGTGCACCGCGGCGTGCACCGCCTGAGTCAGCAGGCGACGGATGCGTACGAGGACGCGCGCCGCACGCTGGCCGCGTTCATCGGGGCGCCGTCGCCCGAAACGGTTGTCTTTACGCGGGGCACCACCGAGTCGATCAACCTCGTCGCCCAAACCTTCGGCCGCTCAACCTTCCAAGACGGCGACGAGATCGTGCTGACGGCCATGGAGCACCACGCCAACATTGTGCCGTGGCAGCTTCTGCAGCGCGACATCGACCTGACCCTGCGGGTGGTGGAACTCACCGATCGCGGCGCGCTCGATATGCAGGCCTTTGCCGAGGCCCTCTCGCCGCGCACAGCGCTGGTGGCGCTGCCGCACATCTCAAACACGCTGGGCACCGTCAACCCCGTGGCCGATGTGGTGGAGGCCGCCCATGCGCGCGATATTCCGGTGCTGGTTGACGGCGCACAGGCCGCGCCCCACCGCCCGCTCGACGTCGCGGCGCTGGATGCGGACTTCTACGCCTTCTCGGGCCACAAAATGTTTGGCCCCACGGGCATCGGCGTGCTGTATGGCAAGGCGGAGCACCTGGCGGCGATGCCGCCGTATCAGGGCGGTGGCGACATGATCGATACGGTGTCGTTTGAGCGCACCACCTTCGCCGAGGCGCCGCACAAGTTTGAGGCGGGCACGCCCAACATTGCCGACGCGATTGGCCTAGCGGCGGCTGCGCAGTGGATGATGGATCACGACCGCGCGGCCCTCGCGGCGCACGAAGACGACGTGCTGGCATACGCCACCGATCGGTTGTCGCAGCGCCCCGGCGTGCGCCTGGTGGGCACCGCGCCGGAGAAGGCGAGCGTGCTCTCGTTCGTGCTCGACGACGTGCATCCCTACGACGCGGGCACCGTGCTCGACCGCCTGGGCATCGCCGTGCGCACCGGTCAGCACTGCACCGAGCCGCTGATGGACCGCCTGGGCCTTCCGGGCACCATCCGCGCCTCCTTCGCCTGCTACAACACCCGCGCCGACGCCGACCGCCTCGCCGAAGGCCTCGACCGCGTGCAACAACTGTTTGGATAGTCTCATGCCAACCGATTCCTCCATCGACGCCCGCGCCCAACAGATCGTGGATGAGTTTGCGCTCTTCGACGACTGGATGGGCCGCTACGAATACCTGATCGAGATGGGCAAAGACATCCCGCGCATCGATGATGCCTACAAAACCGATGCCCACAAAATTAACGGCTGCCAGTCGAATGTGTGGGTGCGCGCCGACACTCACGACGGGCGCCTCCGCTTTACCGGCGACAGCGACGCGATGATTACGAAGGGCCTCGCCGCACTGCTCATCCGCGTGCTCGACGATCAGCCCCCCGAGGCCGTGGTGCAGGCCGACCTCAACTTTCTAGACGACATTGGCATGCGTGAGCACCTGTCCTCCACCCGCAACAACGGCCTGCAAGCCATGGTCCGCCAGATGAAAGCCCGCGCCGCACGCCTTTCCGCTGCTTAACACCACCCAACCCTTGCTGCCATGACCGAACCATCCAACGACGCGTCCCGGAAAATTGAGCGCCCCGAAACGGTGCCCGCGCATCTTCAGGAGGGTCCAACCACAGACCTTGAAGAACGCATCGTCGCGGCCATTCGGGAAATCTACGACCCCGAGATTCCCGTCAACGTCTACGACCTCGGGCTCATCTACACCGTGAACGTGCACGACGACAACACCGTCGACGTCCTCATGACGCTCACCGCGCCGAACTGCCCCGCGGCCGGCATCTTGCCCGGACAGGTGGAAGATGCGGTGCGGATGGTGGATGGCGTGGAAGGCGTGCATCTGGAAATGACCTTTGACCCGCCCTTCTCGCCGCAGATGATGTCGGAGGAAGCGCAGCTTGAGCTTGGCTTCCTGTAAAGCGCCGCCGTGTCTAGCGCCGCATCCGTCGCGTGCACCTTCCGCACAATCGTCCATCCGGTATGGAATTTGAGCAGACCATAGCGCTGGCTAGCGACTTGCTGGCCGATGGACGCACCGCCGATGTGTTGCAGATGATTGACCCGCTGCTCGCCTCGCACGACGCGCCGCAACGCACTGCGCGCCTGCGTGCGCTGGCCGCACGCGTGGCCGTCACCGATCGGTGCGATGCGCCCCGGGCCTTGGAGCTGCTGGCGCCGTTTCGGGAGCGAGCGGCCCGCGCCACACTGTCCGACACCGCCCGCGCCGATGTGGCGCTGTGGCTGGGCTGGGCATTGGCGTTGCGCACCGGCTCGCCCGCGGACGATGCCCACGCGCTCAGCCTGCTCGACGAAGCCGAACAGCAATACGCGGCGCTCTACGACGTGCACGGCCAGGGCTGGGCGCTGCTTGGGCAGGCACAGGCGTACTTTGCCATCGACGAATACCACCTGATGCGCCGGGCGCTGCGCGAGGCCAAGCACTTGCAACGTGCCCTCAACGATGTTCTTGCCACGCGCTGGCTCTGCGAGCTGCGCATCCCGGCCTTGCGCTTTGAAGGGCGCTACGACGAGGCGCGCGCGGCGATCGAGCGGCTGCGGTCGCTCCAGCCGTTTGTCCACGACCGCCGCGTGAAAGGCCATGCCTATGCCCACGAGGCCGCTGTGGACTACGACACGGGCGCGCCCCCCGAACGCATTGTGGAAGCCGCCACACAGGCCGCCACGCTGCTTGGCCCGCTCGCTACCGACGCCCGCTATCCGCTCCTCACGTCGTACCACGCCCGCATCGGAGCGCTGCTTCGCTCCGGGGCCGACGAAGAGGCCGAGCGCTGCATTGCCGCGGCCCTCGATGCCATGGACGATTATCCCGTGGGCACGGCGCACCTGCAAACCCTTCGGGCGCGGCGCGCGCTTCGTCAGGGGGCACCAGAGCGCGCCGAAGCCTTGCTCCGCGATCTGTTTGCGCAGGCCCACCACCTGCCCCACGGGCTGCAGCGCTCGCACGTGGCACTGCTACGCGGGGAGCTCCTCGCGCGCCGCGGCGCCACCGACGAGGCCCTCCGCTGGATGGAACGGGCCTTGCAAAATGCCCAGGAAACGGGCCACCGCGGCCATCAGCTGCAGGCCCTTCTCACCCTGGCCGCCACAGCCCTGCGCGCGCAACGGCCGGAGACGGCCCAGCGATACCTGAAGGCCACCGCGCAGTACAAGCGCTACTTTGGGGTGCTTCCCTTTGCCGCGCAGCGCTTTGCCGTGCTCGCCCGCGCCGCCGACGACGCACCGGATGCATACCGGTGCCTGGCTGCGCAGGCGTACCGGCGCATGGGCGATGCACAGCGGGCCGACGCGCTCGCTGTGCCCTCGTATGCCGTAACGGATCATCTTGCCCCCTTACTTACCAGCGCAGCACCGTGCCTGCCGCTTGTGGCGTCGCTGTGGCACGCGGCCGACGGAACCGAAGCATCGACCCTTGTGCTGCATGCCGCCGACGGGGAGACGCGCTGGCGCGTTCTGGCCGGGTCGGTGGCGGCGCTGCCCGACGCACCGCCCCCGCCCGACGCCGTCGTAAACAACCGGCGGTGGGTGCGCCTCTACGCCGATGACACCCATGCCGTATACTGGTGCGGCCCGCCCGATGACGACCGCTGGACGGCCCGGCTGGAGGCCCTCGCCCCGTGGCGCCCGGTCGTGGCACTGGCCCTAGAGCAGTCACTGCGCGCCCGTCCGCCCGTTGCCAACGAGCCGTCGAATCCGCTGCCTGCGCTGGTGGCCGAGAGTACGGCGATGCAGGCGGTGCTGGACGAGATCCGACACATTCATGCCAGTCACCACGCCGTGCTCATTAGCGGAGAGGGCGGCGTCGGCAAGTCGCTTGTTGCTCAGGCGCTGCATCGCGCAAGCGCCCGCCACGACGCGGCCTACCACGAGGTGGAGTGCGCCTCGATGCAACGCATTCCGCTGGCCGAGCGCCTGTTTGGGCGGGCCGGCGATCCGGCATCGGGGGCGTTCCGGCGCGCTGCGGGCGGCACCCTGGTGCTGCGCAACATCGACGCCCTCCCTAACGACCTGCAGCGCCGCTTGCTGCGCGTGCTGCGGCGGGGCACCATCTTTCCAGAAGGCAGCGAGGCGCCCGAGCCGGTCGACGTGCGTGTAGTGGCCACGGCCCCGCACACGCTGGCCGACCACGTGCGGCGCGGCGACTTTCGCTCCGACCTGTACGACGAACTCGGCGTGATCCGGCTGCGCGTGCCGCCCCTACGCGAGCGTCGCGCCGACATTCCGGTGCTTGTACGCCACTTTTTGCGCGCCCTCACGCCCGAGGCCCAATCCATTGTTGCCATCACCAACCGGGCCCTGCGCGCGCTGCGCACGTACAACTGGCCCGGCAACGTGCGGCAGCTACGCAACGAAATTGAGCGGGCGCTGCTGTTGGTGCGCAGCGAACCGGCGCCCACTATCGACTTGCGCGACCTTTCCGCCAGCATCACAGAACGCGACGACGCGGCGGAGCCGGCCGCCTCGCCCAACGACGCCCTGGAGGCCATCCTGGCGCCTAACGAGACACTCCGCGACGTACTCGCGCGCACCGAAACGGCCGTCATCGAGCGCGTGCTGCGCGCATGCGACGGTCAGGTGACGGCCTCGGCCGACGTGCTGGGCCTCTCGCGGCAGGGCCTCTACAAAAAGATGAAACGCCTCAATATCGACGCCGCCGCCTTCCACAGCGAAGCGGCCGCTGCATCGTAGTATCCTTCAACGCTCCCGTTGCCATGTCCGACGAACCCGCCGATACCCCCTCAATTGCCGTGCGCCTGGATCATGCGTCCGTGATGACGCCCGATCTGGACGCGGCCGCCGATTTTTACACGACGGTGCTCGGGCTTCAGCTCCGCACCGTGACCGACGACCCCGTGCGCAAGGGCCGCCGGCAGGCCCTGCTCATGGACGGCGCGGGCCACGACATCGTGGAGCTCATCGAAATGCCGGAAATGGCCCATCCGTCGGTGCCGGGCCGCGGCGGGGTGCATCACCTGGGCTTTCGGCTTTCGGATGCCGACTGGCACACGCTGCGCGCCCGCCTCGACGCGCAGCAGTACCCGTACCAGGAAAAGGAAGGCCGCCTGTTCATTCGGGATGCCGACGGGCTCGTTCTGGAAGTAGAACATACCTAACGGCCTGCTCCCACGCGGCCCGCGCACGGGCCTTTAGCCGTGGGCTTCCAGCACCTCAGCCAGGCCAAGCTGGTCGATGGCATCCTTAACCAGCGCCCGCGCCCCGTCAGGCGTCTCGGCTTCGGAGTACACGCGCAGCACCGGCTCCGTGCCGCTCGGCCGGATGAGCAACCACCCATCCGCCGCAATGTGCTTGTAACCATCCAGCGTATCGACGCGCTGCACCGGACGCCCATCAATCGTGTCGAGGCCGCCGTCGGCCGCCAGCCGGGCTAAGACGCGCTCTTTCAAGGCGTCGGTGATGTGCAGGTCGTCGCGGTAGCAGTGGTGCGGCCCAAAATCGTCGTACAGCTCCTGCACCAGCGCCGCGAGCGGCCGCCCGCGCTTCACCATCATCTCCACCAGCAGAAGCCCAATGTAGAGGCCGTCGCGCTCGGGGATGTGCCCGGCCGCAGCAATGCCGCCCGACTCCTCGCCGCCCACCAACACGTTTCCGTCGGCCATCTTCGTGGCGATGTATTTGAAGCCGATAGGCGTCGTTTCCAGCGGCAGGTCGTACCGCGCGGCCATCGCGTCGAGCATGTGCGTCGTCGAAAACGTCTTGACCACGGTGCCCGTCAGCCCGCGCTCCTCCACCAGGTACTTGACGAGCAGGGCCAGGATGCGGTGCGAGCTTACGAAGCGGCCCGTGGCGTCGTACATGCCAATGCGGTCGGCATCGCCGTCGTTGGCAATGCCCACATCGGCGCCATGCGTGGCAATGGCCTCCGCGAGGGGCGCGAGGTTACGAGCGATGGGCTCGGGCGCCTGCCCATGAAAGCCCGGATTTTCGTCGTGGCGCACCGGCACCACCTGATCGCCCAGCAGCTCCTGCAGAAACCCTTGTCCGGCGCCGTACATCGCGTCGTGGGCAATGGTAAGGCCCGAGGCCGCGATGGCCTCGATGTCGAGCCGTTCGCGGAGCACGTGCAGGTAGGCCGAGCGCAGGGCGTACGGCGACACGCGGCCCTCGGCCTGTAGCGTCTCCAGCTCGGGCAACGCATCGGGCGCGGGCCCTTCCGCGGGGATGCGAGCCTCTACCGCGTCGATCATCGCGGGCGGCGCCGGGCCGCCAAAGTCGGCCTTGATCTTGAATCCGTTGTAGTGCGGCGGATTGTGACTGGCCGTAATCACGAGGCCCGCGTCAGCGTCTTGGTCGAGCGTGCCCCAGCTTACGGCGGGCGTGGGCACAAACGTGTCGGCCAGGTGCACCGTGAGGCCCGAGGCGCCAAAGATGCGCGCCACAAACTGCGCAAACGAGCGGCTCATGAAGCGCGTGTCGTGCCCCAGCACAACCGACGGCTCCGGCCCGTAATCGTCAAGCAGCCAGTTGGCGGTGGCTTGCGCGACGCGCGCGAGGTTGTCGAACGTATACTCTTCCGCAATGACGGCGCGCCAGCCGTCGGTGCCAAACGAAATTGGGGATGCCATAACGCGGCGAAGATGCGTGATTGATGGGATCGGGCCTTCAAGAAACGATGCGGCGCGCACAAAAGCACGGCGGCCCCTGCAAACCGCTTGTTAAAGTTGAGCGCTACGCCCGATCACTCCGATACGACAACGTCCCACAGCGCGTCGAGCGTGGGATCGATGGTGGGCACCGCGTGCGAGCGAGCCATCACCTCGGCCAGCGCCTCCGGCACAGGCACCGTGGCACCCACGAGCGGCTCCACCACATCGGGAAACTTGGCCGGATGCGCCGTTGCCACCAGCATCCACGGATGATTGTCGTCGGGGTCGAGGCGCTCGCGTGCAGCCACCGCGGCCGCCGTGTGCGGATCCCACACGGTATCCCACGCGTCGGGGCCGCGGCGCATGTGTTCGCGAAGGGCGTCATCAGGCACACGCACGGCCTCTACGGCCTGGCGCAGGGCGTCGGGCGGCGGCCAGTGGTGCAGCAGGCGCTCCATGTTGCTGGGGTCGCCCACATCCATGGCGGTGGCCAACGTCTCGACCGTGTCGAAGGCCGTATAGGCGCCATGCTCCAGCGCATGCACCACCGCGCGGTTGGCATTTGTCGCCAGCACGATGCGTTGCAGCGGTGCCCCCAGAGCGCGGGCGTATAACGCCGCGAGGCCGTTCCCGAGATTGCCAGAGGGCACGATGACGTTAGGCGCCACGCCATGCCGCGCGCGGTAGCGCAGCCCCGCCGCCACGTAGTAGGTCATCTGCGGGAGCAGCCGCCCGATGTTGATGCTGTTGGCCGAGGAGAGGCGCAGGCGCCCATTCCAGCGCTCCGACTGAAACGCCGCCTTCACGAGGCGCTGGCAGTCGTCGAAGACGCCGCGCACCGCCACCGTCTGCACGTTGGCATCCCAGCCGGTGAGCTGCTTTTCTTGGCGCGCTGAGACGCGGCCCTTGGGATAGAGCACCACCACCTCTACGTTGGGCTTGCGGTGAAAGGCGGCCGCGACCGCCGCTCCCGTATCGCCCGAGGTGGCCACCAGGATGGTGAGCGGTTGGTCCGCGGAAGCGTTCAGGCGGGAGAGGCTATCGGCCAGAAAGCGTGCGCCCACGTCCTTGAAGGCAGCGGTGGGGCCGTGGTAGAGCTCTAGCACAGCGGTGCGGCGGCCCACATCGGTGAGCGGGACTGGAAAGCCGTACGTCGCTTCGCAGAGCGCGGGGAGCACCGGGGCGAGCGGGTCATTTTCCCCCACAAACGGACGCAGGGCATGCGTGGCCACCGTGGGGAGGGATGCCGCAGGCGCGGGCCAGTGATTCAGCGTGGGAAGCGTCTGCGGCACGTACAGCCCGCCATCAGGCGCAAGGCCTTTCTGCAGCGCCGTGGCGAGCGATACAGCGCGGGCGTCGGATTGGGTGCTCAGGTACTGCACAAGCAGGGAAAGCCGGTGACAGAGGACGCGCTATGACGCCGCGGGCCATGCGCTGAGTTCGTTGTGCGTAAGCTCTTCTAGAAAATCGAGCACGTAGGCATTAAACTGCTTCGGATGCTCAATCATGGGCGCATGCCCGCACTTGTCGATGAAGTGGAGCGTAGCCTGCGGCATCCGTTCCTGAAACTCGCGGCCCACGTCGGGGGGCGTGATTTCGTCGTTGGCGCCCCACACCAACAGCGTCGGCATGTTCAGTTCGCCCAGGCGATCCGTTACAATTTCTTTATCGGCCGAACGTGCAATCTTGATCAGTCGGATGGCGCGCCCGCGATCGTCGAGCACGTTGA
The DNA here is from genome assembly GCF_000419585.1 of Salisaeta longa DSM 21114. Lineage (NCBI taxonomy): Bacteria > Pseudomonadati > Rhodothermota > Rhodothermia > Rhodothermales > Salisaetaceae > Salisaeta > Salisaeta longa. Next base: position 1,736,710 of record NZ_ATTH01000001.1, read on the forward strand.
GCATCTTGTCGATCAGCTCGTCGGTCGCGTGCTTCGGATCGTAGAACGTCATCTCGGTGCGCTCGCGGATGAACTCCCGGTCGCGGCGGCGCATGGTGGAGTTGCCGAGCGACGCCTCGTAGATGCCTGACGATCCCGAGAGCACCATCGCGTGCACCGTCTCCGGATAGTCCAGCGCATACAGCAGCGCAATGTGCCCGCCCAGCGAGTTGCCCACGAGCACCGTCTGGTCAAACTCCATAAACTCAACAAAATCACGGATATAGTCCGTGAGACCAGGGATGTGCGTGTTGCGCACCGAAAGCTCGTACACCGGAATGACCGGGACAACTACGCGGTACCCGGCCTCGGCGAGCGCGTACACCGTGTCGGTCCAGTTATCAAGATCGCCCAAGAGGCCGTGCAAAAGCACAATCGGGGGCAAAGGGGACGCCGTTGGCCCTTTGTCGATGTATGCGAAATCATTCGACTCGTGAACAGTGAACGGCGTGTCGTGCATGAGCGGCAAGTGCAATAAAACAGGAGACAACCTGGCGGCGAACATGTTAACAGGCGGTCAACGCACCCCCGTCCGGGCTTGATCCACAAAGCCACCTTTGCACACATTCAATACGCGCCCTTGCAAGAATTGTGCGCTGTGCCTACCATACGGGTACCGCTGCGGCCAAACATGCCATGCGCAGGCCACACGCTGCAGCGACGGACGGCATCACGGGCTACGTGCCCGGACTGTTTGAATCCTCTGCTATACCGGCGGTTTGCGTCCGCCACGAAGAAACCGTCCGGGAAATGTATAAGTTATGAAGCATCCAATAACTGGCGTATCTATTCCTTTGTATGGGTTTTCTTTATCCATGAGCGAACGATCGAGCACACGTACCCTGCCGTCTAGCCTGTGGAGCGCTCTTGCCGGCGGTGCCGTGGGCCTTACGCTGGGTCTTTTGCTGGCCCCTCGCAAAGGCGTACAAACGCGGCGGCGCGTTGCGTACCAGCTGGAGTCGCTGGCCCTGCGCGTCACCGAGTCTCTGCAACGCATCGCCCGTGAGGATGCTGCAAGCGAAGCCCAACGCACCCGCGCCGCCCTGGCGTCTGATGCCCAGGCCCGAGCCGATCATATTCGGGAAGACATCGACGCCCTTCTTGAAGAGCTACGTAAAAAGCAGCCGTCGCCGCCCAACGACTGATGCCGCCGCCTGCATGGCGCGCTCGCTTTCTTCCCATTTGTTGTTAACGTGCCTACATGCCTAAACTTTCCGTTCTCCTCGCGCCGTCCGAAACCAAACAGCCCGGCGGCAATCCCTTTGCGCCCGACATGTTTGACTACCGCACCTCGGGCACGTTCAACTATTTCGATTCCCTCAATCCCGAGCGGCGCAAGCTCATCGACGCGATTCACGCGGTCATCGAGACCGGAGACGAGGCGGCACTCGCCGATCTTTTTCAGGCCGAGGGCCCCATCCTCGACGAGGCCGTACAGGCGATGGCCGAGATCTATGATGCGCCGCTGATGTCGGCCCTCGACCGCTTCAGCCCCGGCATCATGTATGCCGCCATGGATTTTGCCAACCTGCCCACGGGTGCCCAGCGCCGGCTCCTTGAAAACGGCATCATCTTCTCTGGCCTGTTCGGGCTGCTACGACCCGACGACCTGATCCCGAATTATCAGCTGGGCATGGAAGCCACGGTGCCCACCATTGGCCCCGTAACCGATTACTGGCGGCCCCTGATCAGCGATGTGCTGAACGACTACCTCCGCGACCGCTTCGTGTGGGACCTCCTGCCCGAGGTGCACCGCTCGGTGTGGGTCGATGAGCACACCTACGAGGCCCGGGTGCGCGTGCGCTTCGAGGAAGTGATTGACGGGGAGCGGCAGCCCGTACCGCCGGAGGAAGCGGCCATCCAAAAGGGCCAGTTTGTGAACTACATCGTGCAAGAAACCGCCGAGGAGCTGGACGACCTGCTCGAATGGGAGCATCCGGACGACTTCGTGTTCGACGAGGCCGGGGCTTCGTTTGATGACGAAACCAACACCTGGTCGATTGCCATGGTGCAAGAGTAAACGAGCGGATTAAGGGTAGCACGCCTTACGGTATGGATACGCCGGTTGTCATTGGCATTGCGGGCGGGTCGGGCTCCGGTAAAAGCACCGTGTTGCAGCGCGTGGTGCGCTCTATTGGCTCTGCGCGCATCGCCGTGCTCGATCACGATGCGTACTACCGCGACCTCTCGCATCTGCCGCCCGAGGAGCGCGCGCAGTTCAACTTCGACCACCCGCGCGCCCTCGAAACCGACCTGATGCGCGAACACCTCGATACGCTGCTGCAGGGCACGCCCATCGAGAAGCCGATCTACGATTTTACGACCCACAGCCGAAAGGACGAGACGCAGCACATCGCCCCGCGGCCCGTCATTATCCTGGAGGGCATTCTGGTGCTCGCCGAGCCTGTGCTGGAAGCGGTGATGGACATCAAGATTTACGTGGACACGGCCGACGACATTCGGCTCATGCGCCGCATCCGGCGCGACATCCAAGAGCGCGGGCGCTCCATCGACGGCGTGCTCAACCAGTACGAGCGCACCGTACGGCCGATGCACCTGGAGTTTGTGGAGCCCTCGAAGCGCAACGCCGACGTCATCATTCCGCGCGGCGGCCACAACCACGTCGCTATCCAGATGGTGCTCGCCCGCATCCGCGACCTCCTTCCCGCGCCCACGGCCTGATGCGCACATCGTGCCGTTTCGATGCTCAAGCCGTCGGCACGGCGTCTGAGGCGGCCACGGCCTCGATGCGAGCATCGAACGCTTCATGCTGTACCGACCAGTCGAAGCGTGCCGGGATTTTGCGCAGCGTGCCGTGTGGAAGCAGCGGCTGGCGCCCCGCCAGCACGTCCCGCAGAATCGCAAAGAGCGCGTCCTCGTCGTCGTACAAGATGGGTGCGTGCAGCAGGGGGCGGTGGTGCGTATCCGGAATGAGCTCGGGGTAGCTGAGCCGGTTGGGCAGCACCGGATGGCAGCCGCAGTAGATGGCCTCCATGACCGCCACGCCAAAGAACTCGTGCAGCGCCGTTGATACCACCACATCGGCCCGGTGCAGCAAACGGCTGTACGCGGCAAAGTCCTCGGCGTAGCCGTAGTGCAGCACGCGATCGCCGTACCGTTCAAACGCCTGCTCAAACACCTCGGGCGCATTGCGAAACTTCTTACCCGCCAAAATCAGCCGGAAGTCGCAGCCTACGTCGTCGAGGCGATTCATGGCGCGAAAAAACGCCTCCGGGTTTTTGTCGTACTCCCACCGCTGATTCCAGAGAATGATGGGCGGCGTGTTGCGGATCGCCTCGTCCGGGGCCTGCGCGTCGTGCGCCTTGAGGTTGAGTCCGAGCGGCAGCACGGAGCTTTTCTCACGAATGGCGCGCACCGTGTGCAGGTTCGTAAAGTCGGGGAACGTGCGCAGCAGTTGCGGCAGCGCGTCGGTGAACTCGTTGAAGTGGAAGCGCGAGTTGAACGCCACGTGGTCGGCCGCGAGCGCCGATTGGTAGTTGATGATGCTGTAGCTGCGGTCGCGCGAGCGGTCGGGCGGTAGCGGGTACGTGAGCTGGTTTTCGTGGAAGTAGGCCAGCACGGGCACGTCGGCAAGCACGTCGCGCGTGAGTGCCAGGAACGCCGGCAGGTGCACCATGCTACTGGCTAGCAGCACATCGGGCACAAAGCCGTCGTGCAGGGCCTGGCGGGCCTTCTCGGCCAGCGTGATGGCGCCGCCTTCCATGCGCCACCGCCAAAAGCGGCCCGGCATGGTGAGGCACCGGAACGTGTGCGTGCTGTGCGCCGCGAGGCCATCCAAGAATCGCCGGTGCGAGCCGCCGTACCAGGGTTCAAGCGCCAGGACGTTCATGCGGTTGGGCGTGGTTGAACAGACGGCGCGCGACCGGTGAGCGTTACGATTGCTGGCGCTTCTGGGCTTCTTCGGCCTTTTCGATCAGCTTGGCGAAAAAGCCTTTCTTCGCATCCTTGCGCGAGCCCCGGCCGTTGGTCGACGGGTCGTCCTTCTCCTGCTCAATCTCGTGGTTGATGTACTGCTGCTGCGCCACCGAGACGATGTTAAACGCCAGGTAGTACAGGCTGAGCCCCGAGGCAAATCCGTTGAAGATGAACAAGAAGAAGATGGGCATGCCGTACATCATCGCCTTCATCTGACCGCCGCCCGCGCCAGGCGACGACTGCAGCCGCATGGTGGCAATCATGGAGAGGGCCATGAGCAGCGTGAAGCCGGAGACGTAATCGCCGTAGAACGGAAGGGTAAACGGCAGCTGGAGAATAACATCCGGCGCCGACAAGTCTGCCGCCCACAAGAAGCTCTCCTGGCGCAGCTGAATAGACTGCGGAATAAACTGATAGAGTGCGATGAGCACCGGGTACTGCAAGAACATGGGCAAACAGCCCCCAATGGGGTTGACGCCCGTCTCCCGGTACATCTTCATCATCTCCTCCTGCTGCTTCTGCGGGTCGTCGCCGTACTTGTCCTTGATCTCCTCCATCTTGGGCTGCAGCTCGCGCATCTGCGCCATGCTACGGTACGACGAGCGCGTCAGCGGATAGGTGAGGAGCTTGACGAGCAGCGCGATGATGATAAGCGCCAGCCCGTAGTTGGGCAGCACGCCGCCCAGGTATGTGAGCACCGGGATGAAGATGTATTTTGCGAGCGGCCGCGTCATCCACTCGAAAAAGTCCCAGCCGTAGTCAACCATGTCGTACAGGTCACGGTTGTACGACGCGAGGTTGTAATAATTGATGGGCCCCAGGTACAGGTTGAACTGATCCGTAGGCTCCGCCGGAGTGGGCGCCGGCAGCTGGAGCCGGGCCGTAAGGCTTTTTGTGTCGATGGAGCCGTCGTGCTGTACGCGATCGCCGATCAGGTCGGCCCCCTTCACCGCATCGGGCGCGTCGGGCAGCACCGCGGCCGTAAAGTATTTGTTTTTCGTGGCCACCCACCCGATGTCGCCGTTTAGGCTGCGCTCGTTGTGGTCTTGGTCAGACAGCGCGAGGCCCACCACCTCGCCGCCCGAGTACGCAAAAAGGCCCGTGTGGCGCAGCTCGCCCTCCGTTTCGTCTTCCGAGAAGGGCATCGCATCGTCCCAGACCAGCGCGTAGCCGTCGCGCGTCAGGTAACGATCCGCGTTCTCATGGCGGATCGCCAACCCGACGTCGTACGACGACGGCCGGAAGGTATAGGTCTGATGCAGCGTGCCGCCGCTGAGCGTAGCCGTAAACGTGAGCGTGGCCTCTTGCTCCGTTATGCGGAGGGTGTCGCCGGCAAAAGCGGAGGTGAAGTGCACGTCGCGCGTGTCCACGAGGCGGCTCTGCGGCGTCGTGAACGAAAGCGCCAGCGCGCCCCGCCCGGTGGAGTCGATCAGCTGCACCGGGTTCTGCTGTTGCCCGTACTGGTGATAGTCCTTGAGGGCAAAGCGCCGGAGCGTACCGCCTTGCGAGGAGAGCACCGCCTCGTAGAGCGGCGTCTCGACGACGATGGTGCGCGCGGTGTCCGGCAGCGGCTGGTTGGTCGCCGGCGCCAGGGCCGCCGTATCGCGCGACGCGGTTGCGGCCGCTGGCGCTGCCGTATCGGACGGCGCGGCCTGCGGGGCGGGCGCCTGCGCGGCGGCCGTGGTGTCCTGAAACGGCTGCTGCGGCGGTTGCGGCGGCTGCGGGTTGAACCAGTACATCCAGCCCAGCATCACCACGCCAAACAGAATGGTGGCGATGATGACGTTGCGCTGGTCTTCCGGCGCGGGTTGGTTGCTAAGCGAGCGGGGCAAAGGCTTCAGACGATTGCGAAAGACAACAATGGAACGACCGCCCGGGCGCTACGGGTGGAGCGTGGCGACGAGGCGGTCAAGCACGCGGGGCAGGTCGCGCGGGATGGCGGTGTCGGCTGTCGCCGGATCGCCGCGAAACAGCAACATCACCAGCAGCGCATCGGCCCGGGGCCGCTGCACCTCGAGCACGGCATGCTGATGCCGGCGGTAGACCTCCCGCATGAGGCGCCGCACGCGGTTGCGCGCCACGCCGCTGCGTACGCCGGGGCCGGGACTAAACCCTATCTGAAGCGGGGTGTCGTGGCCCGTTTGCGAGCGGTCGACCCGCCGAAACAGGGCGCGCAGCGCGCCCACCGCCACTGTGGCCACGTCATCGCGCGACCGGTCGAAGAGCGACCGGATTAGGCGGGTGCGCTTCAGGCGGTGCGACGGCGGAAATGTGTAGCGGCGCGCCTGCGGCGCACCGGCCCGTGACGAAGACATAGGGCGTGGGTTATACCGGCTTGCCGGAGCTCTTGTCACTCACCGTGAGGTTTTTGCGTCCTTTCTTGCGGCGGCGCTTGAGGATCTCACGGCCACTTTTCGTTTTCATGCGCGCCCGAAAGCCGTGCTTGTTGCGGCGCTTCCGGCGGCTGGGTTGGTAGGTGCGCTTTGGCATAACAGTCGATAGAATAAGAGGACAGAACACAACGAATCACGCGCTCTAACGACGGCTGCCCTTCGATGTTTGGGGCGGGCCGGGCTAAAACATCGTCAAATTAACACGCCGCGGCCCCTGCGGTGCCTGGGAACGCAGGGTGCCCCCAGACATTAACAGAAAACATGCACGTGGTGCGTCCACTAGCAGGCGGCTTGTGCGCCGCCTGCACGCAGCGGGAATAGCTCAGGGGTAGAGCATCAGCTTCCCAAGCTGAGGGTCGCGGGTTCGAATCCCGTTTCCCGCTCCACCAGCGCGCGGGCCCGCACGAGGCGCGGCGTTCCCGGTTCGTGTGGAGCCTGTGTGGAAAGCGCAGCCGCTCCGAACCTTCGCGGGCGGCGGGCTTACATCGGTAGCGCAACGCGTTACTACGCGCCCTTGGGGCGATTAGCTCAGTTGGTTTAGAGCACCTCCCTTACAAGGAGGGGGTCGTTGGTTCGAATCCAGCATCGCCCACATTTTTTCTCCGTAAGTCTCTTTTTTTATGGACTTACGGATTCCATGGTACAACGCAGCACAGCAAATTAGCTGAGTACGGAGAGCAGACTCCGCAACGTATACCGCGGATATTGTCTTTTCTGTGACGTGCACCGCAGCGGTGCACGTGTCCTTCCACCTCATCCGGGTCGCGCCCAATAGCTTACACCGATTCGGCTACCTGATTTTAGCCTTGGTATTCACCGAGAATGTCGCGCTCGCACCGAGCAAAGATTGATCGCTCCGCCTCCCTGTTGTACACTACACATCAAGCTTTCTGAATCCATGATCTCTGTAGCTGGTGATGTCAACCCCCGATTCTCTTGCAAGGTTTACGGACACCCTCTGCACGCTCTTTCAGTTCGACGTAGCAGATCTTGACTTTGGTGTCTACCGAATCTTAAACGAGAAGCGCGACGACATCGAGCGGTTCATCGAGCGTGATCTCGTGGTAGGCGTCCGAGAGGAGCTGCGCGCCTACGAGGAAGGGCAAATCGAAGCGGCCCGCGAAGCTGTCAAGGAGGCGCGGCAGACGGTCTTGCAGACGCTTTCTGAGGACGCGATCTTGCCGGATGGCTCGATAAAGGAAGCGTATCGTGAGCTGAAGGCGGCGCAGGATTATATCAAGGCCCGCAAACGGCTGGAAACAGCGGAGCTTTCGGAGGACACCGAGCGGCGCATTTACGACGACCTGGCGCGCTTCTTCAACCGCTACTACGATGGCGGCGACTTCATCACGAAGCGGCGGTTTGCAGCGGGCGATTCCAAGTACATGGTGCCCTACGACGGCGAGGAGGTGCTGCTGCACTGGGCTAATCGGGACCAGTACTACGTCAAGACGACGGAGCACTTCCGGGACTATCGCTTCACGATTCGCGGCGTGGATGTGCACTTCCGCCTCGTCGATGCGCAAACGCCGCAGGACAACGTGAAGGCGAGCGACACCCGCTATTTCGTGCTGCAGGGCGAGGATCCGGTGACGGTAGACCCAGAGGCCGGGCGCTGTACCATCGAGTTTGCCTATCGGCCCCTCACCGAGGACGAGGACGAACGGCTCCTGGCGCGCTACAACGAGCAGCAGAGCACATCCAACCGGCGGAAGACGAACGACCGGTCGACCATCGTCGCAGCGACCACGCAGGAAGTCCTGGATGCGATGGGCGACCGCACGATCCGCGCTCAGCTTGCCCAACCGGAGGAGGGCACGGAGAAGAGCCCACTCGAAATCCATCTTAACCGCTACACGGCGAAGAATACGGCGGACTACTTCATCCACAAGGACCTGAAGGGCTTTCTGCGGGGACAGCTGGCGTTCTTCATCCAAAACGAGGTCCTGAACCTGAATGAGGTGCTGGAGGCGGAAGAGCACCGGCGCCTGCATCAGGTGGACCGCGCGAAGGCGGTGAAGAAGATCGGGGAGCGCATTATCGACTTCCTCGCGCAGATCGAGAATTTTCAGAAGCGCCTCTTCGAGAAGAAGAAGTTTATCATTGACACGGGCTACTGCGTGACGCTCGACCGCGTGCCCGACGCACTCTACGATGCGATTCTCGCTAACGAAGCGCAGCTCGACGAATGGCGCGACCTGTATGCCACAGACCAGTGGGACAACGGGCTCTTCAGCCAGGGCTATGAGGACGGCACGTTCACGCGGGACTTTCTGGAGGCACACCCGCACGTGATGATCGACACCCGGCACTTCGGGCAAGATTTCACCGATGCCCTGCTCGCACACCTTTCGACGCTCGATGCGGACGAGGGCCTATCGGGCGTGATCGACGGCCGCTGCATTCAGGGGGAAAACTTCCAGGCGCTCAACCTGCTCCAGGAACGGTTTCGAGAGAAGGTGGACTGTGTGTATATCGATCCGCCGTACAACACGGGCAACGACGGGTTTCTCTACAAGGACAGTTACCGGCATTCCTCATGGATGAGCATGATGGCGGATCGGGTCATGCTCACGCGCAGCTTGATGCCTGGAGAAAGCGCGCTTTTTGCCAATGTCGACGACAACGAACAGGATAACCTGCGGAAACTGTTAGGACAGCTGTTCGGAGAAGGAAACTTCGTCGCCAATCTCATCTGGCAGAAGAAATATTCTCCCGCAAACGACGCGACGTGGTTTAGCGATGACCACGATCATGTCCTCGTGTACGCTGAGGACAAAACAAAATGGCGGCCGAAGAAGCTTCCACGTACGGAAAAGCAAAACAGCGGTTATACTAATTCAGACAATGACCCACGTGGTCCTTGGCTTTCTGGAGACTACACGTCAAACAAATCAGCAGAACAGCGACCAAATCTATACTACCCAATCACGAATCCGAATACCGGAGAAGAAATTTGGCCACCGGAAGACGCTGTTTGGCGCTACTCTGAGGAGTATCATGAGCGTAATGTCGAGGCTAACAGAGTCTGGTGGGGACAAGAGGGAACCAATACAATGCCGCGTTACAAGCGCTTTCTAAGTGAGGTGGAAGGTATTGTGCCGCGCACAGTCTGGACATATGACAAGGCTGGGCACAACCAGGATGCCGTACGTGAACTCCACGCGCTATTCGAGCGGAATCCTTTTCCCAGCCCAAAGCCGACCAAACTCTTGCGGCGCATCTTCCAGGTGGACGGCGGTAACGTTGTGCTCGACTATTTCGCCGGAAGCGGCACCACAGGCCACGCGGTCATGAATTTGAACCGTGAGGACGGCGGCAGCCGGACGTATGTCCTCGTCGAAATGGGCGAGCACTTCGATAACGTGATGCTCCCGCGCCTCAAGAAGGTTGCCTTCAGCAGCGAATGGAAAGACGGTGTGCCGCAGGCGAGCGACGGCATGAGCCACGTCATCCAGTATCACCGGCTGGAATCGTACGAGGATGCGCTCAACAACATCGAGGTCAAGCGCCCGGAGGCCGAGCCGTCACTTCTCGACCGGTTCGACGACTACGCACTCCGCTACATGCTCCCGCACGAGACGCGGGAGAGTGAGACGCTGCTGGCGCCGGATGCCTTCGCACGGCCGTTTGAGTACACGCTGCGCATTCAGCACGGCATGCACAGCCCCAAGGCGCACGCAGTCGATCTGGAGGCGACGTTCAACTACCTGATCGGCCTGCAGGTACACACGCGCCGCGTTTACGAACACCAGGATCGCCGGTACGTCGTGGTGACCGGCACCGTTGAGCACGAGCAGTCCATCGACGCCGTACTGGTCGTCTGGCGCAATCAAGAGGACCTGGACTTGGACGCGGAGAAAGCGTGGGCGGCGGAGACGTTGCCCGAGGGGCCGTTCGACACCGTGTACGTCAACGGCCCGAGTTTCATTCACGGGCAGGCCGAGCCGCTGGAGATCACCTTACGCGAGCGGATGGATCCCGCCGCCGGATAGCCATTAACCACAAAAAGCCGACGCAATACCCGATGAGCGACACGCGATACCTTGGACAATACCGAACCGGCTCGATACGGCTGGACGGCTGGGATTATCGGCGGTCGGCGTGGTATTTCGTGACGATATGCACCCATCGGCGCGCCCATCATTTTGGCGTAATCCGCAGAGGCGTCATGGGATTGTCTCCTGCCGGATGCGTCGCCGCACAATTTTGGCAACGTATCGAAGATCTGAACGATCGGGCCGTATTGGACGCCTTTGTGGTGATGCCCAACCACGTACATGGAATATTGGGATTGTTGCCACGGCCTAACCATGCCACGGTAGAGACGTTGGATTCCAATGTCTCTACCGTGGATTCCAACGTCTCTACGGACGCGACGGGCGCAAAAACGCCGGATCAAAGATCCCGCCACATGTCCCGCATTTCCCCGAAGGCCGGTTCAATATCGACCATCATTCGATCCTACAAAGCCGCCGTCACGAAACGCGTGCGGCCTGCACTATGCCCCGATTTTGGATGGCAACCTCGTTTCTACGACCACATCATCCGCAATGAACGGGCCTTTCGTGCCATTCGTCGGTACATTGAAAACAACCCCACACAGTGGGGCGAGGACCGTTACCACTCCACGTCGTCATAGATCTGATCTCCCATGCCCTCCAAGTCGTTCAACAAATTTCAGAAGCGGCTCGTCCTTGCTGCTTACTTTCGGGAGTGCTTCGGCGTGCGGGATCCAGAGGATCCCAAGGCCATCCGTCAGTACCACGAGACGCTGCGCACCACGAAAGAGGGGTTTGCACCAAGCGGCGTGTCGTACCTGGTACAGGCGCTACAAACCCGGAAGCGCGTCAGCGTGAGCGACGCGGACCTCATCCGCTACGACGAGCACATCCGTGCGCACACCGACGCCATCAACGCCCGTCGCACCGAGCCAATCACCTGGAAGTATTTCCAGCACCTCGCGGGGCTCATGACCGAGCATTACCTTCACCGGCTCAAGACGGACGCCGAAGCATTCGCGGCGGACATCAACGCCTTCGCCGCGCGTCGTAATGAGCACCGCACGTACATCAAGTACCCGGAGGTCAGCGCCGGTGACCTCAACAAGCTTGCGTACTGGATGGCAACCGGGAGCGGGAAGACGCTCCTGATGCACCTCAACTACTACCAGTACCGCCACTACTTCGGGGCGGCCCTGGATCACATTCTGCTCGTGACGCCCAACGAGGGGCTTACCCGCCAGCACATGCGTGAGCTGCGTCAGAGCGGCATCGACAGCGTGTATTATCTGGATCTGCTGGAAGGCAGTCTTGATGTGGCGCCCGAGGGCGTGAAGGTCATCGAGATCTCGAAGCTCGTCGAAGACAAAACCGACGAAGGGATCCGCGTGGAGGTGGACGCCTTCGAAGGTCGGAATCTCGTCTTCGTGGATGAGGGGCACAAAGGTGCGCGCTCGGCAGCCGGCACGTGGCGGAGCTTGCGGGCGGGGCTGGCTGCGGACGGGTTCACGTTTGAATACAGCGCCACCTTCGGGCAGGCTGTGGGCGGTTCCACACCGGCCGCCGTTGAAGAGGAGTACGGCAAGGCAATCCTGTTCGATTACTCGTATCAGCGGTTCTACGAGGATGGCTACGGCAAGGACTATCGCATCTTGAACCTGGAGACGAGCGCCGACGAGGTGCTGGCCGGTAGCGACGATCTGACCGATCGCTATCTTTTGGCCAACCTGCTGACGTTCTACGAGCAGCAACTCGTCTTCGGGCAGGACGAGCGCCGCATGCGGGAGGCGTACCACCTGCGGAAACCGCTCCTCATGTTCATTGGCCACAGCGTCACGGGCGGACGGAGCGTGTCGGACCTCGGCACGAACGACAAACGAAGCGTCACCGACATTCAACGCCTCGTCGCCTTTCTGCATCGGGTGCTCACCGATAGCGAGTGGGCCGAAGGGGCGATCCGGGAGCTGCTCACCGGCGACAGCCCGTTGCAGATCGATGGGAACGACCTGTTCGCGGATGCCTTTGGCGCGCTGCGGGCGCAGCTCGAATCCGGATGGACGGTGCAGGCGCTTCTCGGAGATCTGCGCGAGCGCCTCTTCCATGCCTCCGGAGCAACGGGCCTCCGCCTCGTGAATCTCACCAGCGCTCAGGGCGAGATTGGCCTCCGTGCAGGCGACGCCGACGCCTTCTTTGGCGTCATTGATGTCGGAAACGATCGCGGCTTTCTGCAACTGACCGAACAGGACCTGCCCGACATTACCATCGCCGAGTCGGCGTTCGAGGGCTCCCTGTTCAAGCGCATCAACCGGCGGGGCTCAAACGTCAACGTGCTTCTCGGCGCGAAGAAATTCATTGAGGGCTGGAGCAGCTGGCGGGTCTCTACGATGGGCCTCATGAACATCGGCCGCGGGGAAGGCCCACAGATCATCCAACTCTTTGGGCGCGGCGTGCGCCTCTTGGGGAAGAATCGCAGCCTGAAGCGATCGACGGCTCTGCCAGAAGCAGGCCCCCACCCCCGGCGTCTGCCGCTGCTCGAAACCCTGAACATCTTCGGCGTGCGGGCCAAGTACATGGCCCAATTTCGCAACTACCTCGAAGATGAGGGCATCGACACCGAGGAGCGAGAGATCATCCGGTTCAAGACCCGCACGGACAATCGCTTTGTGGGAAAAGGGCTGCAGGTGATCCGCCCACGTACGACCGTCACATACGAATCGCAAGATGAGGTCAGGCTTTCGATCGATGACGATATTGTCCCAGAGCTCGACCTGACTCCACAAATGGAAGCGCTCGTCTCAGCCGATGCGGTTCACGAGACACCAGCCACGTACGACATGGGCGAGAACCGGTATGTCGACCCAGGTCTGCTTCCACTGCTTGACTGGAAGCGTATCTATCGGACCTGCTGGCGCTATCGGGAAAAAGAGGGCTACACGAATCTCACGTTCGACGTGACCCCGTTGCGGGAGCTCATCGAGGCGCAGCATTACGTGCTCCGTTGCCCGGCCGAAATGATCGAGTGCAACCGATTCGAAGACCGCCGCGACATCGAATCGATCGTGCTGCGCATCCTTCGTACGTATATCACCGCGTTCCATTCCAGCCGCAAGCAACAGTGGGAGCGTTCGACCATGCAGTATGAGACCCTGACAAAGCAAGATGGGAATCTCGTTGCTGTCATCGAGGCGCGAGTGCGACGCTCAGCAACAACGTTCATTGAAAAGCTACTCGATCGACTAGAACACATCGATACAGACGGCGAGGTGCTCTTCGTTGGAGACGATGCATTATACGAAACCGAGTCGGGAACGCCGCCGCGTGTTTACTTCGAACGGCACCTGTATCTTCCTCTTGTTACGCAGGAGGATGATGTTGTAAAATACAGCCCTCCGGGCCTTAACACCGGAGAGCGCACCTTCATTGAGCATCTCCGTTCGTTTCTGCGCACACCGAATGGGGGTGATTTCATGAAGGGCAAAGAGTTGTACGTCTTACGCAACCAGTCACGCGGGCAGGGTGTGGGGTTTCAGATGCAGGAAGGCGGCCGCTTTTTCCCGGATTTTATTCTCTGGCTCGTCGATGATAGCAAGCAGCATATGATCTTCGTCGATCCGAAAGGGCTTAACGTTGGGATGGGTGGAATCGATGCAGACGCCAAGGTCACGTTTTGCAAGAGCATCGGAGCTTACCAGCAGGAGTTGAATGAGCGGTCCGGTCGTGACGACATCAGGCTGCATGCATTCATTTTTTCAACAACTGATTTCCAGACGATCCAGCAAAAGCAGACCATAGATACGCGAGAGGAATTTGCGGATCGCCACATCTACTTTTTAGAGGACGGCCCGACAGCAGTCCATCGGATGCTGGCCAGAACGCACCGCGCTGATGATGCGGCGGCATAGTGCTTCGATTCACAGTGCAGCGGCAGCTCAACGCCTTCATACGCGTTCCGGTGCATTCAGCCGTACATCCAGAACAACCCGGCGCACTGGAGCGATGACTGTTGTTGTTCTGTTGCGGTGCGTCCGTCTTCATAACTCCGTCACCCTGCTTGTATCGTTACCGTACCGAAGACACTGCGTGCAGTGCGGAATCTCCTCCTGGCACCGTGCGCAAAACGGAACCAAAACGAACCATCCTCCATGTCTTCATGCCTGCCCTCACGCTGAAAGGCATCCCCGAAGAGGTCATGGACCGCATTCGGGAGCTGGCCGATACCGAGCGGCGCAGTCTGAACCAACAGGCGATCTTGCTGCTGGGGCGGGCCGTGGCCGAGCAGCCGGATTCGTTTGGTACCGCGTATCGCCGATTCCGGAAGCAGCGGGGTCCATCGCCACTGGATGCAGATACGTTGGATAGCCTCCGAGATGAGGAGACATAATCTCGGTTTGGTGAAGACTCAACTGCTGCCTGTTGAGCTGCTCAACAGCCTACTCATTGCGAAGAGATGCGACGCATGGCCTTGTACCGCGGGACCTATCGGATCGATTCGGCACGCCATCCAACCTGGGATTATCGGTCGCCGGGGTGGTATTTCGTCACAATCTGTGCACACCAGCGTGCCTGTTTCTTCGGATCGATCTGTAACGGCATCATGGGGGGTCAGAGGCGGGATGCGTCGTGGCCGAAGAATGGCAACGAACCCCGCAGGTGCGTCCGTACGTGGTGTTAGATACATGGGTCATTATGCCTAACCATGTGCATGGGGTGGTCGGCATACGGTCGAATTCACCTGGGGCATCGCTCGATGTTTTATCCGACGTAGAGACGCCTCGCCGAGGCGTCTCTACGGGCAAAACTCCGACCTTGCATGCACATTCGTTGGGCGCGATCATCGGGCAGATAAAATCCGCCTGCACCAAACGTATTCGGCGGGAGGTACGCACCGATTTCGCATGGCAATCCCGGTATCATGACCGCATTGTGCGCAACGAACGTGAATTCCGCGCCATCCGCCAGTACGTGTTTGACAACCCGATACAATGGATAGAGGACCGGCTACATCCAGACAGCGCGCTACCCAAAAGATCCCCGAAATCGTAACTGCCGACCGCATCACCATAATCCCGAAATCCGCCCTGCGCATGGACTAACGCTTCATCGAGCATGATCTTCCGCTGGCCGAAACCTCTGAAGAGTCGGCGCGGGAGAAAAACATCCGGCACGGCCATCCCTCCTCCACTGGCGCCCCCTCTGCGGAACGTTCGGCAGCACGGCCTTCGCAAAAGACGGAGTGATCGGCGTCTACGCAATGGTATGCCGGCCCTGCCGGTGGAGCTATTACACACCAACGGCCCGCCGCGCACTAGGCACCGCAGGCCGTTGTATGGTGTGTCAGCGCTGATGCCTTGTTGCTACTTGGCTGCCGTTGGGGCCGACGCCGACGGCGGCGTGCCGACCAGCTCGTAGCCCGCGCTTGTCACGGCGTAGAGCTCCTCCAGAAGCGCCTGGGCGTCTTCCTGAAGCTCTTGCACCTGCGCCTTCACCTGCGTGGTGCCCGGCCGCAGCGACGCGTTCAGCAGGGTGACGAACACGTCGTTGCCGGCGTTCACGAGAAGCCGCACGTCGCGCAGGTCGGCGGCCGACTGCTGAAGCTGCTGCGTCCACGCGCGTTGGAGCGCCAGGTTGTTCTCCAGCTCGCTGGCCCGCAGCTCCGGATTGGCGATGCGCGCCGTCTGCCGGTTCAACTGGTTGAAGTAGCGCGTGCCAGACGTCTCAACGTCCGTAAACTGGTCGCCCAGCTGCTCCGTGGCGCGGGCGGCGGCGGTCCACTGCTGCCGCCATGTCTCGGTGACTGCGCGCAGGTCGGCTGGCTGCGAGACGCTGTCGAGCCGCGCTAGCGCGGTCGACGTGGCGTTGGTGAGGGCTTCGAGGGCGGCTTGCCGCTGCGCCTCGTACGTCGATAGCTGCTGCTGAAACGCATTGGCGTACTGCACGGCCTGCGCAAGCGCCGCGGGCCGCGCGGGCGCGGCCGTCGCTGCGGTGTCTTGGGCGGCCGCCGGTGCCGAGGCATCGGCACGCGTGGCCGTTTGGGTGGCCCCCGTCGAGGAACACCCAACGGCTAGTCCAGCAGCCAGAAATAGAAAAAGCGAACGTTGGAGTAGTTGCTGCATAGGGGGAAGCGGTTGATGAGTGAAATACATCGCGCACTGTGCAGAACATGTGAGCGATACGACACCGTGTGTACGGGTCGCGCAGCAGCAGAGTTGAGCAAGGGCTGTGCCGCAGTGGCAACTCCTTCGTTTTTTGATCTGCGCTGTTGCATATTGCAGCACCTCCTGTTTGTAGAATGAACCTGCGCCTTATCATGCCCCACCGACTTTCAACCCTCGACGAAGACCGCATCCGGGCGGCTGTTGCTGCAGCCGAAGAGCGCACGGCGGGCGAAATTGTACCCTACGTCGTTACGCAAAGTGACGATTACGAGATTGCAGTGTGGCGCGGCGCGGTCTTGGGGGCGCTGCTTGGATCGATCGGCACGGTTGGCTTTGCGACGTGGTACACCGGCTGGGCGTTTGCTTGGCTGTATGAACCCGCCGGGGCGCTGCTGCTGCCGGCGCTCACAGGACTCCTCGGCGCGCTGCTGGGCAACTACGTGCCGGCCGTCATGCGCCGCCTGGTGGGGCGTACGCTGCTCGACGTGCGCGTGCACCGGCGGGCGCTGCAGGCATTTCTGACGGAGGAGGTGTTCAACACGCGCGACCGCACCGGCATCTTGCTGTTCGTGTCCTTGCGCGAGCATCGCATCGAGGTGCTGGGCGACACGGGCATCAACGCACAGGTGCCCCCCGAGGCGTGGGCCGACGTCGTGGCGACGCTGCGCCATCACATCAAAACAGCGGGCGACCTTACGGCCGGACTCGTGGACGCGATTGAACAGTGCGGCCGCCTGCTGGAACGCAAGGGCGTTGCCATCCGCCCCGACGACACGGACGAGCTCTCGAACCGGGTGCGCACGCCGGATGCCAACGACGACTGATGCGGCTTTTACCGTACCGGGCGCTTCTGAAAGAGATACAGGCCGCCCCGCGTGCCACCCATCAGGAGGTCGCGCGCGCCATCGGCGTTCAGGTCGTACAGGAGCGGCGCGGCAAGAGCCGGCGCGGCGACGTCTACGGGCTCCGCTTCGGCGGCAAAGGACGGCTGCTTCGGGCGCCCGTCGTTCATGAACCATTGCACGTCGCCCGCGGCATTACCCACGAGCAGATCGAGCGTCCCGTTGCCGTCGCGGTCGGCCAGGTGGGGGGCGCTGCGCTTGCCAACGGACAGGCCCTGTAGCGCCGCGGCGGCTTTGGTGAACGCGGGCTGCGTGGGCGTGCCGGTGTTGCGATATAGCGTGAGCGCGCCGGTGCTTTCCCCAACCACGAGGTCGAGGTCCCCATCGGCGTCTACGTCGCCCAGCGTGGGCACGGCGTTGCTCCCCTCGGTGGTAAACAGCGGCGTGCCGGACGCTGCAAATCCCTCGGCGGTGCCTGCAAACCAGCGCACGCCGCCTTGCCAGTCGCCCACCACCAGGTCGGCGCGGCCGTCGGCGTTCAGGTCGCCCAGCGCAGGCGCCAGATGGTACACGCCCGGCAGGCCGCCCAGCGGCCCGCGCATGCGAAAGCGTGGCGCGCGCTCCGTTCCCACGTTTTCAATGACGTGCACGGCCGACGCGCGCGCATTCCCTGGCGCAATCTTGTTGGCCAGCAGCAGATCGGTATCGCCGTCGCCGTCTATGTCGCCCGCCGCGGGAATGCTCTCGCTGCCCACATCAATCATCGAGAGGAATTGCTTTGTGCGAAGGCGGTAGCGCTCCTGCTGCCGCTCGTAGAAGTAGAAGTTGCGCACCAGCGACGTGTTGGCGTTGTACGCGCCGCCCAGCACGCCCACAAACAGATCCGTGTCGCCGTCTTTTCCCCAATCGGTGACGGTGGGGGCGTTGTAGCCGCTTGTTTGCAGGGGCTGCGACGGCGGAAACGGCCGCGGCTCGGTGCGCAGGTTGGGCGATTGGGGCGTGCCCCGATTTTCGATGAGCAGCAGCCCCGCCTCGAAGAAATCGCCCCACAGCAGATCGTAGTCCCGGTCGCCGTCTACATCCACAAAGGTGATGGTGTTGGCGCCGTGCAAGCTGCCCACGCGGCGCGGTCCTACAATTTCGATGTCCTCGAAGCGCTCGGTGACGAGCCGAAAGCGCGGCACCCCATCGGTGTTGGCCGTGCGGCGGGTGGCCTCGTAGCGCATCACCGTGCCGTCCAAGCGCCCAATGAACAAGTCCATGCGCTCGTCGGCGTCGATGTCGACGATGTTTGGGATGTTTTGGCGGTCGGAGAAGATGGGCGTGCCGTCGGCTGTGCGCAGCGTGTCGGCGGCGGGCGAAAACACGGCGCGCCCGTCCATACCGGTGTTTTCGTAGTAGCGGATGTAGCTGTAGACCTGTTCGGCCAGCAGGTCGGGATCGCCGTCGGCGTCCATGTCGGCAAACCGAAACCACTCGCCGATCTGCAAGCCGCGGAAGCGGTCGGTGCGCCAGCGGAGCGTATCGCCGGTGGTGTGCTCAAAGAACATGAGCTCGTTGGTATCCTCCTGCACGAACAGGTCGGCGTCGCCATCGCCGTTAACGTCGGTAAACTGCGGGCGCGGCACGTTGAGTCCGCCCAAAAACGGCTGATCCATGGGCTGCCCGGTCGAATCGAGGACGGGCACCGGGCCGTCCACCACCCGCTGAAACCGTGCGGCCGCAGGCGTTTCGCCGGATTGAGACGCCGTGCCCGGGCCGCTGCAGCCCGCAATCAGGCCAATGAGCATGAGCCATCCAGCGAGCTGCAGCGTCGGGCGTTGCATAGCGTACGTCATACATCCGAAGAACATGAAACAGGTTGTGCGCGTGCGGCCCGCAGCACCTACTGCGCCGCCACTTGTCCGCCCCAGGTGCCAATGCCCGAGGGGTACGTTCCCACCTCAATCACCTCAACGATTTCGCGCGACTGCGTATCGATGACGGTGATCGTGCCGGCGGTGGAATTGTTGCCGGTGGGCGTGTAGGTGCCCTTGCGGTTGTTGTTCGACACAAACAGGTAGCGGCCATCGGCCGAGAGCACCGTGCCGTGCGGCTGTGCAAGGCCGTTGCCCGTGATGGTGTCGACGACCTCGCGCGCTTGCAGGTCGATGATGCTGACGCTGTGGCTGGCTTTGTTGGGAATGTATGCGTAGCGGCCATCGGGGCTAATGACGGGGTGCCACGGCTGCGCGCCCACCTGCAGCGTATCGGTGACGGTGATGGCCGGCGCGTTGCTCATGTCAAAGAGCAGCACCTCGCCAGTCACCTGGCCGGTGCCCACCATGGTCGTTCCGTCGGGAGTCACGGCAAAATCCACGAACGTCTGCGTCTTGCCGCCCAGCGTTTTCAGTTCAATCTTGGTGGACGACGCATCCATGGCCAGCATCTGGTTCATGGCGAGGCTCGCGTTGTACACGTAGCGTCCGTCGGGCGAAACGGCGATGGGATGCGGCCGCGGAAAGAACGTGTTGGCCATCTCAACGCGCATCGCCGCCCGGTCGATCACGGCGAGGCTTTGCGGTGGGTTGACCGCGCTCATCGAGCGGCCGGCGTAGAGGCGCGTGCTCGTCGTGTCGATCGCCAGAAGACCCGGCACCTCCATATCGAGGCGCTTCACGAGTTCGTTCTGGGCATTAAACTTGAGCACCGTGTTGGCACCGATCAGCGTGAGGTACCACGCCGAGCCGTCCGCCTCGGCCACCACGTGATGCGGCTTAGCGTTTTTGGAAAAGCCGAGCGCCTTGAGGTCGACGCGATCGACAATCTCCAACGATTGCATGTCGATAATCGACACGGTAGCTTCGCCCTGGTTGGCTACGTACAGCAGCGGCGCACCGCTTGCTTGGCCGCGGGCCGCGCCCGGCAGCAGCAGTCCAACAACACAGGCAAATACAGCAATCAAACGTCGCATAAGCACAGACCGATAGGGAATGGATCGTTGAGAAACCACGAGCGCAGAAGCCCGAAGGCCGCTGCGCTCGTCGCATGCTTCCAACCATGAACGCGCGTCTTACAGGCTTTCCTGCTGACGCCGAAGGATGAAGAGTCCTTCGTTCATGCTCGTCATGATGATAATGCCGCTGTCAAAGAACGGATAGTTACTCCACGTGCCGGCAAAGCCCGGCTCGTCTTTGCCAAAGGGCACCGTGTCGAACTCGGCCACATGGCGCGGCGCGGTTGGATTGCTCACGTCCAAGATATGCAGTCCACTCACGTAGTTCGACTGGTAGGCCAGTCCGTCGCGAATGTACATGTTGTGATCGGTGGAGCGGTTCGGGAAGAAGTATTCCGTCGCCAGTTTCGGATTATCGAGGTCCGTCACGTCCCACACGAGCGCCCGCGTGCTGTCTGCCAGGCCTTGGATCTCATCGAGCTCATCGTTCTGAATGAAATACCGATGGTCTTCGGTGAGCCAGCCCTGGTGCACGTAGGCGTGATCCGGGTACGTACCCGTCGATACGGCTACGGGCTCGTCCTTGTTGGTAACATCGGCAATGCTGATGGCCGTTTCGTTCGCGCCGAAGCAAATCTCGCGGCCCTGATAATCTTTATCGGGACCGTTGTAGACGACGCACTGGGCGTCATGCGAGTAGCCCGTGCCGGTACGTCCGGTGGACGGATCGGCAAAGCATCCTGCAAATTCCGGCTCGGTCGGGTTCTCGATGTTGACCATGTGCAAGCCGCCACCACAGGTTTGGCCGCCGCCGCTGCTTCCTACGATATAGGCATAGCCCGTATCGGTGTTGATGACGACGTTGTGCGCGCTGTGAATCTTGTCGTAGTGCGCGGTTTCCTCAAACGTGACCGGTGCTTCGCTGGGCGACACGTCGCGCAGCTGCGTCAGGTCAAAGATCTGCATGCCGTGCTCGCCGGCGTTGTCGGCCACCACGTATGCGTGGTTCTTGTAGACCTTCACGTCGCGCCACACATTTACCGTGGAGCCTTCGGTGCGGGGCAAGCTGCCCAGGTACACCGGGTTGCTCGGGTCGGTCACATCTACGAACGAGGTGCCGTCAATGCGGCCCACGAGCGCGTACTCTCGCCCGGTCTCTGGATCGGTCCAGCCCCAGATGTCGTTCACCTGCACGCCTCGGCCGCCGCCAATCTTGTGCACCGGAAGGAACGAGACGAGGTCGACGTTCTGGCACTCAAACATCTTGGCGGTGCCATCGGTGCAGCGAACTTTGTTGCCGGTGATGGAAGACATCACATCGGCCGGCGCGCTTGCTACCGTGGCTTCTTTCCAGCCGCTCTCGGTAGCCCACAGGATCGTTGCGGTGCCCGCGCCATAGTCGGCACCTAGGCGGCCCGTCGCAACCACGTCGTCGCTCGCGGCGAGCGACGCCCCGGCCATCTGCCCCGTTTTGGTTGCTTCGAGGGCCACGTGCTGCGCAGCCGTCCAGTTGCCGTCGCTCCAGGTATAGCGGTAGAGAGCGCCGGTCCGGTCGTCCGCGCCGGGCGCGCCAATCCATGCCTGATCGCCTGCAAAGGCAAGCGAGGCGCCAAAGTAGTGCTCGCCGCCGGTGGCCAGTGGGTAGAGCGTGTGCTGGTGCTCCCATGTGCTGGCCGTATCGTTGAAGGCAAACGTGAACACCCGGCCCGCAGCCTCGTCGGCGCGCGGCGCGCCAATGAAGGCCGTACCATCGTGCAGCGCGATCGTTGAGCCGAAGCGTGCAGCGGAGTTCAGCTGACTGCGCATGAGCTGTCCCACCTCGTTCCACGCCTCGGCGTCCGCATCATAGCGGAAGGCATACACGACGCCCGTCTCCTGTCCGGCCGCGCCCGCCAGCAAGTGGCCGTCCTGCAGCGCCACGGTGCCACCAAAGCGGTTGCCCTTCTGAGCGCTCGACCCCACAAGCGTGGCCGTCTGGGCCCAGCCCGCATCGGTGCGGCGGTACACAAACACGCGGCCAACGGATGCGCGCGACGACGCGCCCACCGCAAGCCAATCGCCGTCAAGCGCAATGCTGCTGCCAAACCCGCTGATGCTATCCGGCACGGTCAGCTTGGCGGCTTGCGTCCAGTCCGACCCCGACTTATTGAAGATGTAGACCGCATCGCTGGAGGCGCTGGCCAGCGTGGTGCCATCCACCGAAAGGGCACTTCCAAATCCATCCTGCACGGCGCCGTCTTGGGCTTCCAGCACGGCGGCCTCTTGCCAGGCCCCCTCCTGCTGCGTATACAGATACACGCGGCCGGGGGTGTGCACAGCCCGCGGCTCGCCAATGAACACGGTGCCCTCGTGCACCGCAAGCGCTTGCCCAAAGCCCATCATGGCGCTATTGCGCGCAAACGGCGCAGACTGCGCGTGCACGCTGAGCGGCCACACGAAAAGGAGTAACAGAAGAAGAACGCGTCGCGATTGTACCATCATTGCTCAGGTCTTGCTCGGAGGTCGATGAAGCTGGTGCGTTCTGCAGGAAAACCGGCAGACGTAACTTGGGGCGTTGCTTGGGAACTCTTGCCAACGTGTTGACCCATTGCTCTCTCAAACAGAGCACAGCCAACCGATCCTTCATAGCCTTTCCATGATCGGGTGTTCCTATGTGGAGCCCTTGTGCTGTTGACAGCACACGCACGTCATCAGTTGCACCTGGCGCGCCGGTGGCACCGCATCGGCAACGGATCTGTCGGGCCTATCCTTCGTACGGAAAGACAGCATGAGCTCTTCGAAAGGTCTTAACCAAAGCGGCGTATGCGCGGGACCGGCGTGCGATGGATGATTGGGGTGCTGTTGCTGACCCTCGGCGGCGTGGGCGGGGCGATGCTCGCGCGGCGGTCGGGTACCGAGGCGCCGCCCGCGCCCACCGTAGCCCATGAGGCGCTGCAAATCCTAAAAGCCCGCCACGTAGCAGCCCCTACGGCCCGCCGGCTTGCGGCCGCCGGCATTCGGGGCACCCTGGCGGCGCTCGACCCGCACTCCACCTACCTGCCGCCTGCGGCGCACGATGCGGCCCGCCGCGCGATGCGCGCGTCGTTTGAAGGTATTGGCCTTTCGTACGAACGTATCGACGGGCCCGGTCCGGCCGACACCATCGGCGTGGTTACGGTCCTTCCCCAGGGCCCGAGCGCGGCAGCGGGCGTGCGGGCCGGCGACCGGATCGTGGCCATCGCCGGCACGACGGCGGTGGGCGTCACCGACGCGGCGATCCAGCGCGCGCTGCGCGGGCCCGCCGGCTCCACGGTGCAGGTTACGCTGCGCCGGCCGGGCCACGCACGCCTCCTGCAGCGCACCATCACGCGCGGCACCGTGCCCTTCCGCTCCATTCCGGCGGTGTACATGGTCGATGCGCGCACAGGCTACATCAAGATCAGCCGGTTTGCCCAAACCACCGGCGCGGCGTTTCAGGACGCGCTGCGCACCCTGCACCGCCAGGGGATGCAGCGGCTGATCGTCGACCTGCGGAATAACGGCGGCGGCGTGTTGCAAGCGGCCCTCGACGTGTGCGATGAGCTGCTGGCCGGGGCGCAATCCATCGTGTCGGTGCGCGGCCGCTCCACAACCAACGAAACGTTCCGCACCGAACCGGGCGGCGCCTTCACCGATGGTCCCCTGATCGTGCTGGTCAACGGACAGTCGGCCTCAGCGAGCGAGATTGTGGCCGGGGCGCTGCAAGACCACGACCGGGCGCTGCTTGTGGGCCGGCGGACGTTTGGGAAGGGATTGGTGCAGCAGCAGTACCGCTTCGGCGATGGCAGCGCCATGCGACTGACCGTGGCCCGGTTCTACACGCCGTCTGGGCGGCTCATCCAGACGCCGTACGCGGGCAGCGCAGCGCGCGATTCGGTGCGCTACACCACCGATGCCGGCCGCACGGTCGAAAGCCGTGGGGGACTGCAGCCCGATCGCGTTGTGACGCGCACGCCGGCCGACCGCCGCGTGCAGCGCTGGCTGCAATCGGGCGCTTTGCACCGCTACATGCGCTACTGGATCGACGCACGCACCCGGGCCCTGCGCATGCAGTGGAACGAGCGCCCTGAGGCGTTTCGCCTTCAATTTCGGATGCCCGCCGCGGCCTACACGCACTTCGTAGCGGAGCACGCGGCCGACGTGTCGCCTGCACGTATTGCGGCGGCGCGCGCGCAAACGATGCAGCATATGAAAAGCATGGTGGCACGCCGCCTCTTTGGCACCGAACTGTGGCACCGGGTGCGCAACCCCGCTACGCCCATCTTCCGCGCCGCTCAGCAAGCCTGGCCCGCGGCCGCGCTCCGTGCCCGGCGTTATCCCGTCGCCCCGCAGGCGTCGTCTCCCGTGCACGCCCACCGGACGCCCCTGCAAGCGCCGTGACCACGGATCTGTAGCGCAGCGCGGCCGTTCACGTTCACCGTTTCGTCATGCGTTTGAACGAAGCCCCCGCGTACAGCCATGCCCGATGGGCGCCGCGTTCCTGCCGATTACTATGCTCGCCTGGGCGTGTCGCCTGATGCGAATCAGCACGCCATCAAAAAGGCGTTTCGGCGCAAGGCCAAGACCCATCACCCAGACCGTGCCCCGGCACACCGGAAGGAGGAAGCCACGCGGCACTTTATGGCGCTGCGGGAGGCCTTCGATGTGCTGAGCGACCCCGAGGCGCGCGCCACGTACGACGCTGCACGCACCGCCGAGGCGCCCCGCGCGCCACAGTCGGCCCCCACGGCAGCAAGCACACGTGCGCAGCGCCGCGAATCGTTTGCGCGCGCCTGGCACGAGGCCCGTCAATCGCGTGCGGTGTGGCGCCGCAGCGCTACGCGCTCCATCCAAAGCAGCCTGTACGAAGAGCACCGGCAGATCTACCGCCACCACGAGTCGGCGGTACGGTGGGGAAGCATAGTGGGCGCCGGGTTGTTCGTCGCCGAGCCGAACATCATCTACAGCACCGATTACTATCTGCTCAACATGCTGCTGTGCGCGGTGGCCGGCGGCGCCGTCGGCTTTGTGCTCAGCACGCTGTGGGGCGTCCTCTCGCTGATTGTGCGCCCCGGCACGTAACCCGCTGCTCGCTGCTTTCTGCCTCGCATGTCTTACCACCTCGTCGATGGCACCGCGCTCTACGTGGAACAGCACGGCAGCGGCCCGCCACTGGTGTTTCTGCACGGCCTTGGATCGAGCGGGCGCGACTGGGCGCCACAGGTGGCCGCCTTTGCCGCAGACTTCCGCGTGCTCACGATCGACTTGCGCGGCCACGGGCGCTCGGGCGTGCCGCCGGGGCCGTACACCATCCCGCAGATGGCGCGCGACGTAGCCGTTGTCTTGCGGAAGCTCGACGCGACGCCCGCTACTGTTGTGGGCCTGTCGATGGGGGGCATGGTGGCGCTGCAACTCGCCGCCGACGCGCCGGACCTCGTGCAGCGCCTCTGCGTCGTCAACAGCATGGACGACATGCGCCTGCACACGTGGTACGACGTCTGGTTTTACCTCTCACGCCGCGTGGCGGTACGCGTTTTGGGAATGCGCCGCGTCGCCGAGCGCCTGGCCCGCGTGCTGTTCGTGCGCGATAGCCAGGCCCACCTCCGCGACGAGATGGTGCGCCGGTGGTCGGCCAACAATACGCGGGGCTACCTTGCCGCGATGGATGCCATCATGGGCTGGCACATCACCGATCGCCTGCCCGCCATCACCGCGCCGACCCTGCTGGTGGCTGCAACCCACGACTACACGCCCGTCGCCGCCAAACGACGCACGGCGGCGGCACTGCCCAACGCCCGCGTGGTCGTGATTCCCAACGCCCGGCACGCCCTTCCGGTGGAGCGCCCGGAGGCGTTTAATGCTACGCTCCGCACATTTTTGGATGCCGCCACACCATGACCATCGCTTTCCAGGGCATTCCGGGCGCTTACAGCGCCGCAGCCGCCGCCCAGGTGTTTCCCGACGCCACGTTGCATCCGTGCGAGACGTTTCGTGAGGCCTTCGCCGCCGTCGCCGCGGGCCGCGCAGATCGTGCCGTGGTGCCCATCGAGAACACCTTGTTTGGCAGCATCCCGGAGAACTACGACCACCTGCACCACCATCCGGTAACCCTTGTGGGCGACGTGTGGCAGCGCATCCGCCATGGCCTGCTGGGGTGCCCCGGCGCCACGCTGGCTGACCTCAAGACCGTGACCTCGCACCCGCAAGCGCTGGGGCAGTGCCGGCAGTACCTGCGGACCCATCTGCCGGAGGTGCGCACCGAAGCGACGTTTGATACCGCCGGAGCGGCACGGGCGGTGGCGCGGGCGGCGGACCCGACGCGCGCGGCCATCGCGAGCCGCGAAGCCGCCGAGCAGTACGACCTGGCCGTGCTAGACGCATCCATTGAGGACAATCCACAGAATTATACTCGCTTCTGGATTGTAGCTCCCGAGGGCACCCCGCCGCGCGCCGCGCCCACAAAAACGACGCTCACGCTGCGCCTCAACGATGCCGGTCCTGGTGCGCTGGCCCCGTGCCTGCAGGCGTTCGCCCGCCGCGCCGTCAACCTCACCAAGCTGGAAAGCCGTCCGCTCGTGGGCGCGCCCGGCCGGTACCTGTTTTACATGGATGTGGAGGCCGCGGCCTCCGATGCCGCTTTCGTGGCGGCCCGTCGCGTCGTGGCGTCGGCGGCCCACAGCATAAACGTTTTGGGAAGTTATCCGGCCGCCCCAGTGCCCACCACCACCGACGCGGGCCCTGCATGAGCATGCACCCCGCAGGGCCCACAACCGGCGAGGCGCTCCCGTTATGCACCGGAGCGCCCCGCACGTA
Organism: Salisaeta longa DSM 21114; assembly: GCF_000419585.1. NCBI lineage: Bacteria > Pseudomonadati > Rhodothermota > Rhodothermia > Rhodothermales > Salisaetaceae > Salisaeta > Salisaeta longa. Next base: position 1,763,821 of record NZ_ATTH01000001.1, read on the forward strand.
ATTTCCACCGATACAACTACACCGCACCTAAAAAGCTAGCACATCGCGGGCAGCTTCTAGAATGCCATCGTCGCTCGGCAACACGGCCTGCTCAAGCGAGCCGGCAAACGGGATGGACGTGAAGGCACCGGCTACCCGGCGCACGGGTGCATCGAGATAGGTGAAGGCCGCATCGGCAATCTGGGCGCACACCTCTGCACCAAAGCCAATGAACTCGTGGTCTTCGTACAGCACCAGCGCGCGATTCGTCTTGCGCACCGACTGCAGAACCGCCTCCCGGTCCATGGGCGTGATGGTACGCAGGTCGATAATTTCGACGCTCGCCCCGTCCTCTTTGTCCAGCGTCTTCGCCACGTTGCGCGCCTTGGCCACCATCGCCCCGTACGTTACAATCGTAAGGTCGTCGCCCGCCCGGTCGATGCGCGCCTTGCCCAGCGGCAGGGTGTAGCCTTCCGGCGGCGCGGGCGTGCGGGCCGAGGCGGCGCGGTACAGGGCCTTGTGCTCCAAGAACAGCACCGGATCTTCCGACCGGATGGCAGTAGCGAGCAGCCCCTTCGCGTCGGCCGCGTTGGACGGCAGCACCACCTTCAATCCGGGCATGTGCCCAAAAATCGACTCCACGTTTTGGGAGTGGCACAACCCGCCGTGGATATATCCGCCGCAAGGCACGCGAATGACCATCGGGCAGCCCCACTCGCCGTTTGAGCGGTACCGAAACGGTGCCACCTGATTCCGGATTTGCTGCATGCCCGGCCAGATGTAGTCGGCAAACTGAATTTCTACGACCGGCCGGTAGCCCGAAGCCGCAAGCCCTACCGCTGTGCCAATGATGGAGGCTTCCGCGAGCGGCGCATTGAAGCACCGATCTTCGCCGTACAGTTCGGTGAGGTCTTTTGTGGCGGTAAAGACGCCGCCCTTGGCCCCGGCTACGTCCTCGCCGTACACCAGCACCGACGTGTCGCGCGCCATTTCTTCTTTCATGGTGCGGTTCACGGCATCCACCATCACCATGGGGTCGGCGTCGGGGTCGAGGTCGTCCGCGGTGTTGTAGGTGAGGGGATCTTCGCCCTCAAAGTAGACGTGCTGGGTGGCCGTCTCGGGCGCGGGGTCGGCCTGCTGCTTGGCCCAGTCGGCCGCCTTGTCAACCTCCGAGCGGATGTCGGCGCGCAACGCGTCCACGGCATCGGCCGTCATCACGTCGGCCTCGATGAGGCGCTGCTCGAACCGCTTGAGGGGGTCGATGGCCTTGTCGGCTTCGAGCTCTTCGGAGGGGCGGTACTTCTTATGATCGTCGGAGGAGGAGTGCGCAAAGAGCCGCACGACATCGGCAACGAGGCACACGGGCCCGCGGCCCGCGCGCATGTGGTCGACCGCAGCCTTGGTGGCAGCAGCCATCGCGAAGAAGTCGGTGCCGTCAACATGCAGGCGCTCGAGCCCTTCGTAGCCCGCCGCGAGCTTGTACGCCGAGCCGCCCGCCGTTTGGTCTTCAACCGGCACGCTGATGGCGTACTTGTTGTCTTGCACAAAAAATAGCACGGGGGCGCTGCTGCGCGCGGCCCAGTTGAGCGCCTCGTGGAAGTCGCCCTGGCTCGTGGCGCCGTCGCCGCACGACGCGTACACGAAGTTGTCTTCGCCCCGCCGCTGGATGCCGAACGCAAAGCCGAGCGCCGGCAGAAATTGCGCACCCACCGAGGAGGAGGTGGTCATGATGTTGGCGCGCTTCAGCCCAAAGTGCTCCGGCATCTGGCGGCCGCCGGAGTTGGGATCGTCGGCCTTGGCCAGGTGGGCAAGCAGCGCCTCGCGCGCCGTTTGGCCCAGCGAGAGCGACAGGCACAAATCGCGGTAGTACATGCAGAACCAGTCGTGGCCCGGCCCCTCACCGGCGCGCGTGTGGAGTCCAAGCGCCGCCTGCGCCGCCTCGTGCCCCGCGCAGCCAATGTGAAAGTGCCCCTGCCCCTGCTTCAGGAGCGTCATCATCTTTTCGTCGAGGCGGCGCGACAGCATCATCAGGCGCAGCCGGCCGCGCAACGTATCCGCATCAAAGTCGTGCGGCGTAAGCGGCTGCACATCCAGGCTGCCCGTGACCGCGTGGTCGCCGTGCGAGGCGCCGTCGCCCTGCGGGGCACCGTCGGCCGTTGCCGGACGCATTTCGGGCGTGTTCTGTGAGGTCTCCATAACGTCAAAGAAGTTAGTCCAACCGATACAAACGAAGGGCCCCACGACGGGGCAACCGATGGCATGGCCCAGCGAAGCGCTTCCACTCGATCAAAGGTGAGCCAGTCCCTACAGTTCCGTTGCTGCAGGAGCAAACGAATCATTGTAAGGTAGCAAACGGCCGCCTCAATCGAAAGGAAATGCGGCGTCCGATGTCGTTTTTGCACCGCCTTCGCGAAGGCCGCGCGACCGTCGGATCGTAAAGCTGCGTCACCCCCCATTGGGCTTGTTCGAACGGGCGAGCGGCCGTAACCATGCCGCGGGGCGTTGTCGCGCCAACCGATGCCTCCCAGTCGGGCGAGAATGGGAGCGGAGAAAAGACGCCCGCCGTCCGACCATCGTGCGGACGTATGGTTCGTCTTTAAGACGTGGCATACACGGCGGGCTCATCGGTGGCGCCGCTGGTTACCGGTTCCTTCGGATCTTTCTCCAACACGACGCCCGCTTCAAGCGGACGGATGCAGGCGCTGTCGCCGGGGCGGAAGGTCATGCGGTTGTGCGTATGCACCAGGTACTCGGCCCCGTCGTAGGCCACGCGGTATGTGATGTCGTGTCCCTTGAATGCGCGCCCAATGACGGTGCCCACCGGCCCCGAGTTTTCGGTTGATGGATCGAGGGTGAGGTGCTCCGGCCGCATCGACACCAAAATCGTTCCCTGGGCGGCACGGTTCAAGCGCACGCGCCCCAGCGGCGTGTCGGCCTGTTCGCCTGTTGCTTGCGAGAACAGCAAGTTGGTGCGCCCCAAGAACTGCGCGACGAAGAGGGTGCGGGGCTCGTAGTACACCGCCTCGGGCGTGCCCACCTGCTCGATGGTGCCGTTGTGCATGACGGCCACGCGGTCGGCAAACGACAGGGCCTCTTCTTGGTCGTGCGTAACAAGCACGGCGCTCATGCCTTTGGCCTTCAGCAGCACGCGCACCTCCTGGCGGGTGCCCTGTCGCAAGAGGGCGTCGAGGTTGGAGAAGGGTTCATCGAGCAAGATGAGCGAGGGAGCGGGCGCAAGGGTGCGGGCGAGCGCCACGCGTTGCTGCTGGCCGCCGGAGAGGTGATGCGGCGCCCGCTCAGCAAACGAGGCGAGGCCCACAAGCTCCAGCGTCTTCTCGGCTTGACGGGTGCGCGCCGGCTCGGGCACCGCGCGCAGTCCAAACTTCACGTTCTCCAGCACACTCAGGTGCGGAAACAGCGCAAAGTCCTGAAAGACCAGTCCGATGCCCCGTTGCTCCGGCGGCACGTGGGTGGTTGCGTCATCCAGCACGCGGCCCTCCATAGCCACCGTGCCCGCCGTGGGCCGCTCAAAACCCGCCACACAGCGCAGCGATGTCGTCTTGCCACACCCGCTAGGGCCCAAGATGGCCAAGATTTCGCCCGGCGCCACATCAAACGATACGTCGTCCACGACGAGCCCGCCCGCGGCCGTAAAGCGCTTGCAGAGTCCGCGAACCGTAAGGAGAGGATCAGACATACACACAACCACGGTAACTGAAACAGATGGCCGAGCACCTTACGCCGCCGCCTCGGATTTCGTTTGCTCGCGGGGTTGCTGTTCACGCAACAACAACAATCCCACAAACAGTCCCGATACCGCGATGATGGCCAGGGCATACGGCGCAGCCTCGCCAAACATCGCCTCGTTGGCATAGCTCCACGCATTGAGGGCCAGCGTTTGAAAGCCAACAGGCGCCAGCAAAAACGTAAGGGGCAGCTCTTTCATGGCCGACAAAAAGACGAACGCCATGCTTACCAGCAGCCCGCGCTGCAACAGGGGCAGCGTCACCGCGCGAAACGCACCCAGCGCCGAGCGGCCCAACGACCGCGCAGCATCTTCCAGGTGCGGGGGTGCTTGGTACAACGAGGAGCGGATGGGCCCGATCGCCTCGGCCATAAAGTGCAGGGCGTACGCCATTACAAGGAGCGCCAGCGTCTGGTAGCCCCAGGGCACCGCCTGCAGCGTAAAGACGATAAGCGCCAGCGCAAACGCGAGCGGCGGGGTGGCGTAGCCCAGATAGGCGATGCGCTCCAGGCCGCGAGTGACCGGGCCCTCATGCCGCACGCCCACATACGCCACGGGCAGCGCCAGCGCAGTGGCCACCAGCGCCGCCGGTGCCGAGCCGCGCACCGACGCCCACGCCGCCCGCCCAAGATCGGCCCAGGGCAGCCCCTGACCGGCCGCTTCCGCAAACCAGTGCGCCACCGTCCATACCGGTAGCACCACCGAGAGGCCCGCCACCACCAGGCCAAACGCGTACGCCGCCCCGGCGCCCGCGCCCAACGACGCGCGCTGCGATTGCCGGGCCGGGCCGCCCCCGCCCGCCCGATGATACAACAAGCCGCGCAGCAAGCGCGCTTCGAGCACGAGGATCGCGCCCGTGAGCAGCAGCAGCATAAGCGCCAGGCAGGCCGCATAGACGCGGTCGTACGAGGACGTGTACTGCAGGTACAGCGCATAGCTGAACGTCTTGTACCGCATCAGCGAAACGACGCCAAAATCGCCCAGCACATGCAGCGACACAAGCAATCCGCCGGATAAAAACGCGGGCCGGAGCTGCGGCAGCACCACCGTCCAAAACACACGCAGGCGCGAAGCCCCCAGCGCACGCGCAGACTCCTCGATCGACGGATCCAGGCCAAGCAGCGCCGTCCGCAGGTTTAAGAACAGATAGGGAAAAGTGCCCAGCGTGAGCGCCAAGAGCGCACCTTCAAAGCCGCTCAGCCGCGAAATGACGATATCCATCGTGCGCGCCAGCGTCCCACGCGTCCCCGTGGTGGCGAGCAGCACGTAGGCCATCACGTACCCCGGGATGGCCAGCGGCAACACGCCCAAGAGCGTAAACACCTGCCGCCCGGGCAACGTGGTACGGGTGGTAATCCAGGCCAGCGGAAAGGCGAGGGCCGTGGTGCACGCCAGCACGCCGCCCGTAAGGAGCACCGTATTCCAAAGCAGTTGTGCGTTGCGCCACCGCACCACCAGATTCCAGAGAACCGTTGTGTCGGCCTGCGCAGCCCGCAGCAGCAAGTACCCCAACGGCACGAGCACGCCGCCCACCACCACAAGCAGCGGAATCGCCAAGAACCAGCGCTCGCGCCAAGCCTGAGGGGAGAAGGACATGCGTGCGACCTCCAAAACCAAACAGAAAAACCGTTACATCTACCGCCCGCACGACGCGCTGATTCTGCTCTGCGCCCTTTTCATGCAGTCCCATGCGGGCAGTGTAACGCGCCCCGGCGGTGTGCATCAAAGCTTTGGGGGATTCGTAGAGAAGACGCATTGTTTTATCGCTCAACCCCATGCGCTTGTGGACATCCTCGTGATCATTCCGGCCTTCAACGAAGCCCGCGCCATTGGGCAGGTGATTGCCGACATTCCGAGCGGCCTCGTACAGGAGGTTGTGGTTGTGAACAACGCCTCCACCGATGCCACCGAAGCGAACGCCCGCACAGCCGGCGCCACCGTTCTCACCGAAGCGCGCCGCGGGTACGGATGGGCCTGCCTGCGCGGCATCGCCTACGCACGCTCCCGCAAGCCCGATGTCGTCGTCTTCCTGGACGGCGACTACAGCGACCACCCCGAGGAGATGACGCGCCTCGTGCAGCCCATCGCAGACGGCACGGCCGACTTCGTCGTCGGATCGCGCATTCGCGGCACCGCCGAGCCCGGCGCCATGCTCCCGCAAGCCCAAATGGGCAACCGCCTCGCCTGCACCTTGATGCGCTGGATTTGGGGCGCCCCGTACACCGACCTGGGGCCGTTCCGCGCCATCCGCTTGGCCGACCTGCTCGCCCTCAACATGCAAGACAAAACGTTTGGGTGGACCATCGAGATGCAAATTAAGGCCATCCAGCACGGCCTGCGCGTTCAGGAAGTCCCCGTTTCGTACCGGCGGCGGGTGGGCGTGTCGAAAATCACCGGAACGATCAGCGGCACCCTTAAGGCATCGGCCAAAATCTTGTGGACCATTGCCCGGTACGCACTGCGCGCGCCACGCGCCAAGGCTTCGGCTGCAACCTAAGCGTACACCTGAGGCCTACACACAACTGTTATAAATTCAGGAAAGCGCTTCCAATCTTTCCCGCAAAACCGAACTTCTGCGCACACGCAGGGTAGGCTTTACGGTTTGTCCTTCCGCACAATGCAAGGTTTTTGTTGCCATGACGCCCGACATTTGGTACAACGGCGAGTTCATTCCGCACGAGGACGCACAAGTCCACGTCCTCTCCCACGTGGTGCACTATGGCTCCTCGGTCTTTGAGGGCATTCGCTGCTACAACACCGACCAGGGCTCGGCCATCTTTCGGCTCGAACCCCACATGCGCCGCCTGGTCGACTCCGCCAAAATTCACCGCATGAACGCCGACTTTACGCAGGCACAGCTGGAGCAAGCGGTGATGGATACGGTGGAACGCAGCGGCTTGGCCGAATGCTACATCCGTCCGGTCATCTTCCGGGGGATGGGGCCTATGGGCGTAAATCCCCTGGAGAACGACGTGGATGTGTTTGTTGCCGTGTGGGAGTGGGGCAAGTACCTGGGCGAGGAGGCCTTGCAACAGGGTGTGGATGTGGAAGTGGCAAGCTGGAACCGCCTCGCCCCCAACACGCTGCCCTCGATGGCCAAGGCCGGTGGCAACTACCTGAACGCCTCGCTTGTGAAGATGAATGCCGTTAAAAATGGCATGACCGAAGGCATCATGCTGAATACCAACGGCTACCTTGCGGAAGGCAGCGGCGAAAACCTCTTTGTGGTGCGCGACGAGACGCTGTACACGGCACCGGTGGGCCTCTCCATTCTGCCCGGCATTACCCGCGACGCCGTCATTACCCTGGCGCAGGAGATGGGCTACACCGTTGAAGAGAAGTCGCTCCCCCGCGAGGCCCTCTACATTGCCGACGAGGTCTTCTTTACAGGCACCGCCGCCGAAATCACGCCGATCCGTTCGGTGGATCACTACACCGTGGGCGAGGGCCGGCGCGGACCGGTCACGAAAGCCCTGCAGGATGCGTTCTTCGATATCGTAGAGGGCGGCAACGACCCGTACGACTGGCTCACCTTCGTCGACATTCCCACGGAAGCCGCCGAGCCGGCAACGCCCTAACGCGCACCGTGTGCATCGCCCTTTGGGCTCATGGCTGCTTCGGCCGACGACACCATTCCGGTACGCCCCGACGAGGCCCTCGACGTGGAGGCGCTCCATGCGTTTCTGGTGGCGGAGGGCCTGGATGGGGTCGCGGAAGCCCCGCCCACCGTTCGGCAGTTTGGCGGCGGCCATGCCAACCTCACGTACGAGCTGACCTACGACGACGCCGTCTTCGTGCTGCGGCGGCCGCCCCTCGGGCCTGTGCCTGAAGGAGCGCACGACATGGCGCGCGAGTTTACGGTGCTTCGTAAGCTGCACCCCTCGTTCGCGCTGGCGCCACAGGCGTTTCTCTACTGCGACGACCCGTCCGTCATTGGCGCGCCCTTCTTCCTGATGGAGCGCCGCTACGGTACCGTCATCCGCACGACGTGGCCCGACGCGCTTGGCACAGCGGATGCACAGGCCCCCGCCGCGGCGCACACCCTGGTCGATACCCTGGCGCGCTTCCACGCGGTCAACTATGAAGCCATCGGCCTTGGCAACCTCGGGCGTCCGGACGGCTTTATCGAACGACAGATAGCGGGCTGGTGGGACCGGTGGACCGCGGCGCGCCCGGAGCGCCTGTCGGCCATGGCAGCCACCCACGCGTGGCTCAAGGCGCACGTGCCCACGGCTCCGGCCCACACGCTGGTGCACAACGACTACAAGCTGGACAACCTCATGCTCGCTGCCGGCGATGCGCACACGCCAGTGGCTGTGCTCGACTGGGATATGTGCACGCTCGGCGATCCGCTGAGCGACCTCGGCGCGCTGCTTGCCTACTGGGTGACGCCCGACGACCCGGATGCCATGCAGCAGTTTGCTACGATGCCCGTGCACCCGGCCTTTCCGACGCGGCCCCAGCTGGTGGAGCGCTATGCCGCGGCCGCCGAACACGACGTCTCCGATGTTCGCTTCTACCACGCGCTCGGGCTGTTCCGCCTAACCGTTATCGTCGCACAGATCTACGCGCGGTACGCCCGCGGCCAAACGCAGGACGAGCGGTTTGCGGCCCTGCGCCCAATGATCGGCACCGTGGCCGAACGTGCGCACGACGTGGCCACCGGGCACTGGGAATAGGCCACGCGACGCATCCGGCCAGGGCCCGGCCTACATATTCGGGGGCACATCGCTTTTGGGCATCACCGCGACGCGCACGCGCCGGTTTTTGCTGCGGCCCTCGGCGGTGTCGTTTGAGGCCACTGGGTGAAATTGTCCGTACCCCACCACTTCCATGCGTACCGGATCGATGTTGTGCGTCCACCGAAAGTGCCGCACGACGGCCGCCGCGCGGGCCGCGGATAGCTCCCAGTTGCTGGGGTAGATGCTCTTCAGGCGGTCGCCGATGGGCTTATTATCGGTGAACCCCTCCACCCGGATGACGCGCTGCGGGTACTGCTGCTTGATCGTCGCCGCCACTTCTGCAAGCTTGTCGACCCCCGTAGGCGTGAGGTCGGCACTGCCGCTTTTGAAGTACACATCGGTCGACAAGATGCGCACGGTTTCGCCGCGGCGGGCCACGTTTGAAGTCAGCTTGCGCTGCAACTCGTTAATGCGCTGTTGCAGGTTGCCAATTTGCTGCTGTAGCTCGGCATTGCGGCGCTCCAGCTCCATGTTTGTTTGCTGTAGGCGCTCAAGCCGTGCTGTTATTTCGGGCGACGGCCCGGCGGCCTGCTTCGAACCGCTACAGCCGGTACTGAGTAGGAGGAGACAACACAGCGAGAGGCAAGACGTAACGACGCGAGTCGGCGCGAGTCTGCTTAAAGCAAAGGCCATAAACTAACGGCTGGAGTGAAAATAGACGGAACGCTTCGTTGTCCTTTATGCCCCAACCACTGGTGGAGATCCGTCGGTTAACCTGGCGAAACGCATGGCGCCCTTACGTCCCGAGGAGTTTTTTGAGGAGTACCTGCTACAGATTTTGGCGTCGTGCAGCTACATCGCCGTGTTCATCGTATCGATGCCCGCGTTTTACAGCGCCACGCCCTCGCCCCTGTTGCGCGAGCTGTGGCTGATGTGTTTGCTCATCTTGTGCCACGTGGCCAACTGGCCGCTGCTGCAGCTGCGGTGGTACCTGTGGTTTCGGGGCGGGCTTACGCCCTACGCCGGCTTTATGGTGACCATGCTCCTCTTTGGCTCGTTCGGGCTGCCGTTCATGCTACTGATTGACATGCTGCATTGATCGCTCCGTGCGGCAGCCTCTTACGGCCGGCATCACAGCGTCTGCTGGCCCCGGCCAGGAACTTTCGCGGCGGGCCGGCTCGTTGATTGCTGTGTGTCGTTGCAGCGCGCCTCATACCCTTTGTCCCGACCCTGCCTTGCCCATGACTCGTCGTCTTCTTGTTGCCTGCCTGATGCTTGCCTTCAGCGTATCGATCGCTCGCGGGCAGGCCTGCACCTACGATACCACGCGGGCGCCGGTGGAAAATCCCTCGTCGCTCGTCAACTTCCAAGACGCCATCTTTGGGGATACCAATGCGGCAGTCACGGTCATCGAGTACTTCGACCCGAACTGCCCGCACTGCAAGACCATGCATGCGGTGATGAAGCCGGTGATGAAAAACCAGAAGGACGAGGTCCGCTTCGTCTTTAAGCCCTTTCCGTTGCGCCGCTCGTCGCTGCCCGAAATTGAAGCGCTGTATGCCGCCGCGCAGCAAGACAAGTTCATTCCGATGCTCGAAGCCCTGTATGCCCGGCAGAGCCCGAGTGGTCTCGGCACGCGCGACATCCGCGCGGCCGCGGAAGCGGTAGGCATTGCGCCCGATGCCCTGATGAGCCGCGTGCAGGACGGCAGCTTCCGGCCTATGGTGCTAGAGGCTCGCAAGAAGGCCATTCAGATCGGCGTAAACAGCACGCCCACCGTTCTCATCAATGGAAAATTTGTCGCCGGATCTGCCCGCACCAGGGCGTGCATGAACACCCTCATCAACCAGGCGCAGGCCCAGGCCTCAAAGTGACGCCGTTGCGCCGCATTCCCCAATGATTCGGTTGATTGCAATGCCCATGCACTTGCCCACGCGACGCGCGCTGCTTTCGGTGGTAGGGCTCGCGCTCCTGCTCAGCGGCTGTGCGTTCTACAGCTTCAGCGGAGCGGCCATTCCCTCGCATTTGCAAACGATTGCCATTCCGCTCACCATCGACAACACCACAAACCCCGTAGGCGGGTTGGGCACGCGCCTGTCGGACCTGCTGGTGGATCGCTTTGTGAACCAAACGCGCCTTGCACTCACGGCCAACGAGAACCAGGCCGACGTGGTGCTGAACACCCGCATCACGCAATACAACAATCAGCCCGCTACCGTCTCGGGCGACGCGCAGGCCGCGGTAAACCGCGTGCGCATCACGGTAGAGGCACGCTATTACGATCAGGTGCAGGACACCGCCCGCGTGGCACAGGACTTTAGCGCCTTTGCCGACTATGACCCCACCACGGCCGGCCTCGATGGCGAACGCCAAGCCGCGGTTCAGGCGCTTGAGCAGGTGGCCGACAACATTTTTAGCACGGCAACATCCAACTGGTAGCCGCCCCTGCTCGCCCCGCGCGCTGCCGGAAGCGTAACGCCATTTCCACGCCGTCGTGTGGACCCCTCTGACGGATTGCGCCGTAGGAGGAATCGCACTGCACGCATTATCTTTCTGTTTATGGATACGCACGCTTTCGATAGCATCGAGGCGGCCATTGCCGCCATTCGTGACGGACGGCTCGTCATTGTTGTGGATGACGAGGACCGCGAAAATGAGGGCGACTTCATTGGTGCCGCCGAGCACATGACGCCCGAGCGCGTCAACTTTATGGCGCAGCACGGCCGCGGGCTCATCTGTACCGCCCTCACGGCCGAGCGCGCCGACGCGCTGGATCTGGATCTGATGGTAGAAGCCTCGGGGGCCGCGCCCTACCAAACGGCCTTCACGGTGTCGGTCGATTACAAGGAAGGCACCACCACGGGCATCTCGGCGGCCGACCGCTCCAAGACGATTCGGGCCCTGGCCGACCCCGACGCCTCGCCGTTCGACTTTGCGCGGCCGGGGCACGTCTTTCCCCTCAAGGCCCGCTCGGGGGGCGTGCTGCGCCGCGCCGGTCATACCGAAGCGGCCGTTGACCTCGCGCGCCTCGCGGGGTGCGCACCGGCGGGCGCCCTGGTCGAAATCATGAACGACGACGGCTCCATGGCGCGCGTCCCGGACCTGCTCCCGATGGCTGAGGCGCTGGATATGCCCATCGTGACGATTCAGGACCTCATCGCGTACCGGATGCAAAATGAGCGGCTGGTGCACACGGCCTACGAGGCGTCGCTCAACACGGCGTACGGTGCCTTCCGCGTGGTCGCCTTCGAAGAGCAACTGACCGGCGAGGTGCACCTGGCGTTTACCAAGGGCGAATGGACCGAAGACACGCCGGTGCTCGTGCGCGTGCATGCGCAGGACGTCCTGTCGGATGTTTTTGCGGTGTCGGATGTGGACCGCCGTGAGCAGCTCGCCGAGGCCCTACTCATGGTGGCCGATGCAGGGCAGGGCGTTGTGCTCTACATGATGCAAAGCGGGCGCGGCGCCACCCTCGATGCGCTCCGAACGTACGAAGCCCGGCAGCACAGCGACACGAACAGCCAAGCACCGCCGGCCATGGATCCGCGGGACTACGGCATCGGGTGTCAGATCTTGCGCAGCCTGGGCCTTCGCAAGCTGCGGCTGCTTACCAACAACCCACAGAAGCGTGTGGGCCTCGCGGGCTACGGGCTCGAAATTGTCGAACGTGTGCCCCTAACGGTGCCCGAGGCCGTTGCCGAACACCTGGGCGGCGACGGTGCACGTGCGCTTATGCCCTTTCGCCTCGCTCCCCATTCACCATCTGATACTTCGTCATGAACAGCCGCTCGCGTGTTCGTCTTTTTACTGCCGTATACGTCGTTGTAGGAGGCCTGGCCACCGTAATTGCCCTGTACCGCGTGCAGCATGGAGCCTACGCGGGGGCCGCACTGATGGCAGCCATTGCGCTCTTTTCGGCGTATCGGGTGTATACGCTGGACCCCGAGGACGCGTGAGCGTCGCTCCGAAAAACGAACAAAAGAAACGAAAAAAGCCACGTTCCATCGCGGGAACGTGGCTGGTGGGATACGGATGGTTCCGTATCGCCGAAAACCACAGAGAGCGTTGCTCAAACGCCCGGGCACGCTCACATGAGGAGGCACCCCTGTGGTGGGGCTGGAGGGCCCACTTTAGAGAGTTACGGCCGTCAGTCCATCATCTTCCGCCGGAAGGCCGGCGTGTCAAGATCGTCTTTGCGGATGCGCTCCGTGCGCTCCTTCGCGTCGTCCGACCCCGGACGCAGCCGCTGAATGCGCGTGCTCGACGACGAGCCGTTGCTGGATGATTGCGCCGGCGTGTCGGGCGTTGTGTTGCGGGGCTGGCTCTCGCCGTCCGAGGGCGCACGACCCGATGACTCTTCATCGGTGGCGTCTGGCGTCCGCAACTTGCTCCGGCGCATATACGCCGGCTCGTCGAGGTTGCGCAGGTTGTCTTCGCCTTTGTACTGGTACTGCTGCTGCCCCCCATCCAACGGAACGGTGCGGCGCACGCGATCACCCGATGACTGTTGCCGGGGTTGCTGGGGTTGCTGCTGACGGCCCGGCTCAGGATTCTGCCCTGTAGGGGCTGATGGACCCGTAGCCGACTGCTGCGACGCAGGCTGTTGCGCTGCCTGCTGACGCGCGGGCTGCTGACGCGAGGGCTGCTGCCCATCCATCTCGTCGTGCTCTCCGCTGTCAAACCCGGTGGCGATAACCGTCACGCGCAGCTTGTCCTCTAGCGACTCGTCAATCACCGTACCAAAGATGACCTCAACGTCATCCCCGGCCTCTTCTTGAATGATGGTCGTGGCGCGGGTGGCTTCGAGCATGCCCACCGACGGCCCACTCGTAACGTTGACGAGCACGTTCGTCGCTCCGTTGATCGAGAGGCCATCGAGCAGCGGGCTGCTGATTGCCTCAATCGCGGCTTTCTCGGCGCGGTCGTCGCCCGAAGCCGTCGACGATCCCATGAGGGCCGTTCCACCGTCCTTCATGGTGGTGCGTACATCCGCAAAGTCGAGGTTGATGAGCCCGTGCACCGTAATCAGGTCACTGATGCCGCGGGTGGCGTTGTACAGCACCTCGTCGGCCTTCTTAAAGGCCTCAATCATGCTTGTCTTCTCGTCAGAGATGTCGAGGAGCCGCTCGTTTGGAATGACGATGAGCGTGTCAACATTCTGCCGCAGCTTGGCGATGCCATCCATGGCCGTTCGCATGCGCCGACGCCCCTCGCACTGAAAGGGCTTGGTTACGATGGCCACCGTTAGGATGTCCATGCTACGCGCAATGGAAGCCACGACCGGCGCGCCGCCGGTTCCGGTGCCACCGCCCATTCCAGCGGTGATGAACACCATGTCGAAGCCTTCGAGGGCTTGCTGGATCTCTTTCTTGTTTTCCTCGACGGCCTCCGCCCCTACGTTCGGACGAGCGCCGGCGCCGAGGCCCTTGGTCAGGTTTTTTCCCGCCTGCACCTTGTGCGGCGCACGGTTTTCCGCTAGCGCTTGCCCATCGGTGTTGATTGAGATGAACTCTACGCCGCCGCGAATGCCCTTGTCAACCATGTTGTTGATGGCGTTACCGCCGCCGCCCCCAACACCGATCACGCAGATTTTCGCTTCTTCGTTCGCATTGTCATCAAACGAGATGCGTGAACTATATTCATTTTCCATAAAGGTCCCTCCAGTCGTCTGTCATTCAAGGCGCACGCGCCACAGCAGGCGATGGTGAGCAGCCATCGGCTGGTTCTACGCAGCACGGCGCACATCAGATAGTGAGCAGGTTGGCGGTTGTCTGTGATGCGTATGCGAGCACCAAGAAGGGGGAAGGGTTCGCTGGTACAACCGCTCCCTCTCGCGTAGAGCCTCGCACGGGGTACTGCTCGAACAACATACCAACTGCATGACACAAAGTATAACACCGAGCGGATGATGTAAAGACCTACAAGGCGGATTACATCCTTACCGCTTTTGGCTTATGCCACACGCGGCAGCCTCGGAGATTATCCGTTGTTTTGCAACGTTCCTGTATTCATAATTCATCAAACCACGCCTTCATACGACTCGCGATGCGGCTTACCACCGTCTCGCCGGGCGTCTCAAGGCCGCGCGCGTTCGACTCCACGTCTTCCGTGATGGTCGAGCTTCCAATAACTTCGGGCTGCATGCCGTACAACACAAGGCCCACCCCCGTGGCAAACTTCGGATTGCTTACTTCTTCTACAAGTCCGCCGCCAAGCCCCATGGGCATGCCAATGCGCGCATCCATCTCTAGCACCTCGGCCGCCAGTTCGGCCGTGCCCGGAATAAGTGCGCCGCCGCCCGTAACAACAGTTCCTACGCCCAGGTGCCGACCATAGCCGCTTCGCTTGATTTCGATCGCGGCAATTTCCAGAATTTCCTCCATGCGCGGCTGGATGACCTGCGCCAGGGTGTCGCGGCCGATGGTTTTCTCGGGGCGCCCGCCAATGCCTGGGATCTCAATTTGCTCGCCAGGATCGGCAAAGTCAACCAGGGCTGTTCCAAACTGCCGCTTGAGGCGCTCGGCCTGATCGCGCATCACGCCCAGGCCCTTCCGGATGTCGTCGGTGACTTTGTTGCCTGCTACGGCAATGACGGCGGTATGACGGATGGTGTTGTCCTCAAAAACGGCAATGTCGGTAGTGCCCCCGCCGATGTCGATGAGGGCCACGCCCACTTCTTTTTCGTCGTCGTGCAGCACGCTAAAGGATGAAGCCAGCGGCTCTAGCACGATGTCGGCCACCTCGAAGCCCGCTTTTTCGATGCAGCGATAAATGTTCTTCGCCGCCGACACGAGGCCCGTGATGATGTGCACGTTGGCCTCCAGGCGCACGCCGCTCATGCCAATGGGGTCGGCCACGCCGTCTTGCCCATCCACGATAAACTCCTGCGGAATCACATGCAGGATCTCGCGGTCGGCCGGCATGGCCACGTGCATGGTATCTTCCAGCAGGCGCTGCACGTCGCTCTCCGTAATTTCGCCATTGCTAATCGTCACCACACCGCGGCTTTGAAAGCTCTGCACGTGATCGCCCGCAATGCCGACAATGACGCTGTGCACCTCAACCCCCGCGGCCCGCTCGGCCTCCTCGATGGCGGCGCGCACGGCGCGCACGGTACGGTCGATGTTTACCACAACGCCTCGGTTGAGGCCGTCGGACGGGGCCACGCCGACCCCAAGGATATTTACGCGCCCCAAGTCGTCTTTGCCGGCCACGACCGCGCATACCTTGGTCGTGCCAATGTCGACGCCTACAACAATCTGCTCACTCATGAAGGTGTGTCGGGTTGTGGAGGTCCAGCGCCAGGCAGGCAACCCCTACCGCGGCGGCCGCGCCTGCGTGATGACTTGTCCGTTGAAGCGAAGGTCTACATACCCAATGGTAGGGGACGCGGGCGGCGCTTGCAAGACCTGCGTCCAGAAGGAATACAAGCGCTTCATTTTTTGCCGGTACGGCGGGTCTCCTACCTGAATGGGGATACTGCCGTATGCCGCCACGGGTTGCGTGTACCCCCACAATCCCTCGTCGCGCACCACCAGCTCGGCCATCAGGGCCAGCGTGCCGGTGTCTGCCAGGGCACGCAGCGCGCGCTGTACCGGCGCGGGCACCGCGGGGGGCGTGCCGTCGGTCGGTACGCCCCGAAGCAGCGGCACGTTGGGAACGGGGGCGGGCCGCAGCGGCAACGCCACACCGGAGGTATCGACGTAGAAGGCGGGTGTTCGGTCGGGGCCTAAGACCAACGCCACGGGCCGACGCTCCCGCACCACCAGCTCCAGCGCTTGGTCCGTAGGCTGCTTGTACACGGTTGCATCGCGCACCCACGGGTGCTGCTCGACGTAGCGCGCCGCCTGCGCCACATTCACGTCATGCAGCGGGGTGCGATGCGGCAGCCGCATCATCTGGCGCAGCGTGTCGGGGTGCGCGTAGCGCGCGCCCACCACCTCTATGCGCGTCACCACAAGGCTCGTTTGCCACCACCACAGCCCGATGCTTAGCACAGCAACCGCTGCTATGGCAATGAGCCCTTGGCGGGTGCCAAACAGCAGGCGCGCACCCGCTTGCACGAGCTTCTTGAGAAGCGCCAGGACCTTCGCAAGCATGCGGAGCACATCCTTCATGCGACAGAGGGCGTTTCTGGTTCGGCGCTCGCTCCAATACGATCCGCAAAGGCGCGGCTCGATCGCCAGATGTCGCCCGCCCCCAGCATGAGCACCACGTCTCCGGCGCGCGTCTCCGCCGCCAATCGATCCGGCAGCTCCTCCAGGGCGTCAACGTACTGCACGTTGCGGTGCCCGTACGCCGCCGCCCGCTCGGCCACCGCCGCTCCGCTGACCCCCTCGATGGGCGCTTCGCGTGCACCGTAAATGCTGGTCACAACAAGTACGTCGGCATTAAAGAAGGCCCGCGCAAACGCATCCAGAAAGTCGCGGGTTCGAGAGTAAAGGTGCGGCTGAAAGACCGCGACGATCCGGCGGTCGGGAAAGCCTTCGCTGGCCGCCTCAAGGGTCGCCCGCAGCTCGGTGGGATGGTGCGCGTAGTCGTCGATCACCGTGATGCCCTGGCCCGTTCCAATTTCCTGAAACCGGCGCCGCACGCCCGAGAACCGCCCGAGGGCCGCTTGGATGGCCGAAAAGTCAACGTCGAGCTCCAGCCCAACAGCCACCGCGGCCAGCGCATTGCGCACGTTATGAAGCCCCGGCACGGGAAGCGTGATGGTGCCCAACGGCTCCTCCCGGTGATGCACCGCAAAGCGTGTGGAAAGGCCCTCTCGCTGAATGTTTTCGGCCCGCACCTCCGCCTGTCGCGTGGTGCCATAGGTGAGCACGCGCCGCTCGATGCGCCCCATGATGGCCTGCACGTTGGGGTCGTCGAGGCACACGATGGCCGCGCCAAAAAACGGCACGCTGTTGGCGTAGCGCACAAACGCCTCCTGAATGTCGGCGAGGTCCTCGTAGATGTCCAGATGGTCGGCCTCGATGCTCGTGATGACGGCCAGCGACGGGGTGAGCCGCAGGAACGTACGATCGTATTCGTCGGCTTCAATCACAATAATGTCGCCCTCGCCCGCCACCGCGTTCGATCCAAAAACGGCCACTTTGCCGCCCACAATGATGGTAGGGTCGAAGTCGCCATCGGTGGCCACAAGGCCCACCATCGATGTCGTGGTGGTTTTGCCGTGCGTGCCAGCGATGCCCACGCCAAACTTCATGCGCATCAGCTCGCCCAGCATTTCGGAGCGTGGAATCAACGAGATGCGTTGCTGCTCGGCGGCCTGGGTTTCGGGGTTGGCTTCGGGATCAATGGCCGACGAGTAGACGACCACGTCGGCGCCCTCCACCTGGGCGGCGTCGTGCCCTTCGTAGATGGTCGCGCCGAGGTCGGCGAGGTGATCGGTTACCTCGGAGGTGTGCAGGTCGGACCCGGTGATGCGGTAGCCGCGGTTCAGAAGCACCTCGGCGATGGAGCTCATGCCGATGCCTCCGATCCCCACCATGTGAATCTGGCGGATGCGACCAAAAGCGGGCTGTCGTCGACGGGCAGTCATGCGTGGGGCGTGGGTGAGGAAGAATGAGCACGAGCGATGGAGCAGATGTCGCGGGCGATGACCGCTGCGGCCTCCGGACGGGCCAACTGCTGGGCGGCGCGCGTCATGGCGGCACGGGCCGAGGCATCGTCGAGCAGGGCGGTTACGGCCGCCACCAGCTCAGACGAGAGGCGGGGTTCGGGCAGCACGCGGGCGGCGCCTGCAGCGGCCATGCTCTCCGCATTTTTGGTCTGATGATCGGCAACCACGTTGGGCGAGGGCACGAGCACGGCCGGCGTGCCCGTCACCAAAAGCTCGCTGCACGTGAGCGCCCCGGCCCGACAGAGCGCCACGTCGGTAGCGGCGTATGCGGCGTCCATCCGGTCGAGGTACGGCGCCATGCGCAGCCGCGGATGCGACGGGATGCGCGCGTGCAACGCTTCGTAGTAGCGGGTTCCGGTTTGCCACAGGATGTAGGTGTTGGGGCGGTCCAGCAATGCACCGAGCGACGCCTCAAGGGCATCGTTGAGGGCCGCGCTTCCGAGCGAGCCGCCGAGTACGGTGAGCAGCGTCGCGTCCTCGGGCATGCCAATGTGCGCCCGGCCCTCGGCCCGCGTGGTCTGCTGCAACTGCTGCCGCGTGGGGTTGCCCGTTACGCGCACATCGGCTGTTGGAAAATACGCTTCTGCTTCCGGAAAAGCCACATGCACCCGCGTGCTCAGGTACCCAAGCAGCCGGTTGGTGACGCCGGGATAGGCATTTTGCTCTTGTACCACAATCGGACATCCCTGCAAGCGAGCCGCAAGTAGCACCGGGCCGGCCACGTAGCCGCCCGTTCCCACCACAACCGCCGGCTCCAGCGCGCGCACCAGCTTCCAACTGTCCCACAGCCCCTCCAGCAGACGCAGCGGAAACCGCAGGTTCTCGAGCGTCCACGCCCGTTGAAAGCCGCTCACCGTAATGGGATGAAAGGCGTAGCCCGCCTTCGGAACGGCCGTCGCCTCCAGGCGATCGCGCGTCCCGGCAAATGCGACGTGCACGTGGGGTGCAGCCTGCGTGAGCGCATCGGCAATGGCGAGCGCCGGGTAGACGTGCCCCCCGGTGCCGCCGCCGGCCATAAGAATGCGAAGCGAAGGGTTCATAAGCTATATCATGCGGATGCGTCCACGGGAGCGGGAGGGGGCCGCTGATGATTTGTCGGGAGCGGCCGTGTTGGGGCGCGGCGATGTTTGCTGTGACGACTTGTGCCGTGAGATGTTGAGCAGCACGCCCACCATAACCCCGTTCACCACCATCGACGTGCCGCCGTACGACACGAATGGCAGCGGCAAGCCGGTAACGGGCAGAAATCCGGTGGAGACGCCCGCATGCACAAAGCCGTACACCGCAATCATGGTGGTGAGGCCTACGGCCATGAAGACGCCGAGCGGATCGGGGGCGTCGCGTGCGATGCGCAGGTAGCCCCGGAACAGCAGAACACCAAAGCAAAACAGCAGGCCCAGCGCGCCCAGCGCGCCGTATTCTTCCGCAATGATCGCGAAGATGAAGTCGTTGTAGGGGGCCGGCAAGAAGTCACGTTGCACGCTCTTTCCCGGCCCCACGCCGGTGAGTCCGCCCATGGCAATGGCAATGCGCGCCTGATACGCCTGATAGCCCTCTCCGCGCAGGCTCATGGTCGCCGTAGAGTCGGTAGAGGCAAACAGGTCGGTCCCCAGGAACGATTCGACGCGCGCGGCCCGCGAGGGGGACGTATACACCATGCCGGCCGCAAGCCCAAGGCCCAGTAGGACCAAAATGCTTAGCTGCAGAATGCTCACGCGGCCCACGAAGCACATCACCAGCACAGAAAACAGCACCACCGCCGATGTGGACAGGTCATCCAGGCCAATCAGCCCAATGGTAATACCGGCCCAAAACAGCAGCGGGAGAAAGGCACGACTGAAGTCTTTGATGTACTCTTGCTTTTGCGCCAGCAGGCTTGCAAGGTAGATCACGAGCGTAATGCGAGCCAAATCGGACGGCTGAAACCCGAACCCTGCAATGTTGAGCCAGCGGTCGGGGCCGTCGGTGAACGCGCCGGTGATCTTCACAATGAGCAGCAGCCCAATGGAGAGGAGCAGGCCGTGCCGGCTGTAGCGGGCGACGGTGTGGTAATCGATCCGGCTTACGATGCCCATGACGGCCAGGGCGATGCCCACACGCACCACGTGGCGTAACAAAAACGTTTCGGTGGGCATATTGAAGCGCGCCTCGGCAAAAAACGCCACCGCACTGTACACCGCCACCACGCCCACGACCGAAAGCCCAAGCACGACCCAGGGGACGTACTTGTCGGCCGGCGCCCGGGCCGAAAGCATCGATTTGAGCGTAGATAACAGCTTCATAGCGATTACAACTTACAGCGCCCGGACGGACGCACGAAAATGCTGTCCGCGATCTTCGTAGTTTTCAAACATATCGAACGAGGAGCAGGCCGGGCTGAGGAGTACCACGTCGCCGGGCTGGGCCAACGCCCGGCTGCGCCGCACGGCATCGTCCATCGAGGTGGCGTGCGCGCAGGCGTCGGCGTGCGCGCCGAGCTCCTCCTGAACCGTTGCCGCGCTCTCGCCCATCGCCACCACAGCCCGCACCCGATCGCGCACAAGCGGTTGCAAACGTTCGTAAGCGTTCCCCTTGTCGCGGCCGCCGGCAATGAGCACGATGGGGCGCTCAAAGCTCTGCAGCGCATACCACACCGCTTCTACGTTGGTTGCCTTGGAATCGTTGACGTACTGCACGTCGCCCAGCGTGCGCACGAGCTCCAGGCGATGGCGGACGCCCTCAAACGTGGTGAGGCCCGCTCGCAGCGCCGCGGGCGACAGCCCCAGCGCGTAGCCCGCCAATCCCGCAGCCTGCGCATTGTACAGGTTGTGCGCGCCGCGCAGCGACACCTCGTCGGTTGGAAGCAGAGGCGTTTCCTGTCCCTCGTCGCGCACAATCAGCTGTCCGTCGGCGACAAACATGCCGGCGCCTCGGCGCTGCTCCTGACTAAACGCGAGTCGGCGTACGCCGTGGGCGTCGGCATGTGCCACGGCGGCAGGTCGAATGCGCGCATCGTCGTGATTGTACACGATGACGTCGCCCGCCGACTGCCGCGCAAAGAGGCGGAGCTTGGCCGCGGCATACGCATCGACGGAGCCATCGTAGCGATCGAGGTGGTCGGGGGTGATGTTAAGCAAAACGCTCACCGCCGGACGAAACGTGTCGACGTGATCCAGCTGGAAGCTTGACACCTCCAGAATCACGACGTCGCGTGCCCGCGCCGCCCGCGCATGGTCCGAGAACGGCGTGCCCACGTTGCCCGCCACGATGACCCGGCGGTCCGTGTTAGCAAACGCGGTGGCACACAAGTGGCCGGCGAGGTGGGTGGTGGTCGTCTTGCCGTTGGTGCCGGTGATGGCCACGATGGGTGCTTCGCAGAACCACGAGGCGACCTCAATCTCGGAATAGAGCGGAAGCCCGTGCGCCAGCACGGACTGCAGGAGCGGCGATTGCGTAGGCACGCCCGGGCTTGTGACGACGAAATCGGCCTGGAGGGCGCGCTCGGTGTGGCCGTTGAACTCGTACGCGATGCCCGCGCCTGCGAGGCGCTGCGGCAGATCAGCGGCAGGAGCACCGTGGTCGGTCAGAAATACGCGGGCCCCGGCGGCGGCAAGTAGCTCAGCCGCGGCCCGTCCGCTGCGCGCGCCCCCCACAACGGTTACAGCAGCATCGGTCACAGACGATGGGGCAGGCATACACGAGCAGGGTAACGAGGGAGCAAATCAGTAGCAGTTGCAAGCGCGGCCCGCCGGTGCGTTCCTTGGCTGCGATCTCCCTGGACGGAGGAGGTCGCCCCATTGCGGAGTTTGCCCCTCCGGGATGACCTAAAGGCCTCACCACAGG
Source organism: Salisaeta longa DSM 21114 (assembly GCF_000419585.1). Lineage (NCBI taxonomy): Bacteria > Pseudomonadati > Rhodothermota > Rhodothermia > Rhodothermales > Salisaetaceae > Salisaeta > Salisaeta longa. The sequence continues at coordinate 1,785,674 of NZ_ATTH01000001.1, forward strand.
CATGACCTAAAGGCTCCCACGCTCCCACTGGTCGCTCGCAATGACAACACGGGTTGATGGCAATAGTGCAGTGTCGATGGTTCAATCGGCTGTTCGGGCCGCTTTGCGCAACTGCACGCTCAACGTACGACAAAGCGATCCTCTCCTTGTCATCGCGAGGACTGAGCGGAGTGAAGGACGTGGCGATCTCCATGTACGAACAAGAACGCTCGGTTGCGGAGATTGCCTTTTCGGGACGACCTGAAGGCCCTAATTTTTATTCGTTACGCTATTGCCAAACTGCGGAGATTGCCGCGCTCACTGCGTTCGCTCGCAATGACAACGTTGGTTGATGGCAAGAACGATTCGTTAATGGTTCAGATGATCGTTCGGGCCCGGGTTGCTCTACTGCACGCTCAACGAACGACAAAGCAATCCGCTCCTTGTCATCGCGAGGAATGAGCGCAAGCGAATGACGTGGCGATCTCCATGTACGAACAAGAACGCTCGGTTGCGGAGATTGCCTTTTCGGGACGACCTGAAGGCCCCAATTTTTACTCGTTACGCTATTGCCAAACTGCGGAGATTGCACCACAGGCATGACCTAAAGGCCCCCGCGCTCACTGCGTTCGCTCGCAATGACAACGTTGGTTGATGGCAAGAACGATTCGTTAATGGTTCAGATGATCGTTCGGGCCCGGGTTGCTCTACTGCACGCTCAACGAACGACAAAGCAATCCGCTCCTTGTCATCGCGAGGACTGAACGAAGTGAAGGACGTGGCGATCTCCATGTACGGGCAGAAACGCCCTGTTGCGGAGATTGCCACACAAGACAACGCAATCCCCCGACCGGGTCAGTGTGAATGAGCGGGCTGGTCGGCGTCACGCGTCGGTGGCGTGTAGGCGGTGGCCATCTGGGTACTCGAAAAGGATTTCGCCGGTCGGGCCGACGATGCATCCCCCTGTTCGCCTCGCGCTCCGCGGGGGTGTACCGAATAAGACTCACCGGGTCGGCCCCATGCCGACGAAAAAGGCATCCGGCTCGGTGAGCGATCGGAAAAGAGCCTCTGCGATCGTGCGTCCGCCTTGGGCGTTCGGCTCAATCTGCAAGGTGAAGTCCGAGGGCTCGGTGCACACGCGCCGCAGGTCGATAACGGGGCACTTATAATCGATCGCGGCCTGGATGGTGCGGTCGTTCCAAAGCCGAAGCGCCGTAGACACAATCGCCTGGCGTGGGCCCCTGCCCCCCGCCGCCTCGGGAAAATTCCCGTTGTACACGGCGCACACCGTCACCGGCAGGCCCGTGGCCACTACCTTCTGAAGAGCCGATCGGTAGGCTGCGTCAAACCGCTCCGTTGCCTCGTGCAGCACAGACAGCGCCTCCCCAACCGTGCGTGCCGACTGACTGAGAAGACCGATGTCCGTTACCGCATCATTGCCGCCAACACTGAGAACGATGTGGGTCGCTTCCGGGGGGCAGGTGTCCAGTTGATACGGGATGTCGCGGACCTTTGCACCGTCCACAGCCACGAGCGACGCCCGATGGGCTTCCGGAAGCAGATCATTCAGATGATCGGTGACGGACGGCGCACCGCTGGTGTATGCCTTGTTGTCGAGGGTGGAATCGCCGAGAAGTGCAATATGCATGGATTGCGGGTGTTTGTGAGGATGACGGATGAATCGCGGCACTCACGATGAGGACAACGAGGTGCTCTCGTCACGATCTGTTCCCGAATCGGAGGGTCTTCCTGAGCCACCGATCCAGCGGATTGGGATCTGTGCAGGCCGCATGCCACGCGCCGAACGTCATCGCGCGTCCTTCGTGGAGGTCGAGGTCTCCGTTGGGCATGCGGACGAAACGGCGCTTCTGGGCTTCCTTCTTGACACGGTTCATGGCCGCAGGAGAACTGTAGGAAAAATCGTATCGCGATGTATATGTACGAACGGCGCCAGATGCATCGGACATGAGATGTCTGATGCGTGGGGCGTCCTGTAGCAGCGCCCCTTACGGTGCCACGCCCACGTGGCCAAACGTATCCGTCTCCGCGAACCACAACCCCGACCGGCCACTCGGGCCCGCCGGGGGATGGGTGCTTCGGTGCAGTGTGCAGGCGTGCAACGTTGCCGCTAGGACGCTGCTGCGCCGCACGGTTGTGCTTGGGCGGCGGCTACAGCCTCCTGAGCTACTGAAACAAGTTACTGCACCACCGTCAGGCGCTGCGTGGTGGCCACGCCGTTGCCTGTCATCCGCAGCAGGTACAGCCCGCTGGCTAGCCCGCCAGTTTCCACCTGCACGCGCTGCGTCTGCTCCGCGGGCGGCGTGCCGCGGTACACCGTGCGTACCTTCTGCCCGAGCGTGTTGTAGAGCGTCACGGTCACCTCGCCCTTCTGCTTCACCGCAAACTCCACGGTGGCCTGTCGGCGCACCGGGTTCGGGTAGGCCGTGAGCGTAAACGCCCCGCGCAGCCCAATCTGCACCGTCACCGGGTCGGAGAACGACGCCGTGCCGTCGGTGTCCACCTGCCGGAGGCGGAAGGTGTGCGTGCCGGCGGTGAGCGCCTCGGTGCGGAAGCGGTAGGTCTGCGGCGCTGTGGTCGTGCCGGCGCCCTCTACGAAGGCCACCTGCTCGAAGGTGCCGCTCGGCGTCTTGCGCTGCACGGCAAAGCCGGCGTTGTTCGTCTCGCTGGCCGTCTGCCACGACAGCACCGCCTCCTGACCGTCTGCTTCGGCCGTGAAGCTGCTCAGCTCTACCGGAAGGGTGTTGTATTGTGTGCTCGATCCGATGGCAAACTGCGAGAAGCTGCTCACCGATGCGCACAAATCAGATCCATCGACGGTGGTGTTGAGCGGTTGCCACGACTCGCTCGCAAACGTCCGGGTAAGCAGCACTAGTTTCTGAATGTCAGCAACGCCCGGCACGCCGCTCGCGTCGAAACAAACCGCGGCCTGAAAACCCGACAGCTGGTCGCCAACGTTGAGAATCGTGTAGTACTGATCGTCCCACAGCACATCCGGCTGAATGGACGTCCCATCGCCTGAGGTGGCCGTTTGCGTAGCGAACGTGCGGTTGTACGGCGGCTGGTTGTACGTAGCAATGGCCAGCGTGCCGCCCGCGCTACTTCCGGCGGTAAAGGTAACCGAGACCCGGTTGTCGCTGGCCATAGGCCCGGTAGCCCCCGCCGCCACCGGCGCTTCAAAGAAATCGTCCGACGCGGCCACAAACGACACAACATAGGTGCCGTCGCCCTGCCCCTCAAGCGTCGCCACGGTAAACCCAAGCGAGGGACTGATAAACTCGTAATCAGTGGTCGGAAACACCGTACCATTTACGCGGCGGACGCGCATCACCTCGTACGTGCCGGCGGGCGTACGGATCGTCCCATAGCCTTCCACTTCTCCAGAGATCGCCACTGCCCCTCCATTGGTTTCATCGCTCCAGGTCGTTGGCGAGGGGCTGTACCGAAGCGGCGTCTTGTACTGCAAGAGCGGCGGATCGAAGGGATTGGAAAACTGTCCGCTGGATGTCACGAATACACCGCCGTAGCTGTTGTCGCCAGCGTCTGGCCCCGACGTCTTGATGTCGTGGTACGAATACACCGTGCCGGAGGCTTGCCCGCTCGGATCCTCCAGGATGAGAGCAAACGCGTGCGGGGCCTGCGAGAAATAGGAGTCGTTGGCGCCCAGCCATCCAAGCGCCTGCGCCTCGGCGATCGTTCGGTAACGAATGATACCTTGTCCCTGCAAGTCGTACAGGAGCGCGCGCAAATCGTACGTTGCATTGGCTCCGGTAGCATCAAGGGCGGCCTGCAAATCGGGGGTCGTCGTGGGATCAAGCGCCGACGTCACAAACACCTGCGCCGCATCGTTTGTCCCAATCAAATTCAGCAGGTCCTGGGACGTAATTTCAGTAACTTGCCCTTGCGCGGGCTGCATAAGCAGCGTTAAAGCGGCAAAGCATCCAAGGAGTATTCGTTGAAGCATGGTTTTGTCCGGTTTTGTGGCGTGCGTTCGCAGATGGCAAAACATCCGATAAGATGACAAGGCGGCTGATACTTAAAGTAGCGCCACTTCCCCGTTACACCGGTCATCTTGGGCTTATCTTTTTGTCTCCAGCGCTTGCCCGCCTCCCGCAACGCCCGCACAAGATCCGGGCATTCATGCAACATTGACGCGCAAACGCCGGACGCGCCCTTGCAACTCCTTGCCCTGGCGCTTAGCGTTACATTGCTATCTGTAAGCAGTCTAAATAAGGGAAAAGTTGTGGCGCAGCAGCGCACCGTGCGCGGCCCCGCCCCGCACGTAAAGCGTGTGTACGAATGCCCTCGGCTGCTCGCAGCACGCCGTACTCACTTTGACGCAACACGGACCAACGACTTGATGATGATGCCGTCTTTTAGTACTCGCTGGTACCGCGCACTGGGCGCTTTGCTCATGGTGTGCATCGTGGCCGCCCCCACCACCGGTTTTGCGCAATCGCAAGAGGCCGTTGTTAAGGGAACGGTACAAACCGCCAATGGCGACCCGGCGCCGGGCGTGAACGTCCGGCTGAAGGGCACCCGGCTGGGGAGCACCTCCGACCGCCAGGGCCGCTACCGCATCGACGACGTGCCGGCAGGGACCTACACGCTGGTGGTTTCTTACGTGGGCCTCGAAACGCAACGCCGCACGATTCGCGCGGCCGCCGGTGCAACCGTTACCGTACCTTCCATCACCCTGGAGGAGACCACCCGGCAGCTTGAGGAGCTGGTGGTGCGGGGCATGCAGCGCAACATCTTCAGCGTAGACCAGAGCGTGCACGTCGCCAAGCTGCCCTTGCAGCGCATCGACAACCCGCAAGTGTACAACGCGATCTCCAACGAGCTGCTAGACAGCCAGGTCGTCACCACCCTCGAGGGCGCCCTCACAAACGCACCCGGCGTGTTTAAGCTGTGGGAATCGACGGGCCGCCAAGATGGCTCGGGCTACTACTCCATTCGCGGCTTTTCCACCCAACCCACCATGCAAAATGGACTGCCGGCCCTCACCAACGGCTCGCCCGACCCGGTGAATGTAGAACGCATCGAAATCATCAAAGGCCCCTCGGCCACGCTGTACGGCAGCAGTCAAATCTCGTACGGCGGACTCATCAACGTCGTCACCGAGAAGCCCTATGAGGACTTTGGCGGCGAGGTTGGATACACAACCGGTAGCTTTGGACTGCAGCGCGTAACGGCCGATGTAAACACGCCGCTTGGCAATGAAGACTTGCTGCTCCGCGTAAATGGCGCCTTTGACAGCCGCGAGAGTTTTCAGGATGCCGGCTTCTCGCGCTCGGTCTTTCTTGCACCGTCGCTCAGCTACGACGCCACCGACCGGCTCTCCTTCCGGCTCGACGCGTCGTACTACACGAGCGAGCACACCAACCCCACAATGCTGTTCATGAATCGCTCGGTGCCGCTTGAGGCCAACACCGTTGAGGAGCTGGGCTACAATCCCAACAACTCACTGACGGACAACGACCTTACGATTAGCACCCCTACGATTAGCATGCAGGGGCAGGCTCGCTACGAAATCTCCGAACAGTGGACCTCGCAAACAGCCCTGTCGCGCAGCGTGAGCACGTCCGACGGCTATTACTCGTATCTGTGGGACATGGCCTCGAATACCGATACGTTCACGCGGTACATCAGCGATCAGAACGCAACCACCACGGCCACCGACATCCAGCAAAACTTCAATGGACAGTTTGAGGTGCTGGGCACGCAGCACAAGATGGTGGTGGGGCTCGATTATTTTCAGGAACGCCTTGTAAGCAACAGCTCGGGGTACGTGGGCTTCGATACCGTCACGCTGGGCACGCCCGCCGCCGGGCTCTCCAGCCAGGCCGTAGATGAAGCCCTTGCGCAGGCCGCTAGCACCAACAGCGTAAGCGCGCAAGAAACGTACAGCGCCTATGCCTCGGATGTGATTCAATTTATCCCGCAGGTGTCGTTTATGGCCAGCCTGCGCGTGGACTACTTCGACCAGCAAGGCGTGCAATCCTCGCCCGATGACAACTTTACGCAGACGGCGCTTTCCCCTAAGTTTGGCCTGGTGATCCAGCCCCTCGTTGATCGGCTGTCGCTGTTTGCAAACTACATGAACGGCTTTAGCAACGTGGCCCCGCGCACCCAAGGCGATGGCAGCATCCGTGCGTTTGCGCCGGAGCAGGCCAACCAGTGGGAAACCGGCATTAAGGCCGACCTGTGGTCCGACCGGCTGACGGCCACCGTGAGCTACTACGACATCACGGTGTCGAACGTGGTGCGGCAAGACCCCACCCGCCCGAACTTCTTCGTGCAGGATGGAAAAATCACGAGCCGCGGGATTGAGACGAGCCTCAGCGCTTCGCCGCTGCCCGGCCTGGAACTCATTGCCGGATACAGCTACAACCAGAGCGAAACGGTAAACACGGCGCCCGACTTCGAGGGCGATCGTCCGGTGGATGAATTTGTGGGCCTACGCCCCGAAGAAGCCGGCCCGAAGCACCTGGCCAACGTGTGGGCACGCTATCGCGTCCGCGACGGACTGCTGAAGGGCGTTGGGATTGGCCTGGGCGGCAACTACGCGAGCGAAAACGTGGTGCTGAATCGGCAAAGCACCGGCCGCTTCGTGCTCGACTCGTTCACCGTGCTGAATGCCGCGCTGTCGTACACCACCGCCCGCTACCGTCTTAGCCTGAAGGTGGATAACCTGACGGACGAAACGTACTACCGCGGCTGGACCACGATCAATCCGCAGGCGCCGCGAAGCATTCGCGCTGCGTTTACCTACAAGTTCTAAAGACACACACCACCTCAAGTGGACCGGTGACGCGGCGGAGGGCGGTCGGTTAAGCCGCTGCTCCGTCGCGCTTTGTGCCGTGTCCACAGGTGGCGAACCCGTTGATTCTTGCCTTCCCTTCGTCCATGATTTTTGCCGTGGCTCTCATCTACGTTGGCACGGCGCTGTGGTATGCGGCGTCCCCCGCGACGCCCGCGCAGCTACAACCGGCGCGCCTCCACCCGTCGCCTGCGCTGTTGCGCAGCGGCGGCAGCCTCGCCCTGGCGCTGGGGGTGGGAAGCGCCGTAGCCACCGCGCCCTACGGAACGGCCGTGCTCGTCTGCGCCGCCGGCTTCATGGCCGCCGCCTCGCTGTTGGTCATCGCCGCGCCGCTGCTTCGCCGCTTCCTTCCACTGTCCAGCGGACTTGCGGCTGCGGTCGCGGTGGCCGCCTTCGTGGCACGCTGGCTCTAACCTGCTACCTGTGCTTATGAAGTACGACTGGACGCCGCATGAGGCCTGGAGCACCACGGGCGCCGTGGTGCTTGGCAGCACCGCCGTGTTTGTTGCCTTCACCCTGTTTTGCACGCTTGCCCTGCCGGTGGCCCGCGCAACCGCCCTCGCCGTTGGTATTTTGGGCGGGCTGCCGCTGTGGGTGGCCGCCATGGCCTACGCCCTCTTGTCCGATGGCCCGCTTCGCACCTGGGGCGGGCTCTTGGGCGCCTGCGCGGTGCTGCTCGGCCTTTCTGCCTGCGCTCATTTTCTGCTATAACCCCCTATGAACATCGGCCGCCGCACCTACACCTTGATGTGGGATGCCCATTCCGTAACGGGCCTCGTCATCGGACTCGCGCTGTTCGTCCTCTTTTTTACGGGCGCGCTCGTCCTTTTCCGTGGCGAGATCCGGCAATGGGAAGAGCCTGCGCTGCGCACGGTGCAGGGCCCGCGCCAGCCGCTCGATGCGCTCGTCACGCCGGTGCTTGACAGCCTGGGCAAGGGCCAGCAGCCGCCGTCGTACGTGCTCATGGAGATGCCGACGGAGCATGCCGGCACCCTGTATCTTTACGCTGCGGGCAACACGCACAAGCCCTCGCACACCGCCTGGGTAAATCCGGTAACCGGCGCCTGGGTGAGTCCGCCCACGGGGGCCGATGCGACGCAAACGCTGTACTACCTGCACTTCTTCTACCAGTTGGGGCGCTGGGGCCTGTACCTGACGGGGTTTGTGGGCCTCTTTATGCTCCTCGCCATCCTGACGGGCACCGTGGTGCACTGGAAGCGACTGGTGAAGGATTTCTTCCGGTTTCGCCCTTCCAAGAAGCTGCGCGTGGCCTGGGCCGACGCCCACAAGGTGCTCGGCACCCTGGGCCTTCCCTTCCAAGCGCTGTTCGCCTTCACCGGGGCCTACATGGGCCTGCTGGGCTTACTCGCGCTGCCCTACGCCGCGCTCCTGTACGACGGCCAGCCCACGCAGATGTACCGCGACGCCGGCTACTACGGCCCCGCCGTAACCGTCGACTCGGCGGCCATAGCCCCCGCGGGCCTGCCGCGCCTCCAAGCGTTTGTCGCACGCACCGAGCGGCAGTGGACCGACTTTGAAGTGACGAGCGTCATCGCGAGCGGACTGGGCACGCCTACGGCCCGCGTTGAGGTGATTGGTGAACGGCGCGGGGCCGCGGTTGGAGGCACCGGCGCCCTCGTCTTTCATCGCACCACCGGCCGTATCCTCGCGCGCCGCGCCCCCACGGCCGTCGGTCCGCTGAACAGTGCTGTCCAAACCATGGAGCGCTTGCACTTTGCGGCCGTCGGCGGGCGGGCGCTCGACCTGCTCTTCTTGCTGCTGGCCCTCGCCTCGTGCGTTGTCATCCTTACCGGCAACTTCACCTGGCTGGAGGCCCGAAAGCGGCAAGACCGGTGGACCCACGCGCTGATGGCACGGGCCACCGCGGGCGTCGCTACGGGGCTGCTGCCGGCCACGGCGCTGCTCTTCCTTGCCATGCGCTTCCTTCCAACCGATGCTGCCCCCGCGCTTACAGCCGGCCCCGTATTTTTTGGCGGCTGGGCGCTGGCGCTGCTGTACGCGCTGGCACAACCCAACGTGGCGCGCACGCATCGGCAGTTGCTCATCGCAGGCGGCGGGCTGGCCCTTCTGCTTCCGCTGGTGAACGGATGGATGACCGGCGATTGGCTATGGACCGTGGGGCGCACGCAGCGGTGGAGCACGTGGGGCGTCGACGTTGGGGCGGTGTGCGCCGGCCACGCGGCCCTCGCGGGCGCCGCGTGGATCGACACCGATCCGGCCGATGAAGCCCCTGCGCCTCCTTCGCAGCGCAACGGGCGACGTCCGCACGAGGTGACGCTGCAGACTGCGCCCTAGCGCCTGCGTGCTCGAATTAGCACCTGTCTGCTGCTGATTAGTTTGTTTAAACCTTAACAGCTCTGCGGCTTGCATTCGTCGCTACGGCGTGCTACGCTATCTATACGTTGTTTATAACAAGTCTAAATAAGAACGGCATGCGAGGCTTTCTTGCACTCCTGCTGGTCATGAGCTGCTCCGGCACGCTTGCTGCCGCGCAGCGCGCGCCGGTCGACACGGTGTATGCCGATACCACGCGGGGCGCGGTTCGTATCGCACCCACCAGCCAGTTCGACGCGCCCCTGGCCCTCGATGAAATCGTCGTCACGGCCACGCGCAGCCAAACCACGCTGGCCAACGTGCCGGTGCCCACACAAATCATCGGGCGGAAAGACATTCAGTCCAGCGGCGCCATTCGGCTCGCCGACCTCCTGGCCGAGCAGCCGGGCTTGCAGCTGAGCTACGACCACGGCGCGGGCCTGCAGGTGCAGGGGCTTGCCTCCGACTACACGCGCATCCTCATCGACGGCGAACCCGTCATTGGCCGCACCGCCGGCACCCTCAACCTCAACCGCATCACCGTGGCCGACGTGCAGCGCGTGGAAATTGTGCGCGGCCCGTCGTCTTCGCTGTACGGGAGCGACGCCCTCGCGGGCGTGGTCAACATCATCACGCGCGATGCAAGCGGTCCCCCCGAGGCCAGCTTTCATGCCCGCTATGGCTCGCACGGCATGACCGACGTGGGCGTGCGTGCGTCCGCTACCCCGGGGCCCTTGCGTGCGAAAGTGTTTCTGAGCCACTATGCCTCCAACGGCTACGATCTAACGCCCGCCTCGGTGGCGCCCACCATGCCTTCGTTTGCCGACTACATCGGCCGCACCACGCTCCGGTACGCCCTTGGCGCACGCACCACGCTGTCGGTGCAGGGGCGGTGGGCCCACCAGACGCAAACCAGCCGCGTATCCGTCACCAACGAAACGCAGCTATTCACAAATGATGGGGAGCGCACCGACTGGCTGCTCACCCCGACGCTCACACACACCCGGAGCGGCGTCTCGCTCGAAGCCCAGGTGGTCGCCTCGGGCTACCGCACGCGTACCGCCCTAACCGGCGTAGACGACGGCGCCTCGCTAAGCCGCGCACGCTTCAATCAGCAGTACCGCAAGGCCGAGCTCCAGCTGCAAGCTCCGCTCGGATCACGCCACGTGCTCACCACCGGCGGCGGCTACATTCGTGAAACGGTGGATGCGGATCGGGTGACCGGCGCACGCACCGGCGGATTTTTCTTCGTGCAAGACGAGTGGGCGCCGGTTGCGTGGCTTGACGTGGTGCCCAGCGCGCGCCTCGATGCGCACAGCGACTACGCCACGCGCGTGAGTCCGAAGCTCGCGCTGATGGCACGCCCGATGGATGGCCTCCGCCTGCGGGCCTCGGTGGGCAGCGGGTACAAAGCCCCGGCCTTCCGGCAACTCTATCTCAACTTTACCAACCCGCAGGTGGGCTACACCGTGCTGGGGGCGCAGGAAGTGGTGCAGGGGCTGGCGCGCCTCCGGGCGCAAGGCCACATTGCGGCCTTGCTGGCCGACCCCGCTACGCTTGGCGGCCCCATCGAAGCCGAGCGCTCGGTAGCGGTCAACGTGGGCGGTGGGGTCGACCTCCCGTATCGCGCAACGCTGCGCGTCAATCTGTTCCACAACGAAGTGCGCGACCTCATCGACACGCAGCCCATCGCGCGCCGAACCAATGGGCAGCAAGTGTTCACGTACTTCAACCGGGGCCGCGTCTTCACACAGGGTATCGAGGCGGAACTGGGGTGGAACGCGGGGCGCGGGCTCGACGCCGCCTTCAGCTACACCTACCTCAACGCCAAAGACCGCGACGTACTGGCCGACCTGCAGGCCGGCCGCATCTACCGCCGCACCGAGAGCGGACGCGACGTGCCGGTATCGCCCGACGATTATGCTGGCCTGCGCGGCCGCTCGCACCACCGTTTTACTGCGCAACTCACCTACCGCCTCCCCGATGCCGGCTTTACCGCATCGGTACGCGGGCGCTACCGCGGGCGCTACGGCTTTGCCGACCGCAACGGCAACGGCATTGTAGACGTGGCCCGCGAGTACGCCCCCGGCTACGGCATGCTCGACATCACCCTTACCCAATCCTTTGCGGACCATTTTGAGGCCCAAGTGGGCGTCGAAAATGCGACGGACCGCGTCAGCCTCCAATACACGCCGCAGCTCTCGGGCCGCACCTGGTTCGTGGGGCTGCGCGCGCACCTGTAACTCGTTGTTCATCCATACAAAACACCCGTTCCCATGCTTTCATCCACCACCCGCCTGCCGGTTGGCCTTGCCCTCGCGCTACTGCTTCTGGTAAGCGCGTGCGACAGCAGCTCCCCCGTTTCATCGGAGGAGGACGTCAACCTGTCGGTGCAGACCGTGCAAGACCTGCCCGCCGACCCGGCCACACAAATTGGCCCCAACGGCCGCCCGCGCGGCCTCAATCAGTACACGTTCTACAGCCTGCGCGAGGGGGATCTTGTGCTTGCACATGATGCCGAAAACCGGGCCGACTCGGCCTCCACGCAGTGGGACATCGCGCTGCAAGCCACCACCATTCGCATCAATGGCGGCAGCAGCGGGCCAGGCAACGGCGCGGCCTACGTCGCCGAAGCGGCCTTTCAGGAAGTCAGCTCGGTTGATGTCAGCCGGCTGGCGGCCGACACCGACGCGCAGCTCGCCATCCCCACCGGCTCCGGCAACGGCTGGTACAACTACAACGCCAACGGGCAGAACTACATTCGCCCCATTCCCGGCCGCACCATCGTTGTGCGCACCGCCGACGGCGAGGGCTATGCCAAGATTCGCATTCTGAGCTACTACAAGGGCAACCCCGAGCTGCCCACCGACCGCGAGGCGCATCCGTCGCGCTACTACACGTTCGATTACGTTGTGCGCACCGACGGCGAGCCGTCGTTTGAGTGACGCCACCGCTCCGCTCGTTTCTCTTTTGCATTAGGTCTTCCAGCCCATGACTTCTTTGGTTTCCTGGAGCAGACTGTTCGGACTGCTGCTACTTCCGCTGCTGTTTTTTAGCGCGCCCCGCCCGGCGGCCGCGCAATCACCGAGCTACCTCGTGCTTGCCCCCGACCGTGGCTTTCTTGGCAACGAGGAGATGCGCGACGCCTTCGCTGCCTTTCAGACGCACGAACCCGGCAGCGCGCTCGCCTTCGTAACGCATGAGCAGACCGCCGCCAACATCGACGCGGCCCTCCGCCGGCTGCCGACGGACACGCAAACTGTCGTGTTGCCGTTCTTTCTTTCGCCGCACCACGCGCTCTACCAAAAAGCGCGCGCGGCCCTCGCCGATCGTTCGGTGCAGTGGGCCGATCCGTTTGGGACGAGCTACTTGGCCGAGGAGGTGCTGTTTGATCGCGTAGCGGCGCTCGCGCCGCCCTCAGGCCCCCATGCCCTCGTGGTGGTGGGCTATGGCGCGGCCACCGCGGACGATGCGCGCGGCATCCAAGCCGATCTGCAGCCGCTCGTGCAGCGCGCCGGGCAAAAGTATGGATTGGATACGACGCGCGTTGTGGTTACCTACGCCCGCTCGGCTCCGGCCCAGCAAGCCGCCGAGGCTCGCGCTGCGGTGGCGGCGCAGGTGCAGGCACTTGCGCAGACGCACGACCGCGTGGTGGTCGTGCCGTTTCACCTGGGTATGCGCTACACCACCATGATGGCTAGCTGGGCGTGGACGAAGCGCGGGCTGCGGGGCATTGAGGGGCTGGCCATCGACGGCGCCGGCGTGCTACCTCATCCCAACGCCACGCGCTGGCTGCGTCGCACGGCTACCTCGTATCAGACGCTCACGGCCGACGAGGTGGGCGTCATCCTCGTGCCGCACGGCTCCGATTACAACTGGAACGAGCGCATGCGCCAAAGCCTGGCCCCGCTCGCCCAGGACTACACCGTCGCGCATGCCTTCAGCATGGTCGATCCCTATGTGGTGGAGCGCGCCGTGCGTGACCTGGAAGCCAAAGGCGTGAAGGCCGCCGTGATGCTACGCATCTTTTCCCTCGAATCCAGTTTCGAAGGCACCGCCCGGTACATCCTGGGCCTTACGCCCACCTATCGCGGCGGCATGCACGGTCGGTTTCCGTCGCGCATTGAAACGCACCTGGCCCTTAGCACCGTGGGCGGGCTCGAAGACAGTCCGTTGTTTGCGCGCGCCCTGCTCGATCGTGCCCAAGCGATCAGCACGAACCCGGCGCAAGAGACGGTGATCTTGCTTGCGCACGGCACCGGCGACGACGCAGCAAACGCCCACTGGATGCAGAACCTGCGCACCCTCGCCGACACCATGCGCGCCCGCGGCGGCGATGCGTTCCGCGCCATCAAGGTGCACACGTGGCGCGAGGACTGGCCGTCGAAACGCAAACAGACCATCCCTGACATTCGCCAGATGGTGAAAGAGGCATCCGCGGGCGACGGCACCGCGCTCATCATCCCGGCGCGCACCACCGGTCAAGGCCGTGGCGAGCAGTACCTAGAGGGCCTCGAGTACCGGTACGGCACCGGGTTTGCGCCCCATCCGCTCTTCATAGCGTGGCTGCGCGCGCAGGTGCAAGCGGGCATCGAGCGGCTCAACACCACCCCCTCGCCGCCTGCCACCCAACAAGCGGCCCGCTAACGGCATCCGCCAGATGGCCGCATCCGGCGAAGCGGCGTGACGCACCGCTGCGGGCGTCACGCCGCTTTTTATCTGCGGTGCTACAAGACCTCCCTTACGAGATCTCCTTGTAGAAGCGGAAGCGCCGCTGATCGATGCTGTAGTTCCATCCCAGCGCCACCCGCTGGTTTTGGTCGGCCCAGTACGGGAACCGCTCGTTCGGCATCGACCGCTCGCTGAAGAAGTGACGCGTTTGCTTCGGGAACGGTCGATACGCCGCATCGGCATGGCGCACGTAGTAGGCCGTGCGCAACGCCTGCCTCCACCCCGGAATGGACATCTGGGGCGTCAGGTTCATGTAGAACGACCGCGTGGCGGTTCCGCGGTTAAACGCGCTAAACTGATACGGATCGAGCACCACCTCGCGGTAGGTGTCGGCGCCGCGGTAGTTGGTCTCTACGCGGTTGCGCACCACCCATGCCACCAGTTCTTGCTCGTGGGGCTTTTTGGTCTCGGAGAAGATGCAACGCGCCAACCACAGGGTCGAATCATCAATCGCTGGCAGTGCCAACAGCGGCTCGGGCGTGAATGTGGGCGCCGGGCTGTAAATGCTCTTGAGGAGCTGGTACGTCTTCGCTGTTCGAGCAGAAGACGAACGGCCCTCCAGCCCACGCGTTGAGAGACGCGTGGCCGTGGTCGTCACCGTTGGCTGTGACGCCTGCGCGGTCGTTGCAGATTGTGCAGTGGCCTGTTGAAATGCCGGTGCCTGAGACACACCAGCAGCCGAAACGGCCAAAAAGAGCGATGCACCAGCAATTGTAGCACGCTTATTCATATAGGGGGATACGCTGTTCGTAGGACGGCGAAACAAGCTGCTGTTCGCATGAAAAATAGTGCTAAGTCCTTCGTAAACAACAACTTGATGTTCGACGGTCGTTTCCGTCGTGCACCGGTCAACGAGGCCTCTACTTGCAAGTTTCCAGACCGGTATTCCTGTAACCGCTTACGTAACAATTACTTCGTTCAATTAATCGCACCTTCTATTTCTGATTTTTACACTCTTCATCCTGTGTTGGCGCTTGCTTCATCTCTGTAATGCGATGGTATGTGCCCGCATACACCTGTAATTTTTTCTTATAGATACGAGCACACACGCATGGCAAAAAACGACCTTCGGATTGTTGCCGATGAAAATATTCCAGCCGTTACCGATGCTTTTTCGGCGCTTGGTTCTGTCATCACCCGCCCGGGGCGCGCGATTCAACGGGCCGATGTCGCCGATGCAGACGTCCTGCTTGTGCGCAGTGTTACACGCGTAACCCGCCCCCTCCTTGCGGACACGCCCGTTCGGTTTGTGGGGTCGGCCACCATTGGCACCGACCACATCGATCGTGATTTCCTGGAGGCGGCCGGCGTGGCCTTTGCCCATGCCCCCGGCTCCAATGCCGACTCCGTTGCCGACTACGTGCTCGCGGCGCTCCTCACGCTGGCAACGCGGCGCGGCGTCGATCTCCGCACGCGCACCGTGGGCGTGGTGGGCTACGGAAATATCGGGCGGCGCGTCACACAGCGCCTCGAAGCGCTGGGCCTACGCGTGCTCGTAAACGACCCGCCGCTACGGGCCAATCAGGCGACCGACCGCCCGCTCCATCCGCTTACGCACCTGCTGGAAACGGCCGATGTGCTCACGCTGCACGTGCCGCTGACACGCGAGGGGCCGCATCCTACGCAGCACCTCATCGACGCGGCGGCGCTGCGACGCATGTGCGACGAGGCGTGGCTCCTGAATACGTCGCGCGGGGCGGTCGTCGACAACGCGGCGCTCGGCCATGCCCTGGCCCACAACGCGGTGCGCGCCGCGGTCTTGGATGTGTGGGAGGACGAGCCAACCCCCGATCCGGCGCTCGTGGAGGCCGTCGACCTGGCCACGCCGCATATTGCCGGCTACGCCCTCGATGGGAAATTACGCGGGACGCAGATGCTGTACGACGCGGTGTGTCGCCACTTGGACCGAACGCCTGACTGGTCGATGGACGAGGCGTTGCCGCCGGCACCGGATCCGCTCGTACCGCCCGACCCGCACCTGCCGCCTACCGAGGCGCTGCACGCGCTCGCCCAGCAGGCGTACAGCGTTACGGCCGACGATCAGCGGTTGCGGCCGCTCGTGAACCAATCGCCCACCAAACGCGGGGCGTTCTTTAGCGGGCTGCGGCGGGAATATCCCGTACGACGAGAAATGCAATGCTACCGCGTCGATCAGCGGCTCCTCCATCCTGCGCTGCAAGCAGCCGTGACGAACGGACTGCTCACGGGCGGGCTCACGGATCGGGATCGATCTTCAGACGCTCAATCTCGATGATTTCGATTGGCGTGCCCCACATCTGGGCCGTCATGACGTTGCGAGGCACCGCCCGAAAGCGCACCGTAAGTCCATCCTGCCGGAACGCTTCATCCAGGGCCACCGGCTGGTAGCGCACGCTGTCTTGCGTCACCAAACCGTAGAAGCCGCCCTCCAGGTCGATGTAGCGCACCGTAGCGGTTGCGCTGATGGCATCTTCGGGAGCGGGCAGGGTGTCGTTGGCACCGTCGTTGGCCACAGGCACGTTGGAGTCGTCAACAGAAGATCCTACGGTATCATCCACGGGTTCCCGTGCAGCGCCGCACGCGGCGATCAGGCAGGCAACACAACTCAAGACAACGAGGCGACGCATGGGCACGTGGGGCGTTGGGGGATGGATCACGCAACCGCCTGAGCGGCAGCGGCCTTTTCGTCGTCAACCGCTGTGCCGACCTCGTGGATCCATCCGCCGCCCAGCACGTCGTCGCCGTCGTAGAGCACCACGCTTTGCCCCGCGGTGATCGCGCGCCGCGGCTCGGCAAAGGCAACCTTCAGCACGTCGTCGTCTTCCTGCCACACCAGGCACCCGGCGCCGGCATCGTTGTAGCGGATGGTGCCCCACGCGGGCCGCTCGTCGGTGAGGCGCGGCTCCTTCACCAGATTGATCTCGCGGGCCGTGAGCGTTTGCTGCATCAGGTCTTCCTTCGGCCCCACCGTAATCGTGTTGGTGTCCGGATCGATGTGGGTGACGTACACCCGCTCGCCCAGGGCCAAATCGAGCCCGCGGCGCTGCCCGATGGTGTAAAACGGATAGCCGTCGTGCTGCCCCACGACCGTTCCATCCTTCAGCACAAAATCGCCGCCGCTTACCTCCTCCGCCAGCCCGTCCACGCGGTCTTTCAAGAAGCGTCCGTAGTCGTTGTCGGGGATGAAGCAGATCTCGTACGAGTCGGGCTTGTCGGCGACGCGGTCCAGGCCAAAGTCGGCGGCCATCTGCCGGATGTCCGGCTTGGTGTATTCCCCCAAGGGAAAGATAGACCGTGCCAGATGCTCCTGCGGGAGGCCCCACAGCGCGTAGCTTTGGTCTTTGTTGCGGTCGAGGCCGCGGCTTAGGAGATACCGATCGCGCGCGTCGTCGTGGCGCACCCGGGCGTAGTGCCCGGTGGCAATGTATTCGCAGTCGAGGTCGTCGGCCCGGCGCAGGAGCGCGGCCCACTTGATGTGGGTGTTGCACAGCACGCAGGGGTTGGGCGTGCGGCCGGCCAGGTACTCGTTGGTGAAGCGCTCGATGACCCAATCGCCAAACTCCTCGCGGATGTCGACGATGAAGTGCGGAAAGCCGTGACGCAGGGCGATGGCGCGGGCGTCGTTCATCGACTCCAGCGAACAGCACCCCACCTCTTTGTCCGAACGTCCGCCCGAGGTGGAATAGTCCCATGTCTTCATGGTAATGCCCACCACATCGTAGCCCTGCTCGGCGAGCAAAACGGCCGTCACCGACGAATCGACGCCGCCGCTCATGGCCACCAGTACGCGTCCTTTGCTGCTCATGACGTTCCTATATTCTGCGTTGTCTTGTTGATAGGATCATACGTATGCCACAAGCCGTCAGGCGTTGCACCCGCCGCGCGCGCTTCGTACAGAATCCGTTCACGAGGCCGCAGGGCGTCATTTTATTGCCCGGCACGCCGGGGCCCGCGGCTGTTTGGAACGACCATGCCCGGCTAGAGGTGCCTGCTATCGTTCGGTTGTCACACAGGCTCACGTGTATCGTGTACACCCACACCTATCGTCACCGCGTACGGTACCGCGAATGCGACCCCATGGGCGTCGTGTACCACACGCACTACCTCGATTATTTTGAGATGGCCCGCACCGAGGCCCTCCGCGCCGCCGGGGTGGCGTACCGCACGCTCGAAGAAAACGGCATCATCATGCCGGTGGTTGAGGCATCCGTCGACTACAAACAGCCTGCGCAGTACGACGACCTGCTGGCGGTGGAGGCGATCTTCGAAGCGCTGCCCACCGTGCGCGTGCCGATTCGGTATCGCGTGCGCCGCGCCGAGGCACCGGAGGTGCTGGTTACCGGCCGCACCACGCTGTGCTTTATGGATGCCGCGCGCCGTCGCCCCGTGCGCATCCCTCCGATGGTGCACGCGGCGTTTGCCCCGCACTTTGAATCCACGTCCTGACACGCATCCCTTCCCCTCGCTGCCTCATGCTTCCTCCGTACCTTACCGACGCCTCCATCGATGCCCTCGTCAGCCGTGCCCTCGAAGAAGATGTGGGCCCCGGCGACGTCACCACGCAGGCGACCGTGCCCCAAGGGCGCACCGCGGCCGCTACCCTTACCGCAAAAGAAGCGGGCTGCGTGGCCGGACTCCACGTCGCCGCCCGCGTGTTTTCAACCGTTGACCCCGCGGCCCGCTTCACGCCACAGGTTGCCGACGGCGCCCGCGTGGCGGCGGGCACCGTTGTGGCCGGGGTGCACGGGCCGGCGCGGGCGCTGCTTACCGCCGAGCGGCTCGCGCTGAACATCCTGCAGCGTATGAGCGGCATTGCCACGGCTACGCACCGCATGGTGGAGGCTGTGGGCGCGCATGACGTTGACATCCTCGACACCCGCAAAACGGCCCCCGGCCTGCGCACGCTCGATAAGTGGGCGGTGCGCCTGGGCGGCGGCACCAACCACCGCCTGGGCCTCCACGACCTGATCTTGATCAAAGATAACCACATCGCGGCGGCGGGTGGCATTGCCGAAGCGCTCGATGCGGCAACGCGTGCCGCCAATGGGCGGGCGATCGAGATTGAGGTGCGAACCCTCGACGAGCTCGATGCCGTGTGCACGCATGGCGGCGCCCAAATCGTGCTTCTCGATAACATGGCCGTGCGCACCGCGGATGGCTCCGTGGACACCACACGCCTGCAAGCGGCGGTAGAGCGCGTGGGGGGCCGAATGCGCACCGAAGCCTCCGGCAACGTGCGGCTCGATACCGTGCGTGCCATTGCCGCCACCGGCGTCGATGCCATCTCTTCCGGAGCCCTCACCCACTCCGTACGCGCGCTCGACCTGTCCATGCACATGGATCTGACGTAACCATCATCTGCTGCTGTGCCCATGAATGCAAACGACCGTGCCATCACGGCTCTGGTGGCGCTGGCCCACGGGCTGGTGCATACCTACGAGCTGTCTATCCCCATTTTTATGACGATCTGGCTGACCACGTTCGACGTGTCAACCGGCACGCTTGGACTGGCCGTTAGCACCGGGTACGCCCTTTTTGGCCTGGGGGCGTTGCCCGGCGGCATCTGGACCGACCGGGTGGGCGCGCGCCCTCTGATTGTTGGGTGTGCGGCGGGCATGGGCGGTGCGTTTTTGCTTCTTAGCGTGGCGCAGTCGCTGTGGACGATCAGCGGGGCGCTTATGCTGTGGGGCGCAGCGGCTAGCGTTTACCATCCGGCTGGGCTGTCGCTTGTCAGTACGGGAGCGCAGCAACGCGGCCATGTGCTTGCGCTGCACGGCATGGCCGGAAATGCGGGCATCGCGCTGGGCCCCCTTGCGGCCACCGTACTCCTCCTTTTTATGGACTGGCGCTGGGTGGCGGTGGCATTGGCGCTCCCTGCATTTGCGGCCGCCTTCTATGCCTGGAATGCCTCGTTCGATGCGCATGCGGCCGAGACGCGCGTGCCGTCGCGTGCAGCCAGCACAAAAGGATCGTCGTGGGCCGCGTTGTGGCAGTCGTCGCGTACGCTACTGGCCACGTCGTTTGCTGCGGTATTCGCCATCGTCATGTGCTCCGGGCTTTTTTACCGCGGCGCCCTTACATTTCTTCCGGATATGCTGGAGCAACTTGTCACCTTCCGGTTGCCGCTGAACCTGGAAGCCGGCCGCTACATCTACGCTGGGCTGCTCATTGTGGGCATGGCCGGACAGTATGCGGGCGGGCGTCTGACCGATCGCTTTCGCACCGAGCCGGCGATTGCCGTGGCCCTGGGGCTCCTTGCCGTCGTTGGCGCGGTGTTCTACCCCGTGGCGCAGTTGAGCACCGTGGCGCTGATTGGCATGAGCGCCCTGCTGGGCTTTTTGCTCTTTCTGGTGCAGCCGTTGTATCAGGCCACCGTTGCCGAGCACACGCCCACACCGCTGCGCGGGCTGTCGTATGGCTTCACGTACCTTGGCGTCTTTGGCGTGGGCGCGCTGGGCGCAGCGCTCACCGGCTGGCTCCTGGCACGCTACACCCCGGTCGTAATGTTTGGCGTCTTGGCACTCATTGCCCTGATCGGCAGTGCCATCGCAGCCGGCCTCGCCCTCTTCCCCAAAGAAAAAGCTGCCGCGCCCTCAACGGACCCGGCAGCTTGATGCGAGAACCACTTGTCACCTGCTACTGATCGGTGCTGGCCGTCTGCGGCGGGCCGCTGGGCGGCACCTTGCCCAAAATGATTCGCATGTCTTTGCGATCATAATGCGGCAACTCCAAAACGGCCGGACCAATTTCTGCAATCACCGACTCTGCTGTTGCAATCTGCTCGTAGATGGAGCGTGAAAAGTAGGCCGTCACTACTTCCAAAACGGTGTCTCCCACGTTGCGCACCTTCGTCTTGATGCGCAGCGGCTGAAGCGTCCGTCCATTGACCTTCAATGTCATGTTGCCAACGTTCGCCATGCCCGTTTCCTTATCGGCAAAGCCATAAAACGCCGTACCCCAGGTGTGCAGTCCGTCTTTCGGGTTGTATGTGTAGATCGCCTGGAAACCGGCGTCGTTGCCCGGGTACGTGTCGATGGTTATATCGCGCATCGCCGTACTTTCGATCGTCTGAACGCCCGTGATGGCACTCGTGCTCGACTCAACCTTCTGAGCCCGCACCGGCGTAAAAGCGGTTCCAAGGAGCAAGAATAGAGTTGCTACTGTCGCTATGCGCATGGTCCAATGGAAGTTTTGTGGCGAAGCCGCTACGTATCGTCTTTCACACTACAAAGTACGTGCCTAAAACTTGACGAGACCTCTATACGGCGAACCCTTGTGTGGTCTCGTCGCGGACGCTTGTCGTGCACGGTTTACTTTGTGAAAAACAATTCAATGTGTTAACGATGATTACGGCGCTTTGATCCGAAGGCGCATATCACAAGCCAGAAAGAAGCGCAACGATGCTGTTCTGCACCGAACGCGCCCTGTCTTCTATGATTCAACAGTTTGAATTAGCGCTTTTTGTACGCATCGTTTCGCCCGTGTCATGACAATTCATCCTGCCGTCCAGAACTTCTTCGACGAGGCGGCCCTCAGTCGCGAAGCGGTCGCCTGCTTCGCGAAAGCAGCAGCCCAGCAAATCATTGACGAGAGCCAATCGACGGCGCAACCGCTGAGAGGGTTGGTGTACGATGTATCGACCGGCTTTTACGACGACGGCACCCCGCAATGCTCCATACGCCCCGATGCCTCGGATCCTACGGCGCTGGTCTTTGAGGGGCAGTTTCGGGTAAACGATAGCGAAGACGTGGTGGCGCGTCGCAAAGTATTCTCTGAAGCCAAAGCGCTCGACATGGCCCAGCCGTCGTTGGATGCGTAGCCGCTCAGTTTTTGGGCTTCTGCGCGATTACGATTACGCCTGTGCCTGTCTCGTTTTCGTGCGCCACGTCGCGGGCGTTGAGCCACAGCCCTATCGGCAGGGCCACGATGTAGTAGAGCGGCAACACAACGAGCGACGCCCATGTGGCCCCAAGCCACTGCATGGGCCGTTTAATCAGCCAGCGCCAGGCCGTTGCGCCGTACGGGCCGTACGTGTACCGGCTCACCACCGGCGCTAACCCTGCGGCGCGGAGCTTATCTTCGAGCGCTTCGAGGTTGTACCCGTCGCGCACATGCTCCCCGATAAAGCTCTCGTCATTTTCCGATTGCACATCGGAGCCGCCCTGATCGGAGGGCGTGTTGATGATGACGTGCCCGCCGGGCCGTAGCACGCGCGCAAAGTGACCAAACACGGCGCGGTCATCGGCGATGTGCTCCATCACATCCACCGACATAATCAGGTCGTACGGCCCTTCTGCCTGCAGATCGGTCAGGTCATCGTGCCGAAAGTCAATCTGCGGCCCCACCGGGGTTTTCTCGACAAAGGCCCGGGCGCGCTGCAGGTAGATGTCTTTGACGTCCACCGCATCAACGTGCGCATTGGGGAAGTTTTTCGCCACGAAGTAGGCATACTGTCCGAAGCCCGTGCCTGCATCCAGCACGCGCACAGGTTCGGTTACCGGATAGCGCTGCAACAGGCGACGCACATCGCGGCGCACGTACCACGCACGCAGGAAAAGCATGTTGAGCACCCCGTAGAAGAGGCGTTGCAACAGCGGGTGCCGCGCCACAAAGCGCCCCATGCGATCTTTAATCGGATCGTAATCCATACCGGCAAAACTGTTGAGGGAAACCGCGCGCTGCCTCCACGCAGACCGTTGGGCAATGGTCCCTACGACACGATGAGAAATTGAACGAGGCCCGCGAGGAGCCCCGCCCCGAGGGCCGCCGCCCCAAACACGGCCGGGGCCCCGCCCCACTGCAGCAGTCCGCCCATCAGCAGCGGCCCAATCGTTTCGCCGATGCGGAGCGCGGTGCTGTTGAGGGCCAGCGTAACCGCCCGCGACTCGGCGGGCGCCGCGTCTACGAGCAGGTTTTGCAGTGCGGGCTGGTTGATGCCCTGCCCTACCCCAAACAACACCGCACCGCTCACCACGCCCGCCCACCCAGCGGCGGTGGCCAGTAGCGCAAACGCCAGCGCGTTGCAGCCAAGCGCCGCCACAAGCCAACGCGCCAGCGCACCGTGCGCTTGCAAGCGGCCAAGCTGCGTGGCCATCGCCGCACTGGCCACCGACGTGAGCGCGAGCACGCCCCCGCTAAGGACCGATGAGGCCGCCAGGTGCCGGCTCATCAACACCGGCAGGTATGTGAGGTACGCCCCAAACAGCAGCGTAAACACGCCTGCGCTCACAATCAGCACGTGGAGCACGCGCGGCCGGGCGAGGCCCTCGCGCACCACGCGCCCGTAAGTTTGCAACGTTTTGTGCTGCGTGGGCGGGTGCGGATCGAGTCCCCACGCGACGCCCGCTGCCACGGGCAGGGCCAGCACGGGAAGCGCAAACGGCAGGTACCACGCGAGCGCCGCGAGTGCACCGCCCAGGGCCGGGTACGCCGCCGTAGAGATGCTAAGGGCCGTTGCGTTGTAGCCAATGGCCGTCGTGCGACGCGCGCCGTCGTACCGATCGCCAATGATGGTAATGCTCAGCGCAACGAGCGGTGCCGCCGCCGCTCCTTGAACCGCCCGGAGCGCCACCAGCAGCGGAAAGGAGCGGGCAACGGCGCACGCCGATCCGGCCACCGCAAACACCACCAACGCCGCCACCAGCGCCCGCTTGCGCCCCCACCGGTCGGCCCACACGCCCACCAGCGGTGCCGAGGCAATGCCCGGCAGTGCGTAGGCCGTCACCAGCCAGCCCGCCACCACTTCGCTGATGCCAAGCGCTTGCATCATCGCCGGAAACGCCGGCGTGATGCTCGACACGTTGCCCACCGCCACCGTTGTTACGGCAAACAGCAGCAGCAACCGGCGGTCGCGCAACAACGCAGCAGCGGATTTCATCGGACGGCGGAACGCATGAACGGCTTACGCACGTCGGCTCCAAACCAACAGGCACATCCAGCGGTCCGGTGCCGGCCGCAACAATGCTGCGACGCCTTCAGGAGCTGATGCGATGCCCCACGCTCCTCGCCTGCCCACGAGCATTTCTGCCGCCCGATCAGGTATGCACCGCCTCCACCGGCTCCAGCCGATCCACCTCCTCGTCCGTAAACAGCCGCGAGCGGATCACAAATCGTACGCCCATCGGAATTTCCAGCGAGAAGCTTGCGCCACGGCCTTCTTTCACATCCAGCGTGAGCTGCATGTGCTTCCAATAGGCAAACTGATCGCGCGCCATGTAAAACGGACACCCGTACACCTCGCCCAGCTTTACGTCGCTGTCGCCCAGCCGAAAGTCGCCCTGCTCAAAGCACATGGGCGACGAGCCGTCGCAACAGCCGCCGCTTTGGTGAAACATCAGGGGGCCGTGGCGCTCGCGCACTTGATCGATGACGGCCTTTGCGTCGTCGGTTACAATAACTCGGGGCACGGGAGTCTCCATGGTGGCGTCGGTCGGTTTGGTTGAGAAAGCGAATGTCAAGCGGTGAGCGGCTGGGGAGATGCTACGCTGCACCGTTTGTCATGTCGAGCACGACGCGTCCCGTGATGTCGCCGTGGCGCATGCGGTCAAACACATCGTTGATATCATCCAGTGGAGCGGTGGATTCGACATGGGCCTGCACGAGGCCGTCGGCCGCGAAGTTAATGGACTCCTGCAAGTCGTTGCGCGTGCCCACGATGGATCCGCGGATCGTGACGCCGTTCAAAACGGTGTCGAAGATCGGAAGCGGGAAGTCGCCCGGCGGGAGGCCGTTGAGAACGAGCGTGGCCCCTCGACGCAGCGTGTCGAGCGCCTGCCGGAATGCGGGCGTCGAGACGGCTGTTACGAGAGCGCCGTGGACACCGCCAATCTCATCCTGCACGACGGTGCCCGGATCTTGGGTTTTCGCATTGATCGTGAGGTCGGCGCCCAGTTCCTCCGCAAGCTTCAGCTTCTCGTCCGCAATATCCACAGCGACGACGCGCATGCCCATTGCCCGGGCGTACTGCACGGCAAGATGGCCGAGCCCGCCGATACCAGAAATGAGCACCCAGTGACCGGGCTGCACCTCAGTCACCTTCAGGCCCTTGTATGTGGTGACCCCAGCACACAAAATCGGCGCGAGTGAGACAAAGTCAGGATCGTCGGGCAGAACGCCAACGTACTCGGGATCGGCCACGACATAGTCTGCGTAGCCGCCATCTACGCTGTAGCCAGCGTTTTCTTGTTGGTGGCACAGTGTTTCCCAGCCACCGCGGCAGTGCTCGCACACGCCGCATGCGGTGTACAACCAAGGGACGCCTACGGCATCGCCTTCTTTAACGACTGTCACGTTGCGGCCCACACCGGCTACGTAGCCCACGCCCTCGTGGCCAGGGATTAACGGCAGTTTTGGCTTCACGGGCCAGTCGCCATCTGCAGCATGTAGATCTGTGTGGCAAACGCCACTAGCCTGCACGTTTACGAGGATCTCATCGGGGCCGGGTTCGGGAGTGGGGTGGTCTTCAATCGAAAGCGGTTTGCCGAATTCATGAACAACCGCAGCTTTCATCTTCTTTGACATTGGAACAAGGTCAATCGGGGAAAGAGGTTGTGAAGCAATGAATTATAGAAACGGCCTCGGCACCAGCACGAGGTCGCACTGGTGCCAGGTATGCCGTATCTATCTTCTATCGATGGGAAGACCGATCCGCGAAAGATCCGTCTTCAACATTGGCCTATCATCCTGAGCGCGGCGCGAAATCTCCGCTGAAGCAATAGGCTGGAAGGCGCAAGACCGCCGTACCGAGCTCAGGATGAACCGCCATAACGCTTTGAGGTCTAGAAGAAGCCCATTGCGTTCTTATCGTAGCTGATGAGCATGTTTTTGGTCTGGCGGTAGTGGTTGAGCATCATCTTGTGGTTCTCGCGCCCAAATCCGCTCTTCTTGTAGCCGCCAAAGGCTGCATGGGCCGGATACAAGTGGTAGCAGTTCACCCACACGCGGCCCGCTTTAATCGCACGCGGCACCTGGTACAGCTGGTGCGCATCGCGCGTCCACACGCCGGCGCCAAGGCCGTAGAGGGTTTCGTTGGAAATCTCGATGGCCTCCGCCTCGTCTTTGAACGTCGTCAGGCTCGTCACCGGCCCAAAGATCTCTTCCTGAAACACGCGCATCTGGTTGTGCCCCTTAAAGATCGTGGGTTCGATGTAGTAGCCCTTATTGACGGGCTCGCCATCGCCGCCTGCGGCCACAGCCAAGCCCTTCGCCTTGGCCACCTTGCCGCCTACAAGCACTTCAGCGCCCTCCTGGCGCCCCACCTCAAAGTAGTTTTTGATCTTCTCGTACTGGTCGTTTGACGCCTGCGCGCCCACCTGCGTTTCGGTGTCTAGCGGGTTGCCCACCCGGATGTTCTTCACCCGGTCGACCACCGCCTCCACAAAGTCATCGGCAATGGACTCTTGCACCAGGATGCGGCTCGGGCAGGTGCACACCTCGCCCTGATTCAGCGCAAACATGGCGGCGCCTTCCAGGCACTTGTCCCAGAACGCATCGTCGGCGTCCATCACGCTCTCAAAGAACACGTTGGGGCTCTTGCCGCCCAGCTCCATCGTCACCGGAATCAAGTTCTCCGACGCGTACTGCATGACGAGGCGGCCGGTGGTGGTTTCGCCGGTGAACGCCACTTTGGCAATGCGCTCGCTCTTGGCCAGCGGCTTGCCCACCTCGGGCCCAAAGCCCTGCACAATGTTGAGCACGCCCGGCGGCAGCAGATCCGCCTCGTCAACCAGCTTTATCCACTCCATGATGGAGACCGGCGTTTGCTCGGCCGGCTTCACCACGGTGCAGTTTCCCGCGGCCAGGGCCGGCGCAATCTTCCAGGCGGCCATCAGGAGGGGGAAGTTCCACGGAATGATTTGCCCCACCACGCCCAGCGGCTCGGGCACGTGCATGGCTACCGTATCGCTGTCGAGCTCTGCGACGGAGCCCTCTTCAGCGCGAATCACGCCCGCAAAGTACCGGAAGTGATCCACCACCAGCGGCAGGTCGGCGTTGAGCGTTTCGCGGATCGGCTTGCCGTTGTCTACCGTGTCGCAGCGCGCGAGAAACTCCAGGTTCTCTTCGGTAAGATCGGCAATCTTGTTCAGGATGTTGGCGCGTTCGGTGGCCGAGGTGCTGCCCCATGCCTCGCGGGCGTCGTGCGCCGCATCCAGGGCCCGCGCTACATCGCTCGCATTCGAGCGCGCCACGCGGCAGTAGTTTTCACCGTCGATGGGCGAGGGGTTGTCGAAGTACTCGCCATCCA
This sequence comes from Salisaeta longa DSM 21114, assembly GCF_000419585.1. Lineage (NCBI taxonomy): Bacteria > Pseudomonadati > Rhodothermota > Rhodothermia > Rhodothermales > Salisaetaceae > Salisaeta > Salisaeta longa. The sequence goes on from NZ_ATTH01000001.1 coordinate 1,812,781, forward strand.
CCGGGTCCACAAACGCACCACCGATGTAGTTGCCATAGGTGTCTTGGAAATTGGGACGATCGTAAATCATGGGTCGCTCGCTGTCAACAAAAGAAGTACGTGAAGGGACCGAAAGGCTGTGCCGCGTAGTGGTGGCGGGGCCAACGCCCGGGCCGGCATGGGCCAAGCCCCGCACGTAGGCACACAGCTCTCACGGATCATGATTAGTATAGGAAGCGCTTCCATCAATAAACCTTCATATTCTCCCAAAAAGTTGCGCTATTCTCTCAATGCCTAGCGGGCAGCGCGCGGCGCTCTTGTCGCGGGCCCCGGGTTGGGAATCATTTGACGGGCGAAGCGCTTTCAGTACTGCACTCCGTGAATTTTTCTTCACCGCCTTCCTCGTGCTCTCATGGAGGCTCTTGCATCCGCTGCGCCCGCCCCCGGCTCGCTTCAAACACTCGTTGAAAACCGCACGTCGTTCGGCGGCCGCGACATTCAGTTCTCGGTGTACGACACCTACGCCGCGGCGCAGCGGGTGGCCTTGCGGGCGGCCCATCCGTTGTATTGCGGCATGGTCACCGGAAAAAAGGTGGTGCATCTGCCCGATGCCGATGCGGCCCCGTTCGATTTTTTGCCCGGCGAGTCGCTCGTTGTGCCGCCCATGGAGACCATCTACATCGACTTTCCGGAAGCGGACGAAACGCCTACCAAGTGCCTTACGCTAGAGATTGACACCGACAAGGTGCGGCGGCTGGTGGACCGGATGAACGAACAGATGCCCCGCCCTCCCGAGGCCCGTGACTGGTCGGCCGATGAACTGAGCTACTGCCACTTCCAAAACTCGAACGGCATCGAGCGGGTGCTGCTGTCGCTCCTTTCCCTCTTTACCGATGACGAGGCGGGCCCTCACCGCGACACACTCATCGACCTGAACGCCGCCGAGTTGGTCATTCGCATGCTGCAGACGAAGTCGCGCGCCCTGCTGTTGTGCAATCCGTCGGAGCACGCCCCACGCCACGGCCTCGCGGCGGCCATTCAGTACGCCCGCGACCATCTGGATGCGTCGCTCACGGTCGACGAACTGGCAGCCAAGGCGTGCATGAGCACATCGAGCTTCTACCGTTACTTTCGCAATGAACTGGGCATGACGCCCGTGCAGTTCCTCACGCGCGAGCGCATGCGGCGCGCCCGAGAGCTCCTGCGCACCACCGACCGCTCGGTAACGGACATCAGCGACGCGGTGGGCTTTAGCAGCCTCAGCCACTTCATTAGCACGTTCAAGGAGCACGTGGGCACCACGCCAAAGCAGTTTCAACTGCAAAGCACGTCTACACCAACCGCCTGAGCATTAGGTCGAAAGCGTTCGGCGGCCGCGCCCTACCGAAGCGCCCTGCGCTGCATTGGAACCCGGCGCCGCTACGGCTCATTGAGCCCATGCTATGAAACCAACGACCATCTTACAGGAACTCAAGCAGGCCGCCGAGCAGCTGGGCATGGAGGTACGCACCGAGAAAGGCAACTTTCGCGGCGGACGCTGCACCGTGGCGGGCACACCCGTCATCATGCTCAACAAGCGGCACATGCCAGAAGTGCGGCTGCGTATTTTGGCCGACGCGCTGCGCGATGCGCCGCTCGACACCATCTACCTCAAGCCGTCTGTTCGTGATGCACTAGAGGAGGCGTGGGAGCAGCTTGAGACGCCGCCGGAGGCCACGCATGCCCGGTAGTCCCACGCTTGACGTAACCCTCCTGGGCACGGGCACCTCCACCGGCGTGCCCGTGCTGGGGTGCGACTGCCCGGTGTGCACCTCGCCCGACCCAAAAGACACGCGCCTGCGCTGCGCGGCCTACGTGCGGGCCGGTAGCCTGGGGCTCTTGATCGACACCGGCCCCGATTTTCGTCAACAGGCCCTTACCTACGGCGTGCATCGCCTCGATGCGGTGTGCTACACGCATCACCACTTCGATCATATCGCGGGCCTCGACGACCTGCGGCCCTATTTCTTTCAAAACCGCACGCCCATGCCGTGCTACGGGCCGCCGCAAACGGTGGAGATCCTGCGCGAGAAGTACGACTACGTGTTTGGCAGCGCGCCCTACCCCGGGGCGGCCCGTGTGTATCTGGAGGCGGTTGCGGATGCGTTCTGTGTGGACAGCCGCCACGAAGATGGCGCCGCGGTGCAAGTAACGCCGGTGCCGCTACTGCACGGATCGCTGCCGGTGTACGGCTACCGCGTGGGGCGGTTTGCCTACCTTACCGACGTGAGCACGATTCCCGAAGACAGCTTTGCGCTGCTGGAAGGCCTGGACGTGCTGGTGCTCGATGCCCTGCGGCCCAAGGCGCACCCCACGCACCTCTCGTTCGACGAAGCCGTTGCCACGGCCGAGCGCATCGGCGCCACGCAGACGTTTTTCGTGCACATGACGCACAACGTGCGCCACGCCGAGCAGAACGCGCGGCTCCCCGCGGGCATCGCGTTGGGCTACGACGGCCTCACCTTCACCATCGACGCGTAACCATGGCCCTTTCCCTGCTTATCCTCAACGGTCCCAACCTAAACCTGCTGGGCACCCGCGAACCCGACACGTACGGCACCACCACGCTCGGCGACCTGCAGGCGATGCTGGAGGCGGCCTTTCCGGACGTGCGCTTCCGCTTCGTCCAGTCGAACCACGAGGGCGCCCTTATCGACGCGCTCCACGCCGCCCACCAAGAAGACTATACGGGCGTCGTCTTCAATCCGGGCGGCTACACGCATACCTCCGTGGCCTTGCGCGACGCCATCGCCGCCATCCAGCCGCCGGTCATCGAGGTGCACCTGTCCAACATCCACGCCCGCGAGCCTTTCCGGCAGACCTCGCGCACGGCCGGGGCGTGCCGGGGGCAAATTAGCGGATTGGGCGTGGCGGGCTACCGGCTGGCCGTGGACGCGCTCCGGCGCATAACCGATGCCGCACGCTGACGCGCCGCCTTCGCGGCGCTAGGGGCTGTTTGATGAATGGATATTCAGCCGAGACACAGCGGGCGACGTGCAGGAACGGAGCCCAAACAAGCCCTGTAGCGGCGCTACCGGGCGCGTGCCGCATCCGTTCTGCACAAGATCCGCGAAGAAGCCACAGGCCATGGACATTCTGCCAAACAGCTTCTTACGCCTGGACCTCGACAACGCGCGTACCATCGGCAAAGCGTAGCGTAAGGCGTGTGCCCGGTTCGGCCGCCGCAGCCGTAGGCACCACCGTGCCGTCTCGTTGCACCAGCGCGTAGCCGCGCCGCAGCGGCGCCTCGGGATCGAGGCTGCGCAGCTGTTGCTGCAATGTGGCCACCCGCTGCCGGCGCTCGCGCACCATCGCACGGCCGGCCCGCTGCAAGCGATCCACCAGATGATCGAGGCGCTGCTGCGCGTTGTGCAGCCGCGTGACGGGGCTGTGGAACGCGCGCGATTGCACCAGGCGCTCCACCGCGCCGCGGGCCGTGCGCACCCGGTCGTGCACGTTGGCGCGCATCCGTTGGTGCAAGCCCCGCACCTGCTCACGGAGCTCCTGCTGATCGGGCACCGCAATCTCGGCCGCCATCGAGGGCGTTGCCGCGCGCGCATCGGCCACAAAGTCGGCAATGGAGACGTCCGTTTCGTGCCCCACCGCGCTGATGATGGGCACCGTCGCCTCGGCAATGGCGCGCGCCACCCCCTCTTCGTTGAACGCCCACAGGTCTTCCGTCGAGCCGCCGCCGCGGCCCACAAGGAGAACGTCTGGCCGCCGGGCATCGCTAGCGGGGAGGGCGTCGAACCGCCGGATGGCGCGGGCGATGGCCGTGGGCGCCTCGGTTCCTTGGACGGGCACCGGGCAGAGCACCACCTGCGCCAGCGGATAGCGCCGCTGTAGCACCGTGCGCATGTCGTGGAAGGCCGCGCCGCTTCCGGAGGTGACAATACCCACGGTATGCGGGAACGACGGCAACGACTGCTTCCGCTCCGCCGCAAACAATCCTTCGGCCTTTAGCGTCGCCTTGAGCTGCTCAAACGCAGCTTGCTGTGCGCCGCGTCCGGCGGGCTTCATCACCTGCACCATCAGCTGCAGTTGCCCGCGCTTCTCGTAGATGCCTGCCGCGGCGCGCACCTGCACCCGGTCGCCATCGGACGGCTCAAACGGCAGATGCCGCACCCGGTAGCGCCACATCACGCATTGGATTTGGGCCGCGTCGTCTTTCAGCGTGAAGTAGCAATGCCCCGAAGCGGCGCGGTTAACATTCGAAAGCTCGCCAGCCACCCACACGTCGCCGTAGTGCGCTTCAACGAGCCCATGCAGCTTGCTTGTTAGGGCCTGCACCGACCATACGTCACCCATGCGCTCGCCTGCAACTATCGATTGGGGAAGGGACAATGCGCTGTCTGAACATCCTTCGGGGCGCCCGGCCGGGCAGCCGCAAACGCCTCAGACAACGCCTAGCGCACTGCGACGCACGAGATTTCTACGCGGGCGCCGCGCGGCAGCGAGGCCACCTCTACCGCCACACGCGCCGGCGGCGTCTCGTTGAAGTAGCGGGCGTACACCTCATTCACCTGCGCGTAATCGTTAATGTCGGTGAGGTAAACGGTGCAGCGGACCGCGTTTTCGTAGGTCATGCTTGCCGCGTTAAGCACGGCGCCCACATTGTCAAGCACGCGCTTGGTTTCTTCTTCCACCGAGCCCTCGATCATGCTATCCGTTTCGGGATCGATGGCAATTTGCCCGGACACAAACAGCGTGTGGTCAACCAGAACGCCCTGGCTGTAGGGCCCAATGGCTGCGGGCGCGAGCGGCGTCTTGACGGTGGTGCGCGTTGCGGAAGTAGAAGGCTCAGTCATGGGCGCACGGGAAGGCCAAAAAAAGACGGATGGTTACCCATAACATCTTGGATCCTACGCCCGGGCACAAGCGAATTCTATCTAAAGAGCATGCCGCGGTGCAGCCTGGGCGCGGCCCGTGCCGTCAGGGCAGAAACACGGTGGTACGCAGGCCCACCTCGCCGCCCGTTACGTCGCCAATGGAAACGCCCACATGCGGGGCAAGGCCCCACCGATCACTGACGCGCCACGTCCACCGCAGCTGCGCATGGCCGTAGGTCTGTGCAGGCAACACAATCGACGCATCGTAGTGGGCGCCGCGCAGCAAGACGCGCCCATACATGCCGTACTGAAAGCGGTGGCGATACGCCACATGCACCTGCCCGTGCGAGGGCAACACCCGCTCGGGCGCAAGAGCCGACACGCCCGATCCATCCTGGCGCTGCAGCTCGCCTTGGGCGCGGTACCGGTAAAAGCCCACCACCGCCAGCCGGTCGAAGGCAAACGTGTGCTCGTACCGGAGCGCAAGCGTCCACTGGTTGCCCGGCGAAAAATACGGCTGCTCGTTGGCCGTGTCGGTGGCGTACGTCGAAAAGCTCCCATCCACTGACAGGACATCCGACCGCGAGAGCTGTAGGTCGCCGCCTAGGGTTGCGGTAAACACGTCGCCGGGGTCGTACGTCCCCGCCATTTGTCGGAAGGGGGTGTAGGGCCCAAGGTAGCGGTACGAAGCGCCGAGCCCAAGCACGAAGCGCGCGCCCAGCGGAACGGCCCACGCCACACGAGGCGTAAGGCCCCACCCTTGCCCAAACGCTGTCACCCGGAAGCCATACGGCCCCTGGCTGAGACGCCCGAGGGCCTGTAGCTCTGCCAAATCCCACTGCTTGGTGCCCACCGGCACGTCGACCGCTACTGTAGAAAGCACGCTGCCCGGGACGTCTTCATACACGTAGGTGGCCCCGAGTTGCACGTTGGAAAAGCCTTGCACGTTGGCCGGCGCTCCGGTCACGGCAGCCCCTGCCAGCCGTGCACGCACCTGCCACTGCGGCGTGAGCGGCGCCACCGCCTCCAGCTCTGTACTCCACTGCGTAAACGACTGCCCGGCAACCTCGTACTGTTGCAGCACCGGGCGCACATGCACGCGATACCGTTGCACCCGGCTGCCCAATTGCTCGGCCTGGCCCATGGCCACGAGCGGGGCCACAAGGAGCAGGAGTGCGGCCCACGTTGCGACGCACCATATCCGGAACGGCGTGTTTCCATTCATGGGGTAAGCGCGAGAGAATGCGCGACCTATGTGTGCAGCGTGCATCATGCGTCTTAGCGTACCAGGGTCATCTTGCGCGTGGCCACGAAGTCACCGGCCGTAATGCGGTAGAAGTACACCCCGCTTCCCACCAGCTGCCCGTGCTGGTTCCGGCCGTCCCACCGCACCACGTGGCGTCCGGCTGCTTTTTCTCCGAGCGTCATCCACCGGACGCGCTGCCCCAGGATGTTGTAGATGGCCACGCGTACGGAGCGTTTTTCTTTGAGCGTAAAGGGAAGCGCCGTGCCCTCCTCAAACGGATTCGGGTAGTTGGGCTTGAGGCGGTTTTTGAAGGCGCGCAGCGGTATGCCTTCGCTTTTTTGCTGTGCAAAGGCCTTGGTGCCCACAATCACGCGCAGGCGGCGGGTGGTCTGCCGCGGCGTGAGCGTAATTTCGATGGATCCATTGTCGACGGGGATAAAGGCGCGCTTGTCGAGATCCAACACGTAGCGTTTAAATCCGTCGGGGCGGTTGCCTTGCGGCGTAAGCTGCAAGCGAACGGTGTTGGTTGTAGGGAGCCGCGTCGCGCTATGGGTCGACACGCGCAGGTCCCACACGCGCCCGGCGGGGCTGGGCGGCTGATAGCTGGCTGCGAGCGCGTGGTCGCCACTCACGATTGACGTACGAACATGCGGCGTGCCAATGCTCGGGGCCTTGGCACGATCGTAGGCATCGTAGCTTTGGGCGGCCCCCTCCATAAGGCCCAGCTGCACCGGCTGATCGGACACGCCGCGCGCGGGCCACTGCGTGGTGACCTGCAACGCATACGCGGCCTGCTCTTTCTTCGCGCGGGCATTGGCCGGTGCAGGTGCCCCGGGCGAGGCCGCTTTCGCCGGCAGGGTAATGCGCACCGGGCGCTGGGTGGGGTTGTACACAAAGTAGCCATTCCAGGGCTGCAGCACCGCACGGTCGTAGCGATACTGGCCGTCGGCGTATCCCACCGGTGCGCCAAGGGCTTCCGCACCGGCAACGTCGGCCCAGGCAACAGGGAACGGGTACGGCACGGCAATCTGGCTCCACCCCGGCGGCAGCACGCGCGTTACGCGGCTCGTGTCGCCCGCGGTGGACCGGCCGGCATCTACATCGAACGAGCGCCCATCTTTTGTAATGAGCCATACGGCCCGCCCCGGCGGTAATGCTTCAATGGACCGATAGGCCCGGTACGATTCTGCTTCTGGATCCCATGCCAGCACGCGCCACGTCTCGGGGTCGGCCGTGCCGTAGTCGTCTTCAAATATGCCTTGAATGCTTGAGTCGCGCGGGGCGACGGGCACCGAGACCATCGCGTACGTCTCCGGACGGAACGGACCGGGGGCTTGCAACGGGGCTTCGAACTGCGTGGGCAGCACGGCCGGATTGTCCCGCGATGCGGCAACGCCCCCACGAGGCCAGGCGAGCGTATCCTGGGCCGTGCGGAGCACCACGTATGCCTCCACGCCGCGTATGGTCACCGCGCTATCCGGCAACGGTGCGGTCCAGCGCCCTTCCCCCGCTCCCGTGAGCGGCTGGCGCGTGAAGGCCGACGCGCCCACGGGCCGATACAACAGTGCCTGTTCGCTTGGCACGAATCCACCGGCAACGGTCACCGCCAAAGTCCCGCCCTGCCCCGCCACCAAAGGAGTGGTGGGCGCCACGTCGATGCCGGCCACCTGAGCCGTAAGCGGTACCTGCGCCGTATCGATCGGTGTAGCGATTGTAAGCAGCTCGCTGTACGTGCCAGGCGCTGATGCTTCGAACGCCAGACGAACGTCGCGCGTCGCGTTGGCCGACAGGGTTTGCTCGCCCGTGTCCTCCACGATCGCAAACGCGCTCCCCGTAAGTTGCACGTCGTCGATGGAAAGCGTGCCGGTCCCGCTGTTAGCAATGGTGATAGTTGACACCGGGGCCTGTGCGTCGACGATGAAGGCCCCCAACCCGACCGAGTCGGGCGAAACCGCAAGTATCGGATTGGGCGTCGTAAAGGCGGTTGGGGCACTCGACACGGAGCCCGCCGCATTATCGGCCCGGACACGCACCTCGTACGCTACGCCCGGCACTAAATTCGCAGCCGTAGCGCTGACATCCACCGGCGCAGTGCCCGAAATGGGACTCTGATCCGCCGGTATCTCGGTGGTCGTTCCACCGCCGTCTACCACGAACGTTATCGTCGTGGTCTCCTCGTTCGGATTGACCGAGGCGCTGAACTGCGCGCCCGTGCGCTCCACGTTCGAGACCACCGGCGGATCGGTGATCGTTGCTGCATCCGGTACGCTCGTTACCTCCAGCTGCATCGTAGACGAGGCCGTCTTGCTGCCGTCGCTCACCTCAACCGTAATCTGCGTGGACCCAAACTCATCAGGAGCCGGGGTGACGGTGATCGTGCGGTCGGTTCCACTGCCCCCAAAGGTGATGCTGCTGGGCGGGGCGAGATTCGTGTCTTCACTGGTAGCCGTCACCGTCAGGTCGCCCGCGGGCGTCTCCGCGTCGCCAATGGTAAACGCAATGGGTCCCGTTGTCCCGTCTTCCGGAATTGTCTTATCGGGAATCGCAGAAATCGTCGGCGCGTCATTCGTGCCCGTTACCGTCACGGTCACGGTTGCTTCGCCAGACACCGCTCCGCTTTTGTCTGCGACCGTGTACGTGAAGGTATCGGTACCGCTGAATTCGGAAGCCGGGGTGTACGTGACCGTTCCGGTCTGGCTATCAACAGTGGTTGTGCCATTCGACGGCCCGCTCTGTACCGCCACCGTAGATGTATCAATAATGCCGGCAAGGCCGCTCCCCGCTTCGCTGTCGTTCGCCAGCACGTCGATGGCGATCGGCGTCTCTTCTGGCGTCGTTGCGTTATCGTCAGCTACAGTGGGCGGAATGTTAGGGGTATCGAACGTTAAAGCAGTACTTGTCGTCGCCCGCGCACCGTCGTCTGCCGTTAGGGTGACCTCGTAGGTGGTGCTTGGCGTGAGGCCCGTAACATCAGCGCTTACCGCCACCGAATCGGTACCGGCGAGCGGCGATTGGGCGGCCGTGACGGTCTGGGTGCTTCCGCCCGTCGCAGGCCCATAAGCAAACGTAGCCGACACATTACTGGCGTACGGCACCACCGCGCCGTTAAGGGTCGCGCCCGTGCCCGTCACCGATGTAGGGGCGTCAAGTGCTACGCTGGGCGAGGCCGCTCCTTCATATGCGCCGGCATCCACGGCGCCCGCCTGCACACGCGCCTGGTCGCGGATGTCCTGCGGCAGCGGCTCGGTCGTCTGTCCATCGCCGTCAAGGTCTGCGACATCCAGCGGGAGAAGCGACGCACCGCCCGCGTTGAGCGCAGCCGATGCCCCCAACACCCGCACGTCGTCATCTGCCGTACCCCACTGATTGTCGGCCCCGTTGCCATCAACAAACTGCGGATCTTTCGCTTGAACGCCGCTGCCTACGCCGCTCCAGCCGCCTGCCACAAGGCTGCTGTCGATGCGCACCGTTCCGGCTTTTTGCTCGGCCGGGGCCGCCGCGTTGTTATCCCATAGGATCGCGTTTCCGATACGCACTTCAAATGCCGAGGCATCGACGCCGTCGGCTTGCACCACACTGCCCAATGCGGCGCCGCTCAATCCCTCATTACCCGCAACGGTGACGTTGGTGAACGCGGGCCGCACATAGCCGTCAAGAGTTCCTGTCACGCCCCGGTTGCGCACCACCACGGCCGCGCTATCGGCCATCGCCCGGTTGCCCGTCAGCACGGTGTTGGCAATGGCGGGCGCGAGCCGTGCGCCTTCGGCAATAGCAAGCGCAGCTATTGCCGCGCCCTGGTGTGCTTCGTTCCCCCACACCCGCGCATTGGATATGAAGGGACGCGTGAAACCGTCGCCGGCAATTAGAATACCGCCCGCTGTGTTAGATATGGGGGCTGATGTGCCGCTTGCTACGTTTTGAGACACTTCAACATTGACAAACTGCGCATTGACTTCAGCTGTCGGCCCGAATGTTGCGGCCACAATGCCGGCTCCACCCTCAGCGAAGTTTTTAATGACTCGCAGATTCCTAAACACAGCGCTCACACGTCCGGTGTTTGATGCGGCCACGGCGAGCCCTCCGCCGAATATGCCGGGCACCACCGATGGGGGGCCGGGTTGTGGACTTTCGGCCGTCGCGTGCGCATTGCCTGCCGTGATGGTAAACCCATCGAGGAGGGTCTGAGCACTCAGCGGAAAATCTCCGGCGAAGGACACCGCTGTCACAACGTGGTAGCTGTTATCGGTGGTGTCGGGCTGCGCGCCAAGGTCGCCGCTCAAGACCGTGTTGTTGGTGGCCGGGTCGGGGTTGCGGCTTGCAAGCGTGCCGCCCGGCTGGAAGCCCCCGTAGACCTTAACGTTATCTACGAGCTGAAAACTAAGTGCTTGACTGTCGGCCACAAGCCCCGGGCCGTCATCCGGATAGTAGGTTCCTTCGGCCACATAGATTGCACCCACCGGGTTGCCTGTAGAGGAGCGGTTGCGTGCAGCAGATAGAGCCGCTTGCAACGTACGGTACGGATCGCTCCACGACCCGCCGCCAGCATCATCAGCGGTTGCGGCGGAGACGTAAAGGGTTGCACTGGTTGGGGCAGTTCCGCCCTCAAACGCGCCAATATCTACGCGCATGCCGCTAAGGCGCGGCTGGCCGGCTGCATCGATCGGTAACCGCTCAAAGGTGTCACCGTCGTAGTCAACATCGGAAACATCGGAAGGCACAAACGCACCGGCGTTGATAACCGGTGACGCCCAGTTAACGTGCAGGCTGTCATCGGGCGTTCCAAACGTGTCATCGGCGCCATTGGCATCGCGAAACAGCGGATTGCCCGTAAGAATGGGGGGCGACTGTGCCCCAACGCCTTCCGATCCGCCGCCATCGACAACCCCCCCGCCCCCGCTGATGTCAGCTGCACCATTGGCCAGAAGCACCTGAGAGACCTCAAGCGGCTGCGAGCTGCTGTTGTAGACGGGCGTCCCATTGGCGGCCGTGTTGCTGCGGAAGATCGTGTTCTCAATCTGGAGGGTGTAGTCGCCACGGTTGTCGATGGCCGCGCCACTCACGCTTCCACTCGTGGCTGTGTTGCCTACCACCGTACTGTTGAGGAGGCGCGGCTTCGGACCAAAGGACGAGAAGATGTATGAGCCGCTCTGCACGCCAAGGGCGCCGCCTCGCGCGGCCGTATTGCCCGCAAACACGTTGTTCACGAGGCGGGGGGCCGTAGGACCGTCAGCATCCAGATAGAGCGCACCGCCACCCTGCCCGGCTTCGTTTTGCCGCCACGTCACATTGGTAAAGGCGGGCTCGCCACCCGTAGCAAAAAAGGCGCCGCCGCCGTTTGCCGACGCGTAGTTGTCCCGAATGATGACGCGCGCAAATGCAGGACTCACGCCTGCGTCGGTACCGCCTAACAGTAAAAGCCCACCTCCTACGTTCTCCGGGTACCCGTCCTCGTCAATGTCCGTCCCATCGTTCGCGTATCCGTTGGCAATGGTCACGCCATCTAGGCCCGTGCCCAAATCGGTTATCGGGCTAAAGGTTTGACGCGCCGTTACTACATGATAACTGTTGTTGGTCGCATCGCCGTCCTGCTGAATCTCTCCACTCAAGATGGTGGCGTTGGCTTGCAGGTCGCGATTGCGGAGCGTTTGCCCCCAGGTGGCCGCGCTGAACGTCTCGGTTCCGGCAAAGCCGCCGTACACGGTTACGCCCGGCGTGAGGTTGAAACTAGCCAGGCGGTCATCGGGCGATTGCGCAGTGCCCTCATCCGGATAGTAGGTGCCGGCGGCTACGACGATGCTGTCGTTGGATGTGGCCTGCGCCAACGCATCTTGGAGGTTTGTGAAGGCATCGCTCCACGACGTGCCGTCGCCGGCGCCCGTCGCGCTATCATCCACGTAGAACAATTTGGGGAAGTCTAGCGCGCCTTCGTAGGGCCCAAGGTCGGGCGCTGCCTCCTGGTTGCGAGGCGTACTGCGGATGTCCTGCGCCCAAAACTCGTTGGTTATACCATCACCGTCCAGATCCAACGCGTCAGCGATGATTGAAAAGTCATTATCGAAGCCTACCAGGTCAGAAGTCGCGCCAGCATCCAGCATTGCCGAGGCTCTTCGCAGGCGCAGCCCATCATCAAACGTAAGCCATTGCCCATCGGGCCCGCGGGGCGTGGTGATATTCGACACATCGGCCGACTGCTGCGTTAGCATCCCTCCGTCATTCGTAAAGCCAGCGGGAAACGGCTCATCGAGAAGCGTATGAGCCATCCGTGCGGTGGTTGGCGCATTTGTCACGACATCGGCTCCCGCCGCGCTGCTTGCAAACCAGCTGTTTTGGACGCGCACGTCGGCATTGGCTCCGGCGTACAGGGCGTTGGCGCTCCCCGAGGCGTTGTTTTGCGCAGCACCCACATGAATCAGTTTCAACGTCCCCCCATCCCCGGCCCACAGGGCACCGCCGTCGGTTGCGCTGTTCGCATGGAGCACGGTGTTAACCAGTTTCGCCTCTGTGTCCCCTCCTCCGTTTGCAGCGTAGAAGCCGCCGCCTGTGTTTCCTGCGTTGGACGCGAAAACCACGCGATGGGCGGTTACATTGGCACTACCCGAGTTTGGGCGCACGTACATGCCCCCACCAGCCCCTTTGGCTTCGTTGCCTATCATCTGTACATTGAAGACCCCCACAAACACGCTGGCTCCAGCTGCAACCGACGGCCGCGTGTATATGCCACCGCCATTGGCCGCCTCACCGCTTCCATTGGCATGCCCGCCCGTAATGGTGAGGCCGCGCACCTCTATCGGGGCTCCGTTTGTGCTTGCAGGCACGATCTCTAGCACGTGGTGCGCGTTGCTTCCTGTACGGTCGCCAGGGGCTTGCACAATGTTGTCGCCATCAACAGCGTCATTTTGCTCAATGTCGCCGCTGAGCACCGTGCGGTACTGCTGCGGATCGCGAATGCCGCCGCCCGCCGGGTAGCCGCCCTTTAGCACGATGCCACTGCGCGTGATAGTAAACGATGCCGTGCGGTCTCCGTCTGTCTCCCCCTGTCCCTCATCGGGATAGTACGCGCCCTCGGCAATGTTGATGATGTATGTATCGGCACTCCCCGCATTGGCCTCTGCCAAAGCATCTTGCAGCGAGGTGTACGCGTTGGCGAACGATTCCCCTGTCTCAGAGCCCGTGGCGGAGGCATCGACGTACAGATTCGTGGTGGTTTGGGCGTGCCCCATTGCGCCGCACGCCATCAGCCATGCCATGGCTATGACAAGCCCACGCCCGAGGGCCGTCCAGCGCTGGTTGGTCGGTACCCATTGATGGTTGGACATAAGCCTACGAAGATGCATGAAGGGTAGCATTCAGTACAAGCGAAATCCGGCCGATACTACGGACGCGGTGGGGCCGGCGGTAGGGGAAGGTCGCCCGACATGGTTCCGCCGATGGTTCCCGTGGGCGAATTCGTAGGGAGAGCCAATCCGCTGTTTGCAAGCCGCTGCAGCCGACGACTGACGGCGTCCGTGCTGCTTAGTTCAAGGCCGTCCTGGGCGCCTGCAAACGCCTGGCCGATCGACCCGCTGGTAGCGCTTAAGCCCATAGCGCGCTGCTTAGCCCGTGCAGCGGCCTGAAACGAGGGATCGAGTCGCGCGGCCTGCCCAAACTGCTGGGCGGCGGCGCGGTAGCGCCCTTCGTCTTCGAGGCGAAGGCCGCGGCTGTACAGCAGAAACGCCTGCAGGTTACGCGTGGGCACCCGCTCGATGGCCTGCTCCTCTTGCGGCGTCAGCTCGACGTTTAGACCCTCGACGACGCGGTACACCAGCGTGTTTTGCACCTCAAAGAGCCGATCAAGGTCGGCGGTGAGCGTGCTGCGGTCGGGCAAGCTGACCCCGGTGGCCACGCCCGTAAACGACAGCCCAAACGTTATGGACGCGTCCTCCACGCTGTAGGAACCACTCACGAGCCGACCGGCGCCCAACAGACGCCCCACCCGCGGCGCTGTCTGCGGATCGACGTACTGGCTTTGCGCCAGCTTCAGCTCATCGAGCAGTGCCTGCAGCCGCACGCGCTCCACCACCCGAAGCCGGTCGATGTTGGCCAGGTCAGTGGCAATCGTCTCGCTCAGCCCGCGCTTGAGCACCGCGTAGCGCTCGTCGCCGGCCAGGTAGGTAAACGGCAGCACGGCCACCACCCGCGGCGATACGGGCTGCCCCATCGAGCGCTCGCGGCTCAGCGCCTTCCGGACTTGCGCCCGCGCTTCTTTGCGTTCGAGCCAGGCCAACCGGCCCTGCAACAGCGCTCGGTACTTTGAATCGGCCGGCACCTGCGTATAGCTGGCATACAGCTCGCGCGCGGTGCCCACTTTGCCCACACTTTCGGAGGCCAGCCCCAGGTAGAACAATGTCTTGGGGTCATCCGGCTCCTGTGCGTATGCCCGCTTGAGCGTATCGTACGCTTTTGTGGGACGCCCGGTGCGCATGTAGATGATGCCCAGCCGCTGCAGGGCCACTAGGTCGGCCGGCGATTGCGCAAGACGCGCCTGCAGGCGCTTCACCTCGGCGGCATACGCACTCGGGTCCTCGTTAAGGGCAACCCCGGAGCTCCCGCAGGCCACCAGCATACTCGCGAGTCCCATGAGCACGGCCACGCGCAGCACCGCGCGTTGTATCTGCTGTACAGAGCTTACCATGGCTTCGTCTCTCGTCGATCCATCAAACGGTTGCGAACGCATCTACCGGTTCATGTTCGACGACGGAACCGTGCCTTTGTCCTGCACCTCGGCCTGCGCCACGAGCAGGGGCCGCAAGCTCTTGGCCTTAATCTTCGCGCGCTTGAAGCTCTTGTCGTATTCAGCGGCCTGCAGAAATTTCTCGTAAGCCGCCCGGTACTTCCCGTCCTCTAACAGATTTAATCCGTCGGAGTAGGCCATCATCGCATCGAGCGACTTCGTGTCGCTGCCGCCCATCTTCTGCTCCTTCACGGCGACGTTCAGCGACCGCGTGATCTCCATACTCAGATCTTCGATGAGCGTGTAGAACTCATCGGGCTTACCCATAACCTGCTCGCCCAGCAAAATCTCGCCGGTCTCTACCTTCACCACGCGGGCCTGAATCATCATGCGATCCTCAAACACCGTGTAGCTGCCAAACACCACCGCGTTGGCGCCCAGCAACTTACCGGTACGCACGGCGGTGGACTGGTCGACGATGCCTTCTTTCTGCTGGAGCTTAAGCTCGTTGAGGAGCCACTCGATACGCTCGCGCTCAATGACCTTCAGGTCGGTGCCCTGGTTCAGGTAGTTGATCATCATGGCCGGGAGCCCCTTGCTCAGCCCCTGAAACCGCTCGCGCTGGTCGATGGAGTTGTTGGAGAAGTCCATGACGGCTAGCGTCTGCATCCCAGGGCGCTGCTTTTGCACCTTGTAGCCGTTCATCTCCTTGCGCACCTCGTAGTAGAGGTTCATCACCGGCGGCGGCTCCATGTTAGGGTTCAGCTCAACAAGTGGCGGCTCGGTCTTGATGAGCCGGCGGATGGCCTCGCGGGCCTCGCCTTTTTTGTTGCGCGCAATGTACGCACGCCCCAAGTAGCGCAGCGCCTGCTTCTTCCGCTCGGCACTTACCGAGGTACTGTTGGCAACCTGCGTAAACAGGTCGATGGCCTTCTCATACTCTGCAAACTGATACGCCGTCTGGGCCTTCTCAAACGTTGAAGACTGCCCGTGCACCGGCGGCACAAAAAGCAAGCACCCCACAAGGAGCAACAGCACGCCCCCCAGGCGCTGATGTCGCGTTGAACGAGTATAGATGGACGTTATCATAGCGATAGCCTCTGGCATGATACAATTGTTGGTAAGTGTACAGCACGGATTCGTACAGGCACAAACGGCCCACGCAAGACAACCCTGCCGATGATTCCCCGCATGTCTCCTCCCAGAAGCATGCGAGATGGGCTAAGGCTGCTGAACCGTGAAAGATACAGCATATTGTTTCGGCACAAACGACGGGCGGACCCGAATCGGAACGGATGCGCCAGTAAACGACTGGGTGACGGCTTCGCTTCCCACACGAGACCGTATAACTCCCCCCACAACGCGCATGGCATCGCTTCGCGCAATGCGCAACTCAATGCGATGTGTTCCTGGTCCTATTTGTAACGGTGTGCTTAACGGAGTACTTTTGCCCGTGTTCGTTCCGTCGATCCATACATTTCCCCACGGCCCTGTAGTAGTGACGTTGACCGGGTACTGAAAGTAACAGGTCAATTGTGCCCGTCGGCCGGACGTGACCGTTACGGTCGTGTCGATGGTTCCATATTCCGGGTGACGACACGCGACCCGCTGGGGACCTGGCGTGAGCCGATATGCGCCGGGCGCGCGCGCCTCTGATCCATTGACGACAACCTGAGCGGTAGGAACGGCTTGCACCTGAAGAAGCGCGGGTGCAGGGGCCTGGGGCGTTGGGGTAGGATCCGCTGCCTGGTCCGCCGATGCGGGAGCGTCGGACGGCTGATCGGTCGGTCGTACGGTTTCTGTCTTGTCGGACGCCTGCGTGGCGGACGGCGGGTTGCCCGCGGCATCGCGCGCCCCGTCACCCGGCGGCGACGCGTTGGCCGCAAGCGCGCCGGGGGCTGGCGCGTCGGGGCGGGCCGCTGCACCGGAAGGGGCATCGGCTTGCGCCGTGGCGGGGCCCGACGAACGGGACGAAAGGGCGATGCCGCGCACGGCATACGATGCGCCGGCACGCAGCGTGAGTGTCGTGTCGAACGGTGCGTATCCTTCTTTTGAGATCCGAACGGTTGCGCGCCCCGGGGCTACGGCGAGCTGTTGTGCGGGCGTGGTGCCTACCGTGTCGCCGTTCACTTGCACAGTGGCGCCCTCCGGGGTGCTGGCAACGGCCAGCACGGCAACGGCTGATGCGCTCCCTCCGCCGCCTTGCATAAACTGGTAGCCGCCATACAGCCCGGCCAGCAGCACGAGAAGGGCAAGACTGCCCCACAGCACCGACCGGCCCCCGCGGTCTTCTTCCGACGCCTCAACCGGCGCCCGCGTAGTAGCAGACGGCGTTGCGCGCTCCGGCGGCGCTTCGGGATCCGAAGGAGCCGCTTTTGTTGCCTCCGAGGGCTCCGGTGCGCGCGCAGATGCAGCAGCGGGTGGTGCGTCGGCAGACGAAGGATCGTCCTGGGGCGCAGCCGGCTGCTTGGAGGTACCGGGGTCGGCAGGAGGCGGCGCCTCGGGCGCGGTCTCATCGAGGACCGTTTCATCGAGCATGGTCTCGTCAAGTGCCCCCTCATCCATTACGGTTTCGTCGAGGGCCGTCTCGTCCATCGTCGTTTCGTCGAGGACGGTCTCGTCAAGCGCCGGAGGATCGGCCAGGGCCGTCTCGTCGACCGTCGTTTCGCCCGGCTCCGAGCCGTCATCGTCCGGCGGGTCGGGGAGGTGCCCCACGATCGTTGCAGCATCCTCGGCCGGCGTGCTCTCCAGTGCATCCTCCACCGCCGCCAACGCTTCAATCATCGCCTTGGCGTTCGGATAGCGCTCGTCCTGCGCTTGCGCGGTGGCCCTTTCGATGATGCCCACCAGCGCCGGCGGCAGGTCGTCGCGGTATTCATCGGGCGATGGCACGTCGCCCTCAACGACCCGGCGCATAATGTCGAAGTCGGTGGCCGCCTGCTCAAACGGCAAGGTGCCGGTGAGCATCTGAAAGGCCATCATGCCCACCGCGTACAGGTCGCTACGGCCGTCTACGGCGTTGATATCGGAAATTTGCTCGGGCGCCATGTACTTGAGCGTGCCGCCTTGCCCGCCTTGGGTGACGGTTTGGCCCGAGTCGGGGCTACGCATCTTGGCGATGCCGAAGTCCGTCACTTTCACGCGGCCGTCGCGCGTGAGCATGATGTTGGCTGGCTTGATGTCGCGGTGGATCACACCGGCATCGTGCGCGGCCTGGCAGGCCTGCAGGGTTTGCTTGAGGATACGCACACTGACGCTCGTGTCGATCGCGCCGTCCTCCAGCAGATCCTCCACAGTTCCGCCGTCTACGTACTCCATCACAATGAGGAGGCCCACCTCGGTATCGCGCAGCGCGTAGATGCTTACGATGTACGGACTGTCGACGCGGGCAAGCGCGCGGGCCTCGGACCGAAAGCGATGCAAGAACATCTCGCGGTGCGACTGCGACGGGTTCACCCGCTTGATGGCCACTTTGCGCGAGAGCGCAATGTCTTCACCGGCGTACACCGTGCCCATGCCGCCCCGGCCGAGCACGCGCTCAATGTGGTAGCCATCAATTTCTTTGCCGATCGGCTCGTCTTGCATGATCCGTTCTGCTTACTTAACGGGGTGCGAGAAAAAACGCAGGTCAATCGTCAGGCAGGGCGTCCGGGTCTTCCACCAGTTCTTCTTTCGAGATATTCCACGCATCGGCCATCCGATCGAGGTAGGCGCTCATGAATGCGGGGCGAAACCACTTTTTCTCGATGGCGCTCCAGTCGCCGTTGTATAGCTTCTTCCAACGGTTGGCACTGGCTGCTGTCTGCTTGTCGTTATCCTCTGCAAACCACTTGCCAAACACGCCGTCGCTTGTGCGGTCGGTTGGCTGCACCTGCTCAAGCACCTTTTTGCCACCAGATTCCACGCTCTGCTTGTACCCACTGAGCATAGCAATTTGGTGCGCCACGAGCGTGTTCACCGAAGCGCGGAGATCATCGAGCCGCTCGGTCTGCTCCTCATCCGATAGCTTAGGATCGAGCAGGTGCATCTGCAAGCTTTCGAGGTCGGCTTTCCGCAGGAAGGCCATCTCGGGCGGTTGCATGACGGTGTGTCCGCTAAATTCGCGCCAGAAGTGCGGCGGGATGCTGATCATGCGGGCCACGGCTTCGAGCAGGGTGTTGAGCACCGGGCGCACCCGCGCCGGAACCGAGGCACTGTCGCCGTCCGCTTTTGGGGTGCTTGGCTGGAGCGCATCGGCCACCTGATGGGCCACCCGGGATGCCGCCGGAGCGCCCTGCAGTGCCTGTTGCAGCGCCTGCTCCAGCTGCGCGTCGCGCTCCTGCTCGGTCATGTACTGATACGCATCGGCCATTTCTTCCAGCGCTGTGGCCAGGCGGGCGGCGGGCTTGGAGAAGGCATTCCCGCCCATGCTGTCGCTTCCCGCCAGGGCCGTTTGCTCCGATGACGGCATGAACAGCGGCACAAATTCGACCCGAAACTCGCCAAGGCTAAAGACATCCCCGCTTTGCAGCGTCACCGGCGCGTGGGGTTGTAAGCGCTCGCCGTGCAGGTACGTGTGGTTCTTGCTTCCTTGATCGGAGAGCTTGTACTCGCCGCCCGTCTGTTCGATTTGGGCGTGGCGCTTGCTAATCTTTTGGTCCGGCAGCGTAAGGTCGTTGCCACTGCCGCGCCCAATGGTGATGCGGTCTTGCTCAAACAGATAGTCGGCCGCCTCGCTGGCGTCCTCCCCTTCGCGGGTTACCTGAAGCTTGATGGGCATGATGACTGCGGGATTGAGTCTTAAGATGACAACGGCACGGGGGCGCCCCGTAAAGGCGCGTGGGCCGAAGGCGCATTATGTTCTTAACGTAACAGTTGGGCAACTGATTTGAAAGACGCCGTTCGGGGTTTTCACGTTCTGGTAGCAGCCGCCGGCAGCCGGTGCACCTGTTGGCGGAAGCGCGCGATGAGCGCAACGGCAGCGGCGGCGAGTCCTACCACCAGCCCCCACCACAGGCCATACACGCCGTAGCCCCACTGAAGGCCGGCCACGTATCCGCTGCTGAGGCCGATGCCCCAGTACGTGCACAGCGCAATGAGCATGGGCACGCGCGTATCTTTGAGGCCCTGCAGTGCGCCGTGGGCGGCCACCTGCAGCCCGTCGACGACTTGAAAGAAGGCCGCGATGCCCAGCAGGTGGGCGGCCGCTTGTGCAACCGCCGCCGTGTGAGTGCCTTCGGCGGCAAGATAGACCCGCACGATCGCCGCGGGCCATGTCCAGAACACCACGGCACTGATCCCCATGGCACTGCCGGCTAGGGCCATGGCCAGCCAGCCCGCGCGCCGCACGCCGGCCGCATCGCCCCGCCCGGCGGCCTGCCCCACACGCACCGATCCGGCAATTGACAGGCCGACCGGCACCATAAACACGAAGGCTACGGTTTGCAGCGCAATTTGATGGGCGGCGAGGGCCGTCGTTCCGAGCGTGCCGGCCATGAGGGCCGTAAGCGTAAAGAGCCCGGCCTCGATGCCGCGGGATACGCCCATCGGGCCGCCCACGTACACCAGCGCGCGCAGCATGCGAAGGTCGGGCGTGCGCAGGCGATGCCACAGCGGATACATCCGGAAGGGCCGCCCGGCGTACGTGAGCCCTGCCAGGAGCGCAAACATGAACCAGAACACGAGGGTTGTGGCCCACCCGGTGCCCACAAGTCCCAGCGCGGGCAGCGGGCCGGCGCCAAACATGAGCGCGTAGTTGGCGGCAATGTTGAGCGCGACGCCGCCGTACGTTATCACGGTGACGGGCACCGGGCGTGCAAGGCCCTCGGCAAAGCTGCGCAGGGCCTGATAGCCCAGTGCGGCGGGCAGCCCCCACACGATGGCGTGCAGGTAGCCCGTAGCCTGCGCCACAGCCGCCGGAGCTTGCCCCATCCCATGCAGCGCCGGCTCGGCAAACCATAACAGCGCTACGGCGGGCACGCCAAGTCCCACCGCGAGCCAGAGCCCCTGGCGCACGCTGCGCGTTACGGCGGCATGGTCGCGCCGCCCCACGGCCTGCGACACCATGGGGTTGACGCCCTGGATGACGCCGGTGGTTACGATGAGCACAAAGAAGAACAGCGTGTTGCCCAGCGCGACGCCCGCGAGCGCCGTGGGGCCCAGCTGCCCCACCATCACCGTATCGATAAACCCCATCGACACCTGGCCCACTTGCGCGGCCGTTACCGGTGCCGCCAGCCGTCCCATCGCCGCCAGTTCGGCACGCAGCGCGTCTCGATTCATTCGCGGCCTCCGGCCGGGCGTACGCCTCCTTCCATGAGCAACCGCACGTTGGGATCAAGCACCACGCGCGTCGGCCGCTCGCGAGCCGCGAGCCGCACCGTCTCGGTCGCCGCATCCACCATGGCCGTTGTTGTCGTTCCTGTACTGCCGGCATACATCGCTACATCCAATGGAAAAGCGAACGGCGCGCCCGCTTGCGTTTGCCGGAGGGTAAGCACCACCTCCTGCGCCTCGGCATCGTAGCGCCACGTGCCCGTGATCACCGGGTGACCGGCGCGGCGCGTCCACTGCGCGAAAAACCGCTGCAGGTTGGCCCCGGTGGCGTCCTCCATGGCCCGCCGGAAGTCGGCCGTCGTGGCGTTGCCTTCTTCGAACCGCTGATAATACAAGCGCAGGCCGTCCCAAAAACCGGACAGGCCCACGCGGTGCCGCAGCATGTGCAGCACCCAGGCGCCCTTCTGGTAAGGGTTGAGCGTGAGCAGTTCGTTCGGGTCGCTGTAGGTGGTGTCCACCAGCGGCGTGTTGGGATTGCGTCGCTGAAAGACGATCACGCGCTCGCGGGCTTGCCGCATGCCGGTTTCAAGGCGCGCCGGGCCATAGGCGTGCTCCATGTACAGCTGCGTCAGGTAGGTGGCAAACCCTTCGCTCAGCCACAGGTGCGGCCAGTCGGCTTCCGTTACGGTGTTGCCAAACCACTGATGCGCCACCTCGTGTGCTACGAGCGCTTCGTCGTTTTGCGTATCGCCCACGGCGGCCTCGCTGTAGAAAATGGCGGCGGCGTTTTCCATGCCGCCATACCGCGTCGTGGATTGGACGTTGGCGAGCTTCGGGTAGGGGTACGGCGCAATCTGCTGGGCAAAGAATTGCACGATGGGAAGGGCCTGCCCCAGATCTTGAAATCCGGCAGTGGAATCGGGCGGATACACCCAGCTCGTCACCGGCCGCCCGCGATACGTCCCCACGGTGTCGACGGCAAAATCGGCGACGCCAATGACGGCCACCTTGGTTGGCAAGGGTTCTTTGGTGCTCCACGTCACCGTGCGACGCGCGCCGGTCACGCGGCGCCCTACGTCGTCGCCATTCGATACGATGTCGTAGTGCGCGGGCGCCGTCACATGAAAGGTGAATGCAGCCTTATCGGCCGGATGGTCGACCACGGGCAACCAGTGGCGCGCGCGGTTCGGCCAGTTGTCGCCAAAGAACGTGCGGGCCCCGTGCTGATTGGTGCCAATGATGAGGCCATCGGCCGGAATGCCGTGATACTGCACGGTGAGCGCGTAGGTGCGCCCGGCCTGCAGCCCCCGCCCGACGCGCGCGACCACCTCGTGGCGGCGCTGCACAAACGGAACGGCCGCGCCGTTTACGGCCACGTCGGTCGCCGTCATACCGGTCCGGCTGCCATCTTCCGGATGCACCAGGTCGAGCCGAAGCCGGGTGAGCGTATCGGCGGTGACCACCACCGACGCGGTGGCTGTGCCCGCTATCCGATCGGTGCTATCCGACAGCACCAGCGACAGGTCGTAGTGCTGCACGTCCATTCCGGGATGCGGACGCGCCGGCGGCAAGGGGGCCGGCTGGGCCTGGCACGACAGCGAAAACGCGCTTCCCCCCACCAGGAGGAGAAGCGCGCTCCAACAAGACAACACACAACGGATCATAGGGACGGTGTTACATGGAAGAAGAAGGTGCTTCGACCACAATCTCACGCTCAGTATCGTTGAAGGGTCCAGGCACGACGTTGCCTTCGGCATCCAGCAGCTGCAGATGCACCACGTACGTTCCGCTGGAGAGGCCCGTCACAAACGACGGCACCCACTCGGTCAACGTCTGCGACGCCAGCGGCTCGGTGCTGCCCTTCTTACGAATGGTGTACTTGGCGCTGTAGCCATCGGCGCTGAGCTCTACGTTGTGGAGGTAGAAGTCCAGCATGATTTTCTCGGCAGCCGCGCCGCTGTACGTGCCCTTCGGCCGGCTGTAGATGATGGTGGGCGCGCCTTTTTCGATCATGGGCGTGCCGGTTTCCTCCGCCACGTAAAAGGTCACGACGTCGTGCGCCCCCGGGTTCTTCACGCTTTCGTGGTACGAGCGGCTCGGAAAGACCACGAGCGTATGCGCGCCCGGCGACAGCTCGCCGATCGGAAACGGCTGGCCCGTGTTGTAATTGGCCATGTAGGGGCCATTGTCGAGGATGATGTGCACGTGCTGGCCGTTGGCCGAGTTGGCGATGTTCTGCGCGCGCGGCGTCTGCGTCTGGATGCCGGTTTCGAACGAGTCCACGGTCACGGTCACGTCGACGCTCGCGCTGTCGACCACCGCGCTGTCGATGGGCGCGGTAAACTGCGCCGAGGCCCCGGCAATGGCGGGCGACCGTTCGCCCGGCGTGATGGTGACAGCCGTCGCGTTGGCCGTGCTGCTTTGGGCATCGGCAGCATCGGAAGAATCAGACGACCCGCCGCAGGCCGTGAGGGCGCCGGCGAGTAGCAAAAACGTGGACAGGCGGAGCGTGCGAACAAACATGACAAACGGGCGATGGGTGTGGGAACATGAGCATCGGCAACCTACGGTGCGCGGCCGGAGGCTGTCAAGCGAGTAACGGAACCGTCATGTGACGACGCCCCAACCGCTCTACGTCTATCAATGCTGGGGTTTCCTCTTGCCTGTTGCTGTTACGCGGAGGCGCTCCCCTCCGCCTGCAGCAGTTGCCCGCAAAAGTCGACCGTGTGCCGGGCCATGGCCAGCGTCAGGGTGGCCCCGAATACGCGGGGTGTAGACCGCTGTGTGAACCCGCCGCTGCTCACCTGGTAAGAATATGTGCTGGGGGTGCCTGCACCAACGGGCTGAGAACACACCCTTTGAACCTGATTCGGTTTGTACCGACGAAGGAAACGTTGCGCGCCCGTCAACGAGCGCGCTTGCCAGGTCCCGCGGCGTCTCTTGTTTCTGGACTAACGACCTGCATGACGATGACCTCCCTTCGCCTCGGACTCGAATGGTTCCTGAATCCTGACCATACCCCGCTCCTCGTGGCTCAAGCGCACGGCTGGTTTGAAGCCGCAGGCATCGACCTCACCCTCATCGAACCGGAGGAGCACCTCGACGCCGTCGACGCCATTGCGGAGGGCGCCATGGACCTTGCCATCACGGAGCCCCTGCACCTCGCCGAGGATTGCGCTGACGGGCATTCGGCCGTTGGGATCACGCGGTTTTTGCACACCAACGGTGGCGTCATGTATCGAACCGACACCGGGATCTCGCGTCCGCGCGACATGGCGGGCACGCGCATCCAGTACCCTGGCGCCCCAGGACCGGGCGGGCCGGCTATCGTGGGCACTATGATCGAGGCCGACGGCGGCCCCTACGACCCAGACGCCTTCACGCGCGTCAACCGTGGCTTTTATCACACCGATGCCCTCGCCGATGATGCGGCGGATGTCGCGACCCTCGCATTCTACAATTTCGAGATGGTCGAAGCCCGTCACCGTAGCCTCGATGTTGGCTTTTTTGCGCTGAAGGATTGGGGGATTCCGGACTTCTGCCAGCTCATTTTGATTACGACGCCCGAGCGCTTAGATGCGCAGCAAGAGACGTTTGCGCGGTTTCTGCGCGTGCTGCGGCGTGGGATCGATGTGGTACACCAGCGCCCAGAGGAGGCCCGCCAGATCTACTTCACGCGTACCGACACCGATCCAGACGACACGCTGATGCGTGCAATTTTTGAGGCTACAGTGCCGTGCTTTACGCACGACTTCAGCATGACAACGCGCTACTACGAACAACTCGAAGCCTGGCTGGTCCGCCGCGGACTCATCGACGCTCCCCAGCAGCCGCTGACCTACTGGACGAACGTGCTCGCCCTTCCCGACCCGGCCCGCGCGATGGCTCACTGACCACAGCCCAGGCCCTGGAAAAACAAGGCCTGACGCAGGGTGACCTCCGGTTGCCTGTCACTGCTCCCCATCATAAACATTGATTATTCGTTGTAATGCGTCCGCGTGGTTATAAATATCATCCAGCGAATCAATGGGAACGCGCTCTTCGTCCTTGTTCTCGTCAAAAAGTCCGATGTAGTTCTGTGATCGGTTAAAGTGCAAACGACAAATCGGTTGACGGTTATTGTCATCGAGGAGAACGCCAAAATATGTTTTCACATCACGAGGAGTCACGCGGTCAACATCAACGACCTCTCGCATGATGGCACGAACAATGCGAAAGCCCTCCATTTCTTCCTCAGTCGTCACGACATCATCATTGATCTCTACGACACCTTCAGGAAGCGTATCTCTCCCTTCCACCTCGGACGGGCTCCTTTCAGTAGGCTGAAGGTTTACCGCGACGCTTGCCTCCTCTTCTTCCAGAGCAGACTTCAGGCGGCCACTGACCTTATCGTGTACAAGTTGATGAAGCGACTTCTGCACGATACCTTGGAATTGTTCGCGTACGGCTTGCGTCACCCGCCCATCGTATACCTGCTTTGCCATGAAGTGAACAAAATCATCTTCAGGACGCCTCCACTGTTGGTCGAGGTAGTTACGAAGGGCCTTTCGATACTTCAAGTCGTGCGCCGCCTCAAGCATTTCCCGAAGGTCGAATGTAGACTTTCGCAATCGCTTTAGCTCTTCAACGTGCTGCTCAGTGTATTTTCCAAGGCTAAGCTCAAGGAAAGGACGTTGGTCCATCTTATTCTCCTCTTCCAGGTCAGAGAAGAATTTGTAATTGACACCATTTGTCAGCACCCCGATCCGCGCTTTTGTCATGTGGAAATAGCGGAAGAGTTGTCCGGCATGATCGGTAGAAAGCTCAGCACCCGCCTTCTTGCACTCAAATAGCATAACCAACGCATCGTCGCGACGGATCGCATAATCCACTTTCTCGCCCTTCTTGTTGGCAAAGTCAGCCGTAAACTCCGGGACAACCTCCCGCGGATTGAAAACGTCATACCCGAGCGCTCGAATGAAGGGCATGACAAGAGCGTTCTTTGTCGCCTCCTCGGTATTTAGATGGTCACGTTGCTCGTGAACACGTGCCGATAGCGCTTCGATTTGCTCGATGAAGTCCATAGATCTGTAGGTATTTCTTCAGTTGTTCGCTCTTTTTTGTTGCTGCTACTTAAAGACACCCTACAATACGGAATTGTAACGCTGCTCTCTTTATTTTTTCTACGTATTTACAGTGCTCCGATGATTACGATTTTGCTTATCCGTCAATGCCCCGCAGCACTATAGAAGCATCGTCCAATTCCTCGAAAATGAGAGACCGCGTACGAAGACAGATCAAGAACTGGCGCATCCTGTAAGCCTAAACGTTCCAGCGACGAGGGTGAATCTCCCGGCCGCAGCCGTCCAACCGCCCGCCGGTTGGAAAAGTAGCGCTATGTGGGGGAACGGGGAGTCCCCACCTGGAACGAAGCTCCGGCCTACGCCGGGGCTTTTTGTTTTTGGACCTTGGGCGTGGCCCCTGCACCGTCAATTCTGGATACGTCATTTGATCCACCGGCGCGCCCGCGTGCTGCCCACCCGTGCACCGGCTACGCACGCCCTCGCCCCCTATCATTTATCTAAAGTCTACCATATCTTTTGTGCATATGCTGTAAACATGCGGCGGCTTTGTAGTGCCCCGGTGCCCGCCTGTATTCACCCGTTGAACAGCTCGCCCGGACCCATGAGATGGCTCTGCTCCCTGCTCGTAACGCGTCGTTGCTCCGTCGGTGTGGCCCTGGCTCTCGGCCTCGCGGCGCTGTGCGTGCCGCGCGCCGGTGCCCGCGCCATCCCCCGCAGCGTTGCCGCTACCGACACGCTTGTCGACCTCACGGCCCGCGAGCGAGCCTGGATCGCGCGCCACCCGGTCATCCGCTACGCGCCCATCCCAGACTACGCGCCGATCGAGTCCTACGGCCCGTCCGGCCAGCCGGTGGGGCTCGCGCCCGATTATTTGGCCGTCGCCATTAAGCGCCTCGGCATGCGGCTCCACATCGTGCGGGCACCCACCTGGCGCGCGGTGCTCGACAGCCTACGGAACGGCCGTGCCGATTTGAGCGCGGCCATCCAAAAGACAACCGCCCGTAGCCGGTACCTTCGGTTTACCGAACCCTACCTCACCGTGCCCACCGTGCTCCTCGTGCGGGCGCAGGCCGAAGCGCCCCTCAGCCTCGAACGGCTCGACGGTCATACCGTGGCGGTGGTCGATCGATACGCCGTGGCATCGTATCTCGAAAATCGCTACCCCAAGGTGCACTACCGCAAGGTGCCCGACATCCAGACGGGTCTTGAGAAGGCCGCGTTTGGTCTTGTGGATGGCATGGTGCTGTCCCTTCCCGTGGCTGGCGCGGCCATCGAGGCGGCCCAGCTGCCCAACCTTCGCGTGGCCAGCCGCACCGGCTACCGCTATGCCCTCCGCTTTGGCGTGCCGCGCGATCAGGCCATGTTGCAGCACGTGCTGAACAAAGCGCTGGCGAGCATCACGGCTCAAACGCACGCTAGGATCTACCAACGCTGGATGGCGCTCGATGCTGAAGCCCTCTCCCCGTCGCCCGCGCCCCCCACGCGGCTCCTGCTCCTCGTGGTGGTCGGCTTGCTGGTGCTGCTGGGCGCCGGTGCAGCGTGGACCTGGACGCTACGCCGCGAGGTGACCCGGCGCACGCATGATCTCCGGCAGGCCAAAGAAGAAGCCGAAGACATGAACCGCTTAAAGTCGGCCGTGCTCGCCAACATGAGCCATGAGTTTCGCACGCCGCTTACGTCCATCATCGGGTTTTCGGAAGCCCTCCGCGACGAGTCGCCCGATGCCACCACCGACCGGTTTTTGCGGCACATCAACGAAAACGGCCGCCGCCTGCTTCATACGCTCGAGTCGCTGCTTCATCTGTCACAACTGGAAGCGGGCGCCGTGGCGCTGCGGCCCCAGCGCGTGGCCCTTGCCGACGCGCTCCACGAGGCCGCCGATCCGTTTCGCGAACAGGCCCGCGATGCGAACCTCACGCTGCGCATCGAGCCGCCCCCCGCGCCCGTGCAGGCCTATGCCGATCCCGCCGCCTTGCACCTGGTGCTTACCCATCTGCTGAGCAATGCGCTCAAGTTTACGGAGCCCGGCGGCCGCATCACCGCCCGCACGACCCCCGATCCGCCGGATGCGCTGCTCACCATTGCCGACACCGGCGTGGGCATCGACGAAGCCTTCATCCCCAAGCTCTACGACGCCTTCCGGCAGGAATCGTCGGGCGACAGCCGATCGTTTGAAGGGACTGGTCTTGGCCTTGCCGTAACCCGCAAGCTCGTCAACATGATGGACGGCTCCATCGCTGTGGCGAGTCGCAAGGGCGAGGGCACGCAGGTCTCGGTGCGCCTGCCGCTGTATGCGGTAGACCACCCGCCGGCCATGACGCCCGGGACCCGCGAGGAAGCGTCGAACGGCGTAAATGCCTGATAGGCTACGTACGCCCTGTCTGAAAACCCTTTAGGAACGGCACCCGGCGGCTTCCGTCCCTTTTTTCTCGTCGCCGGCACCCCAGGCATTGACACTGTCGGCCGCCGGTCCTACCTTGGGGCTACATTCGAGTCAAGCTACGCATTCGCAGAGGCTGTGCTGTCAGGGCACGGCGGCTGGGGCGCTCGTACCGCACCAGCACTCGGGGGAAGTTCGGTGAAAGTCCGGCACTGTCGCGCAACGGTTACAGTCCGATTGCCCGCTCAGCGAACGCGGCCCACGGCGCTCCGTGCGAGCGTCCCCTACGCGTCCTAGGGTTGTGGTCCTGCACGGTATGCTTTGTCGGCTCATCGGCGCGTCGCATCGCGACGTCGCCCGCACGGCCGCCGTCGCCTGCCCTACGGTCCATCTCTTTGGCGCGTCGGCCCTCCCACGGATGTCAGCTTGCGCGGATGCCACGCCCGCGAGGCAACTCGGCCCTGTACCGGGCCCGTCCTCACGGCCTGTTCTGTTTTGCTGGACGACTCCGTACCCTCATGAGCCTCTTCGACGCCCGCGTCAACCTCAAGCCCTACGAATACCCCCACCTGCTGCGCTACAAAACGGCCATCCGGCAGTCGTACTGGGTGCACGACGAATTCAACGTCACCGGCGACATCCAAGATTTTCGCGTGGCCTGCTCCGACACGGAGCGCAGCGTCATTCGCAAAACCATGCTGGCCATCGCGCAGGTAGAGGTGGCCGTCAAAACGTTTTGGGGCGATCTCTACAAGCGCCTGCCCAAGCCCGAAATTGGCGCTGTGGGCCTCACCTTTGCCGAGAGCGAGGTGCGGCATATGGATGCCTACGCCCACTTGCTGGAGCGGCTGGGCCTCAACGACGCCTTTGCCGCGCTCGATACCATCCCGGCGCTCAACGACCGGGTGGCCTACCTAAACGACGCCCTTCGCGGGGCCGCTGCGGCCGAGGACGCCGACTTCGTGCATGCGATTGTGCTGTTCTCGATTTTCATCGAGCACGTGAGCCTCTTCAGCCAGTTTCTCATCATGCTGTCATTCGACAAGCACGAGAAGCGGTTCAAGGGCGTTGCCAACATCGTGGAGGCTACGTCGAAAGAGGAGCAAATTCACGGCCTGTTTGGGCTGGCCCTCATCGAGGAACTGCGGGCGGAGCACCCCGCGTGGTTCGGTCCTGCGTTTGACGCCCGGGTGCGCGCGGCCTGCGAGCGGGCCTACCGGGCCGAGGCGCGCGTGCTGGACTGGATCTTTGCAGCGGGCACGCTCGACTTCCTCCCGCGCCCGGTCGTTGATGCCTTCGTGCGCGACCGCTTCAACCGGTCGCTGCGTAACGTTTCGGTGGAGCCCCTCTTTGACGTCGATCCGGCGGCGCTCGACGCCAGCCGCTGGTTCTACGAAGAGATTCTGCTCACCAAGGGCAACGACTTCTTCTCGAAGCGCAGCACGGCCTACTCCAAGATGACCCAGAGCGTGACCAGCGACGATCTGTTCTAGCACGTCTTTGCAGCGCGCCTTACACGTTTTGTCCCGTCCGTTTCGCTTAGACTTAAGACTTTCGCATGGCTGCTTTCTCCTGGCTGAATGACGACGCCCGCACCTTTCTTCGCCGCGGCTACCTGCTGCCCGGCGTCTCGCCCGAACAGCGCATCCGGCAGATTGCCGACCGGGCCGAAGCGGTGTTGGGCATGGACGGCTTCGCCGACCGCTTCTACGACTACATGGGCCGCGGGTACTACTCGCTCGCCTCGCCCGTGTGGGCGAACTTTGGACTCGACCGCGGGCTGCCCATCAGCTGCTACGGGTCGTACATCGGCGACTCGATGGCGTCCATCCTCGACGCCCACGCCGAAGTGGGTATGATGACCAAAGTGGGCGGCGGCACCAGCGGCTACTTTGGCGCCATTCGCCCCCGCGGCGTGCCCATCACCAACAACGGCGCTTCCAACGGCACCTATCCGTTTGCACAACTCTTCGACACCATCATCAACGTCGTAAGCCAGGGCGAAACGCGCCGGGGCCACTTTGCCGGATACATCGACATCGAGCACGACGATGTGGAGGAATGGCTCAACATCCAAACCGAGGGCGACGCCATCCAGACGATGCACTACGGCGTGGTGGTGGGCGATGCCTGGATGAAGGCAATGATTGACGGCGACACGGCGAAGCGCGACCTGTGGGCAAAGGTCCTGCAAGCCCGCATGCACACCGGCATTCCGTACATTCTCTTTCGCGACAACGTACAGCGCGGACGCCCGCAGGTGTACAAAGACCAGGGCTACAACGTGCACGCAAGTAATCTCTGCTCGGAGATCGCGCTTCCTTCAACCGCAGACGAAAGCTTTGTGTGTTGCCTCTCGTCGATGAATGCGCTCCACTTTGACGAGTGGAAGGGCACGGACGCGGTTGAGATGCTGACCTACTTCCTGGATGCGGTGATGCAGGAGTTCATTGACAAGGCCGCAGACATCCCGCACATGGGCCGCGCGGTGCGGTTTGCACGGCGCCACCGGGCCATTGGGATCGGCATTTTGGGCTGGCACTCGTACCTGCAGTCGCACATGATTCCGTTCGCGTCGGTGGAGGCCAACGCCCGCAGCACGACCCTCACCCAAACCATCAAGGAGCGGTCGTACGCCGCCTCGGCCCGGCTGGCCGAGCGCTTTGGCGAGCCGGCTGTTCTGGACGGCTACGGGCGGCGCAATGCCACGACGATGGCCATTGCCCCCACCAAGTCGAGCAGCTTCATCCTCGGCCAGGTGAGCCCGTCCATCGAGCCGCTCAAAAGCAACTACTACGTGCAGGATCGCGCCAAAATAAAAACCACGTACAAGAATCCATACCTCATGGAAGTGCTGGAGGCCAAGGGGCACAACACCGAAGCCGTGTGGGAGCAGATTGCCCTGCAGGATGGCTCCGTGCAGCACCTGGATATCCTTTCGGACGAGGAGAAGGCGGTATTCAAAACGTTTAGCGAGATCAGTCAGGCGGCTATTATCCGGCAGGCCGCGCTGCGACAGGAGCACATCGACCAGTCGCAATCCCTCAACTTGGCCATCGACCCGAAGCGCACACCGGTAAAAGCCATCAACCAGCTATACATCGACGCCTGGAAGATGGGCATCAAGTCGCTCTACTACCAGAACAGCGTAAACGCCGCCCAACAGCTCTCGCGAGAACTGCTGGCCTGCCGGGCCTGCGAGGCCTAATCGTTCTGCCCTCACCGCTTCGTTCATTTATCGGATGTGCCCTATGTCCACCTCCGCTCCTGCTGCCACGTCTTCACCCGCCAACGCGCCGGCCGCCGACGCCGCCGAAACGAAAATGGTCTTTCCCGTTTTCCCCGGCGACACCAATCACTACCACACCCTTTTCGGCGGCACGGCCATGTCGTGGATGGATCAGGCGGCGTTCATCTGCGGCACGCGCTGGTGCCGCACCAAGGTCGTCACCGTTCACAGCAGCGAGATCGACTTCAAGCAGCCCGTGCCGGAAGGCACCATCGTGGAGCTCGTGGCCCGCGTAGTTTCGACCGGCGACACCTCTCTCACGGTGCAGGTCGACATGTACACCGAGCCGATGGACCGCCACGCGCGGGTGCAGGCCTGCAGCGGCTCGTTCGTGCTCGTAGCGCTCGATGCCAACGACCGGCCCACACAGCTTCCGCCGCTTCCCTCTTGAAGCAAAGGCAATCCCGACGGAACGATGCCACACACGAACAATACTCAGTGAAGAGCGGTTCCCTGATGGTTACGCAGCTATTCTTATTGTGAATAAAGCTACGATAAAATGCGAAAGAAAACGTTCATTGCTACGTACACCATCTTTCTTGTATTTTCTGGAGTCGGGATTATTTATCTCGGACTCACATTTGATGGTATAAGAGCATTCTCAAATATAAGCGGGGCGCAAGATTTCACTCTCGTGTTGAAGTTCATCGGAGCTATTTTTAGCGCAGCTGGCTTTGGAGGACTCATCTGGGCTCTTACGCTGAACAATAATACGAAGCTTCCAGGGTACGCAGGACTGAACTTCAGAGGAATTGTCACCTTTACGCTGCTGTTTTTCATTGCTGGTCCGTTTTGGCTCCTGATCGCCTGGGTGCTTTGGTTCATCCCTGGATACCGCTCTCGCAATGCCGCTGCGCAAAGCTTTTAGAACGATCGAGCGGCAAGCCAACATGCGGTCCAGCAATTCCTTAAGCGGCGGTTCGCTCAATGCGATCCAGCACCCGATCGAGGCGCTCTAACACCTGATCGGTTTCGTGCATCACGCGGTGCCGCCGCTGCCCAAGGGCTTGGCGCGCCGGGTACAGCGTGCGCGACGGATCGTCGAGCACAGACGGCCGCAGGTACAACCCGTGGCGGCGCAGCTTGGCATCAATCGTGTCGGCATGCGCACGCAGGTAGGCCCGCGTGGCCTGGTAGGCATGCTCGCACACGTCGTGGCGGTTGCTGAAGCTAAAGATGTTCGAAAAGAAAAGGCTGCTGTCCTCGCAATCCGGCTCAATGAGCACCAGGTCGGCATCGGGATGGGTGTGCGCGTACCGCTTGAAGCCCGTCGTTTTGCGCGAATCGACGATGGCCCGAAAGGTCTGCGAGAGCACCGCCGGCAGCCCATGATCCACAATGCGGTGCTGCTCAAACAGGCGCTTGGCGTGCTGCTCCAGCTGCAGGTTCACCGGCACGATGGGGTTGATGCAAAACAGCAGGTCGACATCGTTGTCGAGCGCCACGCTGGCGTGTACCGTGCGACGCGCCACGCCGTCGATGTAGTGCTCCCCATCAATTTCCACCGGACAATACAGGCCCGGCAGGGCAGTGCTTGCTTGCACGGCCTTCGAGATGGGTACGTGATCGTAGCCCGGCGCGCCAAACACAGCCACTTCCGCCGAGTCGAGGTGCATCGCCACCACGCGCAGATCGGCCGCGAGCCGCCGGAAGTCGTTGGTGCGCCCCGCCTGCCGAAACGTGCGCGCCAAAAAGCGCGCCAGGGCCTTGTTGTGAAAGAAGCCCGTGGGCACCATCGAGCCGAACGTGGACAGCACGCCCAGCAGGGACAAGTCGCCGGGATGCAGCGCGTAATGCCCCACGGCGCGAGCCAATGTGGTGGGAAGGCGCCCGAGGCGGCCGGCGTATTCCCGAAACGCTGGCGCAAACAGCGACGACGGATCGAGGTTGAGCGTCGGGTCGTCGGCCTCCGACACCACGGCGCGGCTCATGGTGCGCGGCGAAACGCCATTGGCCAGCAGGCTGCCCAAAAGCGCCCCCGAGCTCACGCCTACGTAGGTGTCCAGCGCATGCAGGTCTTCGCCCGCAATGGACTCATCGAGCGCGCACAGCGCACCCACTTCATAAATGGCCCCTTCCACCACGCCGCCGGCACAGGCGAGTCCGATACGGCTGGTGCGCGGAGCATTGGAAAGCCTCATGGTACCGCAATAGTTGATCGGGGGAATACACCGTCGATGCCGTATGAAGATTCAGCGGAAGCGGTTCCGCACGAGCATTGGTTAGAATGCAACGTTACCGCGCCGGATCAACGACACGGGCAAATTGATCACAAAAAGCGTTCCATTGGTTTGCTTTTTCCTTCCTGATCGCCCGCCGTTCATGCCTACGCCGCCTGCTGCACCCGTTGCCTTTGTTACCGGAGGCACCGGCTTCGTTGGGAGCCACCTTGTAGAAGCGCTCCTCGATCGCGGATTTACGGTGCGGGCGCTGGTACGCTCGCGGCGCAAATGGCTCGCGGGGCTCAATGTGGACGTGGTGCGCGGCGACCTCTCGGATGTAGAGGCCCTGTGGGAAGGCGTGCAGGGCGCCGACTACGTGTTTCACCTGGCCGGGCGCACGCAGGCGCCCACCTACGCCGATTTTCACGCGGCCAACGTGACCGGCACCCTGAACCTCTTGGGCACCATTCGGCAGGCCGCGCCCGACGTGCAGCGCGTGCTGATTACAAGCAGCCTGGCCGCCGTGGGCCGCGGCACCAACGGCGTGGCGACCGAGGACACGCCCCTGGAGCCCGTAAGCCGCTACGGGCGCAGCAAAGCAGCCATGGAAGAGGCGCT
Source organism: Salisaeta longa DSM 21114 (assembly GCF_000419585.1). Lineage (NCBI taxonomy): Bacteria > Pseudomonadati > Rhodothermota > Rhodothermia > Rhodothermales > Salisaetaceae > Salisaeta > Salisaeta longa. The sequence continues at coordinate 1,847,351 of NZ_ATTH01000001.1, forward strand.
ACGCGATTCGCACGACCTGACGGCCTCGTACGCCGAGGCCCTCCCGCTCACCGTGGTGCGGCCGCCCGCCGTGTACGGCCCGCGCGACCGCGACATCCTGACGTTTTTCCAGGCCGTGCAAAAGGGCGTGTGCCCCGTCGTGGGCCGCGGCAGCACACCCGCGCTCAGTCTGGTGTACGTCGACGACCTGGTGGACGGCATCATCCGGGCCACGCTGTCGGACGCGGCGGTAGACAACACCTACTTTCTGGGCAGCCCGGCCATCTACAGCTGGAACGACGTGAAGGAAGCCGCTACTGCGGCCCTCGACCGCTCCGCGCTCACCGTCCCCGTTCCGCCGCTGCTTGTGGGCGCCGTGGGGTGGCTGGCCGAGGGCTGGAGCCGCCTGACCGGCCAGTCGCTCGCCCTCGACCGCGAGAAGGCCCGCGAGATCCGCTACGCCTGCAAGCAGTGCTCCTCGGAAAAGGCCAAGCGCGCATTCAATTACGCCCCGGCGGTCGATATTGGTGAAGGCGTGCGCCGCACCATCGCCTGGTACACGGCCGAAGGCTGGCTGTAGCCGATTCGGCGCCCGTCATGCAAGCAGCTCGCCTCCCCCGCGGATCTTAATCGACGGTCGGTCTTATGGTACCATGTCTTTGGTGATACCGCGCAACGCCCCGCCGCCCATGCCTTTCGATTCGTCCACCCGCCGCCTTGCACGATTTGCCCTGAAGGGCCTGGCCGTCTATGCGCTGTGGTACGTTGTGTACGATTTGTGGCTGCTGCCCGACGGGCGGCTCGACCGCTGGCTCTCTACCACGGTGGCCAGCCTGAGCGGCACGCTGCTTCAGCTTGTGGGCTTCGAGGCGATGGTGAGCGGGCGCACCCTCACGCTGCCCGGCGTGGTGGGCGTGCGCATCGTGAACGGCTGCAACGGGCTCACCACCATCGGACTGTTTATGGGCTTCGTGGTGGCGTATCCTGGCCGCTGGCGGCACCGGCTGTAGTTCATTCCGGCGGGCATCGGGCTCATCTTTGCGACCAACGTGGTGCGCGTGATGGTGATGCTGCTTGCGCAGCGCTACTGGCCGGCCGCCTTCGACCCGCTGCACGGCTTTGGCCTCACCACCATCTTTTACGTGGTGGTGTTTGCGCTGTGGGTGGCGTGGGTGCAGCTCTCCGATCGCGCCCCGCAACAGGCCCCGCAACGCACAGCCGTTCAGCCTGTATGAATCGTTCGTGGAACGCCGGCCTGGAGCACGGGTTGGCTTGACATCGCGCGGCCCGCGCCCTACTGTGGGCAATGCTACAGCGGGGCTATAGCTCAGTTGGTAGAGCGCTTGCATGGCATGCAAGAGGTCCGGGGTTCGAATCCCCGTAGCTCCACCGCCGCCCGTTCCCTCTGCGGGGACGGGCTTTTTTTGTCGCCCGGCGTGCGATTGGACGCCTGCGAAGCCGCGCCCGCCGGGTTGTGACGATGGCGTTCTTCTGTGGTCGCGCGCTGCTCGGTGCCTGCGTTTCTGCGGGCCACCGGCTATGCTGTACGTCCCTCCGCTACTGCTCCTGCTGCTGACTGCCTCGCTTCGATGACCACGCGCACGACGGTTCACTTCGCAGATGCCCGGTCGATGACCGACGTGGCAGATGAGTCGGTGGCGCTGGTCGTGACCTCGCCGCCCTATCCCATGATTGAGATGTGGGACCCGGCGTTTTGCGTGCTGAGCGATGTGGTGGGCGCGGCCTTCGAGGCGGAGGCCTACGACACGGCCTTCGATGCTATGCACGAGGTGCTGCGCACGGTGTGGGCCGAATGCTACCGGGCCCTCATGCCCGGCGGCGTGTTGTGCATCAACATTGGCGACGCCACCCGCTCCTTTAACGGGTCGTTCCGGCGCTTTCCCAACCACACCCGCACCACCGAGCAATGCCGCACGCTCGGCTTTCGGGTGCTGCCAAGCATCTTGTGGCACAAGCCCACCAACAAGCCCACCAAGTTTATGGGCGCGGGCATGCTGGGATTGAACGCGTACGTGACCCTAGAGCACGAGCACATTCTCATCTTTCAGAAGGGCTCGCCGCGCGCCTTGCACGAACGCCGCCCGCGCCGCGAGAGCGCATACTTCTGGGAAGAACGCAACCGGTGGTTCTCGGATCTGTGGACGGACCTGAAGGGCACCGAGCAAACGTTGCCCCGTCGCTACCGGGCCCTGCGCGCCCGCTCGGGGGCCTTCCCGATGGCGCTGCCCTACCGCCTCATCGAGATGTTTTCGGTGTACGACGACCTCGTCCTCGATCCGTTCATTGGCACCGGCACCACCGCCCTCGCCGCGGCCGCCACGCGCCGCCACTGCATCGGCTACGAGATTCAATCGGCTTTCCGGCCCGTCGTCCGCGAGACCGTGCAGCGGGCCTGCCTGGAGAGCCTCCGCCGCAACCGCGCCCGCCTCGCCCGGCATCAGGCGTTCGTGGAGCAGCGCTGGGCCGCCGGCAAGCACCTCAAGCACCGTAACGCGCACTACGACCTTCCGGTGGTGGCCCGCGACGAGCAGTACATCCGCCGGTACGATGTGACCGCGGTTGATGAAGACCTGGATGCCGACACGTACACCTTTCACTACCGCCCGCACCGCCTCGCCCAAAGCGCCGATGCGGCGTAGGGCTCTGTGCTCGCACGCAACGCAACCAGGCGGCGACGGCCTATAAAAAAGTAGCCGCTTCAATCTTCCACATTGTGTAAACGTGCCACACAATTGTTTAGCGGCCCCCTCGGCTCTGGTGTACATTTTTTCCTGGATGAAAAAGATGTACGAAAAAAATCACGGCGGCGAAGCGAACAGCTGACGACCTCCGGGTCTCGCTACAATCATCGAACTTGCACCCTATCTGTAGACCGTAGACTGCGCGGACGCACCACATTGTGCGTCCATCACGCGGGGACGTCTCTAACGTTGCGCCGGGGGCTCAAACAGCGATGATTGTGGCCGCGAGGCCCTCCGGTACGTCCGAGGCGCCGTTCGCTTCGCGGCCGATCAACCGAGCGTTACACCGGAAGGTCTCTGGAGCGCATCAATGAGTACCCCTCGGCCCGGTGCAGTTTGCAAACTGTTTTCCAGGCAGCGCTTGGCTAGCTGTCGAGGCGCGCGAGGGGCGAGGGCGCCGGGGTGCCGTGAAAGGCCTTGAGGTAGAACGGCTCGAACGCGGTGCGCGCAACCGGCGTAGCGCCTGCGCCGAGGTGATGGGCCGCCCGGCGTGCCACCCACGACGCCGCGGGGAGCACCTCCGTCACGCCATGCGCCGAAGCCGCCGCACACTTCGCGGCCCCCGGGCCGATCATCCACGTTGGGGAGGCCTCGTCGATCCATTCGGCCACCGCAGCCGCTGCACACGCCGTCGGCTCGCGCTGGAGCGTCAGCGCCGTGCCGTCCCAGGCATACGCGGCGGCATACACGTCGTCGCGGCGGGCGTCGAGCGCGCCCACGAGGCGCGCGCCGGGCGGAACGTACGGCGTGGCCGACGCCGCCAGCGCTTCGAGCGTTGACACGCCCAGCACCGGCACATCCAGCGCCTCGGCCCAGCCAAGGGCCGTGCTCACGCCAATCCGCAAGCCGGTGTACGACCCCGGACCTTCGGACACGGCCACGACATCCACCGCACGACGCGCACATCCGGCCTGTTCGAGCACCGCTTCCACCAGCGGCGTGAGGCGTTGCGCATGCACGCGCGGCTGGTGCACGTGCGCCTCGGCCTGCACGCGGCCCTCGTGCCACAGGGCCACGCCACAGGTTGCAGTGGCCGTTTCCAGCGCAAGAATCGTCATAGCAAGGGTAAGCGTCCAGAAAGCATGCGCGGCAGGCGCCCGTTACGAACGGCCATTGCCAAACACCGAGGCGTCGATGGGCTCGTTGACCGACACGCGCTGCACCGTAATCACGATGGGCTCGTCGTTGAGCATCTTCTGCATCATCTCAAAGCGATCGCCCATCATCTGTTGCATTTGCTTGCGCTGCTCGTCCGGCATGTTTTTCATCCGCTCCATCATCTGCTGCATTTGCTGCTTCTGCTCGGGCGTCATATTCTGGCCCAGATTCATATCGAACGTCATGCGATGCGGCACGGTAAGGCCCTCGGTGGTTTGGTACTCGCTGAACGTGATGTCCATCGTGCCGGGCGCGGAGCCCTGGCCCGCGTTTGAGGTGATGGTCATGCGCACGGGGACGTTCATCGCGGCGTCGACGTAGTACGTCATCGCCTCCACCTGTGGCGGCATATCGGGCGTGACGGCCTGCGGGTTGTCTACGTCGATCACGTGGGCGGTGCGGCCGTCCACCGTCTCGGTACCGCGATAGGTGCCGTGCTCGCCAATCTTCCGGAACATGTCGAGCTGCGCAAAGGACGACGGCGCCTGCATGCCATTCCCCAGCGCCGGCTGCCCCTTGAGTACGGTTTTGGTTTCGTACGTCGGCGCTCCGTCCTTCATCACCTTCCGGTTGTAGGACGTGTACATGTCGGTTTCGATGACATAGGTTTCGACGGTGACCAGCTGCTCCTCGTAACGCGCGATGACGTCCTGCATGACCGACCCAGCGGTTTGTGCAGCCGCGGGCGGCGCGATGAGGAGGAGGCCAAGCGCAACGAGCGGAAGTATCCAGCGGGAACGTGTCATGGCTGTATCAGCGTTTGGGATAGCAATGCAGGGCCCCGGGCGTGCGGGCGTTGATGCGCATCCGTACGTTGGTGGGCCCATGAGGGTTCATTATGCTATGCGAAATATGCCAACGGAAGAGGCCACGCCGCGCCATCAGATGAACCGGTTGCTGCGCCGCGCCGGGTTGCCCCATGCGCCCGATACGGGCCAGCTGCCCGTGGGCGACCGGCTCCTCTCGCCACGCACCGTCATCGAGACGCTGCGTCCGTTTATGCGCGCCCGGCGGATGGAGCGGCTCGCCTCCGTCGTACGGCAGCGCACCCGCACCGTCATCCCCGTCATTGAGGGCCTTGTAAACACCGGCAACGTAAGCGCGGTGATGCGCTCGGCCGAGGGGCTGGGCTACCAGGAGCTGCATGTGGTGGAAGGCAACCACGAGCGCTACAAGCATTCGCAACGCACGGCGCAGGGGGCCGGGCAGTGGCTCGACGTGCACCGGTGGGAGACGCCCGCCGCCTGTGCCGATGCGCTACACGCCCGCGGCTATCAGATCCTTACGCTCTACCTAAGCGACGCAGCCCGCCCGCTAACGGACGTGGATTGCACCCAGCCGACGGCGCTTGTGGTGGGCAACGAAAAAAACGGCGTCACCGATGCCATGCGCGCGGCCGCCGATGGCGACGTCGTCATCCCCATGCACGGCTTCACCGAGAGCTTCAACGTATCGGTCGCCGCAGCGCTCGCGCTGTATCAGGCCCAGCAAGACCGCCTGCAGCGCCAAGGCTACCATGCCGACCTCTCGGAAGCTGCGCAAGAGCACTTGCTGGCGCGCTTTTGCCTGCAGAGCGTGCGCCACGCCGCGCGCATCATCGACCGCGAACTGCCGGCGACCTCGTCATGATTGTGCTGCTGGCGTTGCTGCTGTGGATGCCGCCCGATACCGCCGTGGTGGCTCGGTTTGACGCGGCCACCGCGCTGGCCACCGATCCCGCCGGACGCGTGTACGTCACCGATGCCGCCACCGACGCCGTGCACGTGTTCACGCCCGCCGGGGCCCGCCTTACCACCTTTGGCGGACAGGGGCGCAGCGCCTCGGCCCTCAGCGACCCGCACGATGTGGATCCGACCAACGGGCTGGAGATTCTGGTGGCCGATGCGGGCCATGGGCGCATCCAGCGCTACGGGCGCGACGGCAGCTACCTGGGCGCCCTCCCCGTAGGCCGCACCGACCCGAACCAAGCGGCCTTCGCGCAGCAGCCGGTCTTTGACCTCGGAGACGCCGCCGCAGGCCCGCGCCTTCGCGGCCGCCCCATCGCCGTCGCCGCCGCGCCCCATGGCGCCACCTACGCCATCGATGCCGAGGCGGGCGTCGTCGTGCAGTGGGATGCCCAGCGCCAGCCGACCCGCCTCATTGGCACGCCCAGCAGCGCCCATCCCCTGCAAACCCCCGTCGCGCTTGCCGCCGATCGCCTGCACCTGTACGTGGCCGATGCCGGGGCCCAGCGCGTGGCCGTCTTCGATCGCTACGGCACCTTTGTGCGCATCGTGCCCGCCGCCCCGCTGCGCGGCCTTCGCACGGTGGCCGTGCACAACAACCGCCTATGGATCATCACCCGCCGGCGTGTGCTTCGCGTCGACGACGACAACCAACCGGTGCTCCGCTACCGCAGCCCGCGCCCCCTCATCGACGCTGCCCCCAGCCCGCGCGGCTACTGGCTGCTCACCGCACGCCAACTGCTACACGTTCGTCACCCTTAACGCGCAGATCACGTGCAGCCGGAACGTCCGCGCCGCACCGGGCGTGCCTAACGCGCTGCGCCTTCCGATCTGCGTGGCTTCGGGCTCCTTTGCACCTGCTGTTCTGTCTATGAAGCGACTTGTCGTCGTTGAATCGCCTACCAAGGCCAAAACGATTCGTAATTTTCTGCCGCGCCGCGGGTACAAGATTGAGGCCAGCATGGGCCACATCCGCGACCTGCCGGCCTCGGCCAAAGAGATCCCCAAAGCGTACAAAGACAAAGACTGGGCGCGCCTTGGCGTAAAAGTTGACAACGGGTTCGAGCCGCTGTACGTCGTTTCGGGGCGCAGCAAAAAGGTGGTACAGAAGCTTCGGAAGGAGCTGAAGGACGCCGACGAGCTGTACATCGCCACCGATGAAGACCGCGAGGGCGAGTCGATTGGCTGGCACCTTATGGAGGTCCTCAACCCGTCCATTCCGGTGCGGCGGATGGTCTTTCACGAGATCACCGAGGAGGCCATCCAGCGGGCGCTGGAAGAGACGCGCGACATCGATCAGCACCTGGTGGAAGCGCAGGAGACGCGGCGCATCCTCGATCGGCTGGTGGGCTACACCATCTCGCCGCTGCTGTGGCGCAAAATCAAGCCACGGCTGTCCGCGGGCCGCGTGCAGAGCGTGGCGGTGCGCATCTTGGTGCTGCGCGAGCGCGAGCGCATCACCTTTGTGCCGGCGACCTACTGGGACCTGAAGGCCCAGCTCGCGAAGGACGACCTGGCCTTCGAAGCCGACATGACCCACATCGGCGGGGTGCGCCTCGCGGCAGGCAAGGACTTCGACCGCGACACCGGCCGCCTCAAGGACGACATAAAGGAAGGCACCGACGTGCTGCTGCTCAGCGACGCCGACGCCCGCGCCTGGGCCGAGCGCCTGCAGCATGAGCCGTGGCGCGTGGCCGACCGCCAGGAACGCACCCGCACCAAGTCGCCCGCGGCCCCGTTCATCACCTCTACGCTGCAGCAAGAAGCCAACCGCAAGCTGGGCTGGTCGTCGCGGCGCACCATGAGCGTCGCGCAGAAGCTCTACGAAAACGGCTACATCACGTACATGCGCACCGACGCCACCAACCTCTCGGAGGAGGCGGTGCAGGGCGCGCGCACGGCCGTGGCCAAACGGTACGGCGACGACTACCTGAGCGACAGCGTGCGTACGTACCAATCTGCAGACAGCGCGCAGGAAGCCCACGAAGCCATTCGGCCGGCCGGCGGCGCAATGAAAACAAAGGAGGAGCTGGACCTGCGCGGCGGCGAGGCCGTGCTGTACGACCTCATCTGGAAGCGCACCGTGGCCACGCAGATGGCCGACGCCCAGATCCGCTACATCAACGTTTATTTTGACGCGGGCGCCGGTGAGGACACCGCCCGCTTCCGGGCCTCCGGCAAGTCCATCGACTTTCCCGGCTTCTTGCGGGCCTACGTGGAAGGCAGCGACGACCCCGAAGCCGACCTCGCCGATCGCGAGCGGGCGCTGCCCGACCTCTCGGTGGGCGACACCGCCCAGACCGGCGGCGACGGCGCCGCCCCCGCCTTCCGCATCAACGACATTGAGCCGCTGGGCCACGAGACGCAACCGCCCGCGCGCTACACCGAAGCCTCGCTTGTGAAAACGCTAGAGGAAGAAGGCATCGGGCGCCCGTCCACGTATGCCTCTATCATTGACACCATTCAGCGCCGCGGCTACGTCCAGAAGGCCGGCAAGGCCCTCGCCCCCACCTTTACGGCGTTTGCCACCAACAACTTGATGGAGCGGCAATTTGAGCAGCTCGTGGACGTCCACTTTACCGCCGAGATGGAGGACGTGCTCGACCAGATTGCGCGGGGGGCCCAAGCGCCCACGCCGTTCCTGCGTCGCTTCTACCAGGGCGAAGACGGCGTTGAGCCGCGCGTGGAAGAAGGCCTCGACAGCATCGACGGCAAGGAAATATCCGAGATCCAGTTTCCGAAGCAATGGGGCGACTATGTCGTGCGCGTGGGCAAGTACGGCCCGTACGTCGAGGGGCCGCTGGAAACCGGCGAAACCGCCACGGCCTCCCTCCCCGACGACCTGCTGCCCGGAGACACCACCCAGGAGACGCTGCAAGAGATTCTGGAGGAGGCCAACAAGGGCGATCAGGTGCTGGGCATTCATCCGGAGCACGACCAGCCCGTCATCCTCAAAAGCGGTCCGTATGGACCCTACGTGCAACTGGGCGACGACGAGCAAAGCGGCAAGCCCAAGCGTGTGTCGCTGCCGCCCAACGTAGAGCCCAACGAGGTGACGTTTGAGGTGGGCCTGCAAATCATTGACCTGCCGCGCGAGCTGGGCACGCACCCGGAAAGCGGCGACCCGATCGACGCCTCCATTGGGCGGTACGGCCCGTATGTGCGGCACAAGCGCTCGGGCAAAAAGCCCACGTACGCCTCCCTGAAGGACCACGACAACGTGCTTACGGTGGAGCTGGAGCGAGCCCTGGAGCTCATCGAGAAAAAGGAGGCCAAAAACCGTCCGCAGCGTGTGCTGGGGTCGCATCCGGAAAGCGGGAAAGACGTGGAGCTGTGGAACGGACGCTACGGCCCGTATGTGAAGCACAACGGCACCAATGCGTCGCTAAAAGACGGCCAAACCATCGACGAACTGACGATGGATGAGGCCATCGAACTCCTGAATGAAAGAAACAGCTAAGCGGTGCCCTGCGTGCTGCTTAGCCCTTGGATATGGCTGCCATCACCACTCTTTTTGCGGAGGCCTTCGGACCGGATCGCCTGCGGCAGCAGGTGCCCTTAGCGCCGTACACGACCTTCAAAATTGGCGGACCGGCCGACTATTTCTTCTCGGCGCGCACCGCCGACGAACTGGCGACGGCCGTGGCCCTGGTCCGCGCGCACGACCTGAACTACCACCTGCTGGGGCTTGGCGCCAACGTGCTGGTGGGCGACGGCGGCTTTCGCGGCGTCGTCATTCACAACGGGGCGCAGCATGTGCACGTGGACGCCGATCGCCAGCAACTTTGGGCCGAAAGCGGCGCCATCATGTACCCCGATGTGATTGAGGCGGCCGTGTCGCACGGCCTTTCGGGGCTAGAGCACTATGTGGGCATCCCGTCGACGGTGGGCGGCGCGCTCTGGCAGAACCTGCACTTCCTCTCGCCGCCGCCCGCGCGCGAACGAACCATGTTCATCGGGGAAGTGGTGCACGCGGCCGACCTCCTTACGGCCACCGGCGCGCGCCGCACCGTGGACGTTGACTACTTCAACTTTGGCTACGACTACTCCATCCTGCACGACACCGACGACCTCGTGCTGGCCGCTACCTTTCAACTGGAAGCGGGCGACGAGGCGCGCATGCGGGAGATCATGGCCGCGAATCTGCAGTGGCGCCGCGAGCGGCATCCCCCCCTCGACCACGAGCCGAGCGTAGGGTCGATCTTCAAAAAGATTGAGGGCGTGGGGGCCGGGCGGCTCATCGACAACTGCGGGCTGAAGGGCACACGCATTGGCGGGGCCGAAGTGACCCACCGGCACGCCAACATCTTTGTGAACCGCGGCGGGGCCCGCGCGGCCGACGTGCAGGCCCTCATTGCTCACGTGCAGGAGGTTGTGGCCCGCGAAACGGGCTATACCCTCAGCACCGAAATTGACTTTGTAGGCGACTTTGAAGCGCCCTCTACCGAGGCGCCCATCCGGGTGGACGCCCCGCACGACCTTGTCTCCGCGGAAGAACGCGCGCGGCGGCGTGCGTAGCGCCGAAATGGTGGCCTGCTAGGCGCGCACCGCGTCCGCAAAAGCGCGCGCTTGCTCTTCCAGCGCGCCTGTGGCCTCCAGCGCTTCCTTCCATTCCTGCGGAAACGCCGCCCAGCCGTGCAGCACGCCCAGCAGTGCGCCCATCATGGCGCCGGTGGTATCGGCATCGCCGCCCACGTTGATGCCCGAGAGCAACGTATTTTCTAGCAGGTGCGGCCGCCGCACCACCATGCCTACCGCAAACGGCCACGCCTCGTCGGCCGCCACGCCGGCCCCGTCGCACACGTCACGCAGCTCAAGCGGCACGTCGTTGAGCACGTCGGTGAGACGCCGCAGCCGCTGTGACACGCGTGCATCGCCGTTGAGCTGCTGCTCCGCCCACACCACATCCTCGATGAGCGGGCGCCAGAACGAATCGATAGTGGGGGCCCGGGGGTCGTCGAACGCCGCGAGGCGATAGACCGCCGCCGCCTGTCCCCACCCCGCCACGAGCGCCGCCGGATGCCGGTGGGTGACCGCGAGCACCGGACGGAGCGCCGCCCAGGCGTCGGCACGACGGGCGGCGCGCACGGCCCACCACACGCCCAGCGGTGCCGCACGCATAGCCGCCCCGTCGGTAGCGCCGTCGGGATCTCCGGCATCGCCGGGCGCAGCACCATCAGCGAGCCGATCAATCGCGGCCGTCGTGGTGGGGCCCCAGCGGCGCGCTTCATCGCGCAAGGCCACATACTGCGCGGCCGCCGCGGCAGGCCAATCCGCTGGGTCCTCGGGATGCTGCGTCAGGACGCGTGCCAGCGCAAACGTGAACTGCGTATCGTCCGTCCACTGCCCCGCCTCCAGGTCATGCCGCCGCTCGTCGGCCCGCATCTCTTTGATGCCTTTGTAGAAGGTACGGACGTTCTGGTGGCTAAACCCTTCGATGGGCATGCCCAGGGCGTCCCCCACGGCAGTCCCCATTAGAGCACCCAGGATGGCATTGGCAGTCATACGATACAGTATTTTGTGGACAGAGCTACGGCAGGTGGTATTGGCAACCCCAACCGTAGGTTCGTACCCACATAGCAAAGGGCCGAACCAATCGCTGGATCAGCCCTTCGCAATCATAACATGGAGCTCGGACGTGCGTCGGAGGACCCACGTCTAGCGTACAGCAATCACGGCACCGCAATGGTTCCGTACTCCAGCACGGCAGCGCCATTTTTGACGTACGGACCGTCAGCCATTCCAGCCGACGTGACAAAGTCATACGTCTCGGTTCCGTTGGTATCGCGGTGCGGCATGGCACCGAGAACGGTGCCATCAGACACGTCCTGGTCCAGCGCAATGGCGATACTCTTATGGAAGCCCGGCTCAAGGTAGTCAGAGGCACCAACAACGCTTGGGATGGCCCCCTGATCGGCCAGGGCTGTGCTATCGTGCATGACGACGAATCCACCCTCAGGCAGATACACACCGGCAACCGTCACGCTGTCACCCGCTGTCGACGTCTGGTCCCGGAAGTCAACAGCGGCCGTTTCCGGAAGCAGGACTTCATCAATCGCATGCAGGTAGCCGCCAAGAACGGGAATATCGGGGCGTACGACAGAGGCCCCTTCCACGGAGATGGCGCCGCCGCTTCCGACGGTAAAGCCTAACTCGGTGCCAAACACTGTGGGCGCCGTGGCGCCGTCAGTGATTGCGGAAGACGCAACGCTATCGGGCACCACATGGTAGCTGAGAATGTCAGCTAGAATGCCCGCAGAAGGCAGCTCATCGCTTGAGAGCGCATCATCATCGTTTGCGTCAAGGGCTGCCAAGAACGCAGCATCGCGCGGAGCAAATACCGTTGCTTCCGCAAGCCCGCTCTCTCCGCCACTCAGCGCAGTAGCCAATCCTGCTGATGTCACAGCATTCACGAGAATGCTGAACCCTTGGCGCGAGGCCTGAGCGGCCGGATCGGTGAGGATCGCCGCTATATCGACGGTACCCGTGTATTCGCCATCGCTTACCTCAAGCGTGTAGGTCCCCTTTTCAGTGAAGCCAACATCGACAAACTCACCTTGGCGCCGTACTTGAACGATGGACGTAGGTGCAGGACCGACGGTCCACTCGTAGCTTTTGTTGATCGTGAATGCACGAACGTAGTAATCCGTAGTATCTGGGACCACTACTTGCGCGGGCCCCGCGATGGAGAGGGAGTTGCCCGGCTCGTATTCGAAGTTTTGCGAACTCTGATCGCACGCCGATAGCGAAACCGCCATCAAGAGCGCTAGCAGAGTGTGCCACGTGTAGCGTTGAAAGTTCATGAGTCGTTGCAATGCTCGTTGAATAGGCAGTGGTTTAGGCGAAGTGCCACGGATGTACCTTAGTTGCACACCGGCGCATTCGTGTCCCACCAGAGCCGAACGCCCTGATTGTCTTCACTTGCACCATCACCACCCAGCAGGTTGCTAATGGCGTCTTGCAGGTTTGTTTGGTTCAGGCTAGCCTCGTCTGTGGGGTACGACATACGGATAGCGATGTCGCATTCGAAGAGGGATTGTCCCGGGTTACCTTTCGGAACTTGGAGCACGCCCGAGAAATCGAGTCGGCGCCACGTTGACCATCCTTGAACGCCCTGCATGTACTGAGCAACCCACTTCTGCGTACCCAGCACTTGCTCGTAATTACTGGGCGTAGGCATCGTCAACCCGCTGATGAAGTTGCTGATCGTTGCCTGATCAGTGACGCCCCAGTACCGAAGCGAAGACGCAATAGCATCGCGGTAGAGCTCCTGAGCCGAGGGAAGCGAAGCCAATCCGGCCCCACCCCATCCGCGCAGCTTAGCCTCGGCCGCGATAAAGAGTACCTCATCGTAGAGCATGAAGATCGCGGGCGCGTCAGCCTGACGAACGCGCAGTCCTGGACGCGAGAAGCTAGCGGACGTAAAGAGCGCTGAAGCCTCTCCGCCAGGCAGCCCGTACGGGAATCCATTGTAGTCAGGAGCAGGCGTCGAAGGGTCAGCATCCGTGAAGAACGCTGCACGGCGCGGGTCATCGGTGCTATTCATAACACCCACCAGGCCTTCGGGGGCTGCCCAGTCATCACGACCGTCAACCTCATAGTTCTCGAAGAACGGATTGCGGTATGGCGGTGCAGTACTAAATGGCTGTACCGCTTGCACCGGTCCAAGGCTGATGGCGCCTGCTTGAATGGCTTCGTTGATTGCCGTTTCAGCAGCGCCCGGCATTACATCGGACATCCGCATCGCAACACGCATCTTCAGCGCGTTTGCAAACCACTTCCATTTGCTCATGTCGCCACCAAACATAAGGTCACCTCCCGCAAGGGCGGTACCGCTGGCATCGATCATGTTGCTCGCCTCCGTAAGCATTGCGAGCAGCTCCGTATACACTTCGGGTTGGCTTGTGTATGCCGGCGTGAAGTTGCCCTCCGTGCGCCCTTGCAGGGCCTGGGTGAAGGGAATTGGCCCCCACATGTCTGTCATGACCTGGTACGTCCAGGCCTGCAGAATCATGGCCATGGCTTTTTGATTGTTGTTGGAGCCATAAGCACTTGCAGCCTCGGGGCGTTCGTTGTTAATCCGAATGACTTCTTGCAGGTCATTCAGCGAGAGGTAATAAGCCTCCCAGTTTCCGTTGTTAGACCCTGAACGACGAGCCGGATATGTATACCGGTCACCGTCCGTGTACTGGTTGGTGGTGAGGTACTGTGCATAGCGCATCCAGAAACCAGCTGGATAATCCCGCCAATAGGTATTGGCAATGGTGGCCTGCGCATTGGCGAGCAAACGGGGCGGCGCGGCCTCCGTCGGCTGATTAGGGTTTGTGTTCATCTCGGTCAGGTCGCACCCGCTGAGTACCAGCACGAGTGCGGCCATTCCCGCGATTGTAAGACGTTGGAAAAAACGTTTCATCGTAACTCCTAAGCGTCGTTAGAAAAGTTGTGCAGAAGCAGCGCAGTCTTTGGTATGCTAGAAGCCCAGATTGAAGCGCAAACCAATCGAACGGTTTGGCGGCATCTGTCCGGCTTCAATGCCTTGAAGGTTACCGCTGCCACGCACAACCGCCGTTGGGTCAAAGTTGGGCGTGTACTTCAGCAGCGTTGCCACATTGCGTCCTACAGCTGACACGGACAAGCGACGAACGGGGGTGTTTTCAAACCACCGTGACGGCATGGTGTAGCTGATAGAAACAGAACGCAGCTTGATGTAGCTGGCGTCGTAAATGAATGCTTCTTGGTTGCCAAAGAAGCTGACGAAGAATGCATTCGGATCGACGCGGCCCGTCCAGGGATCGCCGGAGGACGTTACGCCCTGCGGAATGACACCTAGCTGGCGCACATTGTTGGCGACCGTTTCTTGCACAATGCCGCTGTAGAACCCAAAGAGGTTTGACAGCGACCAGATTTTTCCACCTTTCTGCCCATCGAGCAGAATGTTAGCGGAAAAGCCTTTGTACGACACGGTCGTTGAGAATCCAGCCGTCCAGTCGGGAAGATAAGACCCCAAGATGCGCGGCGCACTCAGGCTGTACGCACCGCCGCTGATCACCTTGTTACCGTTCTCATCGTACTGGAACCCACGCCCAAAGAACGAACCGTACGGCTCACCTTCGCGCGCTACGATCTGCGGACCAAAGGGCGGTGCGGAAGCAGTGGAGTTGACCGGGAGGCTCTCAACACCTTCCGCCAGCGAAACCACTTCACTTGTGTTTTTCGCCCAGTTAATGCCAACATCCCACTGGAAGGACCCTGTGCTTACCGGTGTCGCGTTCAGCGCGACTTCGAAGCCGCGGTTTGCAATCGTTCCGGCGTTTACAACACGTGAGCTGTAGCCGCTCGCCCGCGAGCCCTCAACACCGAGAATTTGGTTTCTGGTCTCCTCGCTGTAGTACGTCACGTCGAGCGCAATCTTGTTGCTCAAGAACTCAAGCTGCGTTCCGACCTCCCATCCCGTCTTGATTTCCGGTTTCAGGTTGGTGTTTGGCAGCGAGTTTGGCAGCGTTTGCAGCTGTGTGCTTCCAAAGGGAAGGGGCTGCAACGGATAGACAAACGACAGCTCGTACGGATTGGTGTCGCGCCCAACGCGTGCCCACGTTGCGCGGATCTTACCAAAGCTTAGGATGTCGCTATCTTCAAACGTCGGGAGGGCGGTAAACACAAAGCTACCGTTCACCGACGGATACAGGTAAGAATTATTGTCGGCCGGCAGCGTTGAGGACCAATCATTACGAAGCGTACCTCCGAGGTACAGCATGTCCTGGTACCCAAGGGTTACATCTCCGTACACACCAAAGAGCGCCTGCTCCTGGAAGTAGTCAGCAATTGAGGGGCGCGACGTCGAGTTTTCCAGCGTGTACACTTCACGAGAGACCAGCCCACCTTCAGTAGCTCCAAGGTTCTCGCTGCGGTCGTTGTAGCGGTAATTTACGCCACCCAACGCCTGCAGGCTAATGTCGTCCGTGATGTTGCCGTTATAATCGACCTTACCACCGATGTTGGTCTCTTGCACTTCGTAGACCGACTCCGAGTAGCTCGACAACTCAACCGAACCAATCGCGACACGCTCTTGCTGACGCAGCGTGTAGTAATCGGTTCGCGCATTGGCAGAAACTGTGAGGTTGTCCATCAGGTCATAGGCAAGCCGCACCCGACCATAAATGCGCTGCGTATCGTCATTCTGGTAGTTTTTCTCACGAATCCAGAATGGGTTGTTCGCATAGATCAGGTTTCCGGCTCTCGGATCGCCAACCCAGTTCCAGCCGCGTTGCGTGCCGTCTGGGCGCGTGATGTCACGCATCGGCGCGTCTTCATCCAGCTCAATTTGGCGCTGGCCGAAGTGGTTAAACTGCAACCACGGACCAACCGCGTTGCTGTATCCACTGCCCGGACGTCCGTAAGCTTCAGAGTTGATGTAATTCGCCGAGACCGACGAGCTCAGCCGATCGGTGAGATCTAGCGATCCATTGAAGTTGATCGTCTGGCGCTCCATTTCGCTTTCAGGCGAGTTGCCCCGCTGGGTCATGTTCATGACCGAGAGGCGATAATTGAAGTTTTCCGCCCCCTGAGAGAATGCAACGTTGGTTTTGGACAAGATGCCCGTGCGGAAGAAGTTTTCCACGTTGTTGGGATGGGCGACCCATGGCGTCGTCTGTCCTTCCAGACCGTTCACATTGTCGTAGCTGTACCACTGACGCACCTGACGCCCGTCAAGGCGCGGCCCCCACGACTGATCTGTCGCAAAGTCTGCAACCAACTGGCCCTGGCCATTCATCGAGAACGGTGCCCAAGCGCCGCCTCCGTACTTGTTTTGATAGTCAGGGAAGTTGTACATCTGGTTCATGGTCAGCGTCTGCTGGATGTTCACCCCGATGCCTTCACGCCCGGAGCCATCCTTCGTTACGATCTCAATCACACCGTTCGCGGCGCGCGACCCGTACAACGCAGCAGCACTTGGACCCTTCAGAACAGTGACTGACTTCACGTTTGTCGAGTTGATGAGGGCAGCAGCGTTTCCGTAGTCGTACCCTCCAGATCCCGTCTCCTGGGAAATGCTATTGAACCCGGAGTTATCAAGCGGAATACCATCGACAACAATCAGCGGCTCATTGTTACCGGAAATGGAGCTGGCTCCACGCAGGATGATGCGGGAGGATCCACCCATTTGGCTGGAGGTGCTCACTTGAGCACCCGACACCTGACCGGCCAACGAGCTGATGAAGTTTGTCTCACCCGCTTGATCAATCTCAGCCGCCTCAACTTCCTGAACGGCGTAACCAATCGCACGCTCTTGGCGCTGCACGCCGAGCGCGGTGACAATCACGTTCTCTAGCCCAACTGCCGCAGGCGATAGTTGGATACGAATTTCATTTGTGCCCGCGTCTACGTCAAGCGGAATGCGCTTCGTGTCGTAGCCGACGAACGAAGCAACCAGTGTTTGCTCACCGGTTGGTACACCCTCAATACGAAATTGGCCCTGCGTGTCTGTTGCTGCGCCCAATTGAAGGCCTTCCACAACAACGTTCACGCCCGGCAACGGCTGAGAGGTCGTGCTATCGACGACCGTTCCTAAAACAACGGCGTCCTGTGCGTACGCTTTTGGGGCCGTCCCCAAAAGCAGCAGCGCCAGGACGGCAAGTGTACAACGTAACAGTCTGCGCATGATGCTATCACGATTGGATACATAACAATGCGAATAACTGGGCCGCGCCCAGCAGGCAACGCCAAATGAAGCTGTGGGAAACCGCTCCACGTGCCCGACGACAGCCTCTTGATTGTACTACAACCTGTACCTGAGCAGGCATGACCGGGCCAAGTAACGTTACCAAATCATTTACTACCTAAAGGGATCGGTCGCATAATTGCAAAGAAACGAAGGAGCTTGACACTGCCCCAGTGCAGGGAAATGCCCCTTCATTATTAATTAACAGGCGTTGCGGGCCTTCTTTTTCGATGGTAGCCGCTGATAGAGCCCGATCTCTGCATTCCTCATGAAAGCTACATATACTTAAAAATTTTTTGCAACTGAGCACCTGTCTCATAAAAAATGACCACAGAGCGAAAAACTCTGTGGCCCTCGATCCGACGCCATCTTTGGGGTCCCTACAGCATGGTCTGTGGAGGCAACGCCTGGCTACAGGTCGACCACGCTGTTCTTTCCAAAGTATGGATTCGGAACGTACCGATCGGCGTCTGCTTCATTCTGCCATGTGCTGCCATCGACGCGGTACCGGAATTCGATGGTCGTCCCCGGCGTAAACGACACGCCCGCCTTCCACACGTCGCGCGACTTGACGTATGTCATGGGCTCGCCCTCTTCGGACCAGTCGTTGAACGACCCAACCACGGCTGCTTCTTCTTCTACCGCGTCGCCGGGCAGTTCAAAAAACACGCGGACGACGCGTCCGGTGGGACTCACTCGTTTCTTAATCATAGATGCTCGTGCCTTATGGTATGATACGTACGTCTTGACGTTAGGCTGTGCTTGAAAACCCCTCGCGGACTGCGCCCGGTTGGGCAGGCGCTGCTGCTACGTTGTGCTGCATCGCTGTAGGCCCGCTACCCCTGCTTCGAACGCCGTGCAGCTACGGCTTCCACCACGGGCTCGCGCTCACGTTGATTTTTCAAACACAGCCTAGGGACTTCTCCACGACTATCCTGAACATGACGCGGCGCAGTGTGGGTGTCAACCGCACACCCATGGGAAAGCGCTTGCATGCACGACATCTTAACATTTTGACGCGCACATCGCTCTTTCATGACCACATGCGCTCCTGATTATGCCGTTTAATCCGCAGCCTCTTCCCCTTACAATCGTCGGTGCTGGCGCGGTGGGCACGGCGCTCGCGCAGCAGTGGACCCGCCAGGGGGGATCGATCGCTGGATTGATCAGCCGGCGGCGGGCCTCTGTGGAGGCAGCTGCGCAACGGCTGTCCCCTCCGCCCGCCCACACCGGCACCACCCTAAACGCCCTACCGGGCGCTACGCGCATCGTGGCCCTCGCGGTGCCCGACGATGCCATCGCATCGGTTGCCGAGGATCTGGCCGCGGTAGATCACCCATGGCACGAAACGCTTGCGTTCCACCTTTCGGGCCTTCATCCGGCCGCGCGCCTCGCGCCCCTAGCCGCGCGGGGCGCGGCAACGGTGAGCGTGCACCCCCTGCAGACCATTCCTGCCGGCGCGCCGCCCACGGTGTTTGAGGGCGCGGTTGCAGCTGTGGAGGGGCCTGCGGCCGCCAAGGGGCATGCCCTTGCGCGCTGGCTTGGCCTCCGCCCGGTGGCCATTGCATCAAGCGAAAAGGCCGCCTACCACGCCGCTGCCGCGCTGGCGGCCAACGGACTCGTCGCCCTCGCATCTGTTGCGCAGCGCGTCTTAGAGCACGCGGGCGTCGGGCCCGAGGATGCGCGCGCCATGCTGGGGCCGCTGCTTGAAGCCACAGCGGCAAACGTGCACGCCCAGGGGCCGGCCCGTGCCCTCACCGGCCCCGTCGCCCGCGGCGATGTGCGCACCGTTGCCGCTCACCTGAACGCCCTTCCCGAGGATGCACGCCGCCTCTACACGCAGCTAGCGCGCGAGATGCTGCGCCTCACGCCCCATGCCTCGCAACAGCCGGCCCTCCAAACGCTCTTAGATGACAACATACCTCCACGAATGTCACCAGATCGTGACGAACAGCCTTGACAATGAAAAAGCCGTTCGCGTACTTGAGCGCTGCATACGCACGATCCCTAATGGATCTTCGGCTTTTTGCCTTCGTACGACGGCCCCTTGAGCGAGCATGCGCCGTACGTTACGGCTCGTAAGGGCCGTTTGGCATCCATGCCCCGCGATTTTTTCCTAATAGCTGCATACTGTATGAGCAACGATGCTCGTAGCGCGTACATCCCCCGTCGCGCGTCCGCAGCACCGGGCCTCTCCCCCAAAGAGCGTCTTGCTGCCACCCAACCGCTGTCGTCCGGCCACGCTGTGACGGCCGATGACCTGTCCGCTGACATGAAAGTGATTGAACGTTTGGTGGACCGCGTGGCCGACAGCGGCTCCGCGTTCCAGTCGGTTGTTGTGGCCGCCGTGCAGCTGCTCGAAACGGTTGTGTGCCAGCAACGAGCGGCCGTGCAGGCGGCGCTCTCGCTGGGCCAGCGCCAAAAGCTGCAGCGCATGACCGATACCACCGTGGCGGCGATCGAAACGCTGCGCAATGCCCTGCGCGATCAGGGCGGGCGTGCCATCTCCCTGTGCCCGCAACAGGTGGTCGAAACGGCGGCCGATCAGCCGTGGTGGTTTGCGCTGTCTGAAGCCCTCGACACCTTAGAGGAGGGCGTGCAGCGGATGACCGTGCTTGCCTCGGCGCAGCCGCCCGACAGCGACGCGCGCGCCCTCAGTCAGGCGGTGGCCGATCTCATGCGCATGCATCATGATGCGCTGCTGATCGAAGCCGAGCAGTGGATCGGGTAAGCCCCGCCCAATTTCGGAAAAGGTTCAACGCACAACGCCATCACCTTGCCGTTGTGCGTTTTACATTGTAGGTAGCCTCGTACGTCTGTTTCCCCTGGTAATTCTCCGCCCCCATGTCGGCTGTAGAGCGCACCGAACAAGAAGAACGCCGCCGCGACGAACGTCAGGCGCTGGAAGCGCGTGGCATCAACCCGTACCCGTACACCTGGCCGGTAGACCACCGGGCGGCAGATCTGCTTGCGACGTTTGATGACGACACCCACGACCCGGACGAGGGCACGCCGCTCACGGCATCCATTGCCGGGCGCATCACCGGCATTCGCGTTATGGGCGGCTCGGCTTTCTTCGATCTGCAGGACGAAAGCGGCACCCTCCAGGTGTACATCCGCAAAAACGACCTGCCGGAGGACTTCTACGATGAGGTCTTCACCGAACTGCTGGACATCGGCGACATCGTAGGCGTACAGGGGCACCTGTTTCGCACCCGCATGGGCGAGGTTACCCTGCGCGCCAGCGGCGACTTCCAGCTGCTCTCCAAGGCGCTGCGCCCCTTGCCGGTTGTCAAGGAGAAAGATGGCGAGACGTACAACGAAGTTACCGACAAGGACTTCCGCTACCGGCAGCGCTACGTGGACCTCACGGTAAACCCCGAGGTGCGCACGGTCTTTCGGCAACGGGCGGAAATTATCCGCACCATGCGCCGCGTACTGGACGATGATGGCTTTTTGGAGGTCGAGACGCCGGTCCTGCAGCCCCTTTACGGCGGCGCCACGGCCCGCCCGTTCACCACGCATCACAACGCGCTGGACATGGAGCTGTACCTCCGCATTGCGGATGAGCTGTACCTGAAGCGCTTGCTGGTGGGCGGCTTCCACGGCGTGTACGAGATCAGCAAAGACTTCCGGAACGAGGGCCTCAGCCGCTTTCACAATCCGGAGTTTACGATGATGGAGTGCTACGCGGCGTACAAGGACTACCGCTGGATGATGGATTTCACCGAGCGGATGATTCGCACCGTCGCCACGACGCTCCACGACGAACCGACGATCGCCTTTGAGGGCGAATCCATCGACCTCTCCGGCCCCTGGCGCCGCGTGCCGTTCTTCGATGCGATTCACGAGGCCACCGGCCACGACCTGTACGGCGCGGCCCGCGACCGCGTGTACGACGTTGCCAAGCACGAGCTGTCGCTCGACGTCACGGCTGAGATGTCCCTCGCGAAGCTCCTCGACGAAATCTTTAGCGAAACCGTGGAGCCGTCGCTCGTCGATCCCACGTTTGTGACCGACTACCCCGTGGAGCTGAGTCCGCTGGCGAAGAAGCACCGCAGCAAAGACGGCTTGGTGGAACGGTTTGAACTCATCATCGCCGGCCGCGAAATTGCCAACGCCTTCAGCGAACTGAACGACCCCGACGATCAGCGCGCGCGCTTCGAGGCGCAGGCCGCCCAGCGCGCCGCGGGCGACGACGAGGCATCGCCCATCGACGAGGATTACCTGCGCGCCCTGGAGTACGGCATGCCGCCCGCCGCCGGCCTGGGCATCGGCGTGGATCGCCTCACGATGCTCATGACGGGGCAAGATTCCATCCGCGACGTCATTCTCTTTCCGCTCCTGCGCCCCGAAGGCGACACCGCATGAAACCGTGGACGCTCGTGCGGCGCGTTCGCGAGGGCGCCTTCCGCATCTTCGACGTGTACCGGCAGTGGATGCAGTCGCCCGCCAGCGGCGCCACGCACGATTTTTACGTGCTCGACGCCCCCGATTGGGTGAACGTCATTCCGCTTACGCCCAACGACGAGGTCGTGTGCGTTCGGCAGTTTCGGGCGGGCACCGGCGCGGTAACCCTGGAAGTGCCCGGCGGCATGATCGACGCGTCGGACGCCAGCCCGGTGGCTGCGGCCCAGCGCGAGCTGCGTGAGGAGACGGGCTACGATGCGGCGTCGTTTGAAAACCTGGGCGCGATTGCTCCCAACCCTGCGCTGCAGTCCAATCGCTGCTACAGCGTGGTCGCCCGCGGCGCCCACCCGGTGCAGGCGCAGGCCCTCGACGGGGCCGAGGAGATCGACGTGGTGCGCGTGCCGCTCTGCGACATTCCGCGGCGCATCCAAAGCGGTGCCATCAGCCACGCGCTGGTGGTGGTTGCGTTCTATCTGCTGGAGCATCAGGACGCCGCCATGCCGCCTGCTGCGGATCGGTAGCCCGCGCCCGGCGTGTGAGCGGTGTTGCCGCTCCTCTCCTTAATGCCCGCCCCCATGATTGTCCGCATCGTTCGCCTGACGTTCCGCCCCGATGCTGTGGACGCGTTCCTGTCGCACTTCGATGCGGCGGCGCCCAAGATTCGCGCCACGGACGGCTGCCAGCACCTCGACCTGTGGCGGGCGACGCGGTATCCGAACATCTGCACGACCCACAGCCGGTGGGCGAGCCGCGTGGCGCTCGATGCGTATCGCCACAGCGACCTGTTTCGCTCCACCTGGGCCCAAGTAAAGCCGCTGTTTGCCGCCCCGCCGCAGGCCACCAGCTACACCGTGGCCCGCGCACATCCCACCGACGCCTGACGCTCACGCGCCATCGGTGCCACGAGCGGGCAACTGAATCTCGGGGTCTTCAGGATCGGGCCGGTACAGCGTGGCCGTCCATCCCATGGTGTGCACCACGTAGCAATCGTCCAAGCGGTCGGCAATCTCGTGGGCCACGTCTTGCGGCTGCCGGTCGGCGGTGTCGTGAATGCGTATCTTGAGCAATTCGCGCGTGTTGAAGGCCTCGTTGATGGCCGCAATCACGGCGTCGGTCAGCCCCTCTTTGCCGATGCGCACGTGCGGATCCGCGCCATGCGCCAACGATCGGAGGTGCGCGCGCTGCCGAGAGGATAGGCGTTCAGGAAGCTTCATTACGGATGGTCGATTCGAAGGTAAGAGCAACGGTTGGGGCGCTGGGCTTCGCACAGCAGCGCTGCAGGGCGGTTACGGGCGCGGAACGTGCTCGCAATGCCCGTGTGCATCTGTGCATGCATCTGTGCAGCAACCGGAGCGCATTAAACGCGCCCCGTCACCCATGTGATCTACGCGAGTGGTCTTATGCATGATTTTATCACCGGGCGCAAGCCGCCGGGCCCAACGTACGCCCCACGGCGCACGCGATCGTTACCCGCCCTCTTGCTTGTCCTGCTTACGCTTTTCGGTACAGCGGCATGCGACACAAACAGCTTGGGCGGTCGGCCGCCCAGCGCACCGGACGGCGCCCACGGATTTGTCTTTGCGACCACCGGAGGCGAGCGCATGGCGGCCTACACCACCGATCCGGCCCTCATTCGCGCGGCCCGCGCATCACTGCAGCGCCCCCGCGCCGACCGGCGGTTGTTTATCAACGGCCGCATTACCCGCGGCACCAAGGGCAACCTGCAGTGGAGCTGGCACTTCGTCCCGGATGCGTGGTCGCTAACCGAAGTCTCTACAGAGGTTTGTGATGGACGCCCGCGTATGGTGGAGGCCAACCGTGCCTACTGGATCGATACCGTCGGCCGCTTTTGCCCGTGGGGTGCCCGGGTCGTTGCTGAGTGGCCGCCGGTGGCTGATAGCTGATCAACTATAACGGCGCGCCATCGCCTTCTGGGCCTTCCACGACCTCCTCAACGACCTCTTCGGCTTCCTCAGGCAGCGGCTCTTCGGCCATCACCGGGGGATGCTCCGGACGCCCCTCGCCGCGCTGCTCCAGAATGACGAGCGCCGCCCACTGCGGAGCCGATTCGCGCCCCGCGCCGCCCATCGGCGTGGTATCGACCACCCGCCACCCGTGCCGCAACGACGCATTCAAGGATTCAAGACCGGCCGTGGTCCCGTCTGCTGCCGTGCGCACAATCAGCGCCTTTTGCCTCGTATCTGCCATACCGCTTTCGCCTCATTCATGAACCAGACGCCTTCGTGCAACGCGCCTCGATGGATATTGGACTGATATACGACACGTTTGATGCGTACCCGTGGTCCGCGGACGACCCGCCGGACGCCGATGCCGAGTTTGAGCCGGAGGCGACCGTCGATGCACTCGCGGCCGCTGTTGAGCACCTGGGACACACGCCCGTTCGCGTGGGCACGGCCCGCATGCTGCAGCAGAAGCTGTGCGACGGCCTTGCGCTGGATGCCGCCATCAACATCACAGAGAGCGCGGGCAGTCGGAATCGCGAAGCGTATGCCCCCATTCTCCTGGAGATGGCCGGCATCCCGTGCGTGGGCTCCGATGCGCTCACCCTCTCCCTGACGCTCGACAAGGCCTGGACCAAAACCATTGTAGCGGATGCTGGCGTCCCTACGCCGCCGCATGCGGTCGTCAGCGCGCCCGAGGCCCTCGACGCGACACCCCTTCCGCCGTTTCCCCTGTTTGTAAAGCCGCGCTACGAGGGCTCCTCGAAGGGGATTACGCCCGACAGCGTTGTGCACACGCCCGACGCCCTGCACGCCGCCGTGGCCCGCGTAACCCGCACCTATCGCCAGGATGCGCTGGTGGAAGCATTCGTGCCGGGCGGTGAGTTTACCGTCGCCGTGGTGGGGCACGATCCGCCCGAGGCGCTGCCGGTGCTGCAACGCGCCGTTGAACCCACCACACACATCGGATTGCATGCGCTGGAGCACCGCGGCGCGCCCGAAAAGGATTGGGATTACACGGTGGCCGATGCCCTCACCCCCGCGCTGGAGGATACGCTGCACCAGCACACGCGCAAGGCCTTCGCGGCTCTCGAATGCCACGACTTTGCCCGCGCCGATTTCCGCCTGGACGAACACGGACAGCCGTTCTTTCTGGAGATCAATCCGCTGCCCACGTTTGCCCCCGACGGCACGTTTGCCATCATTGCCGAGCTGATGGGCACCGCGTACCCTGCGCTGCTTGGCGACGTGTTTGGCCGCGCGCTTCGGCGCCTCGGATGCAGCGCGTAGCCATCCGCGCACCACCCGTGCATGGCAATCACACGAGCAATCGCGAATCTGCCCTGTGCGATTCAACGGCAGTCCCTGCTCCTAGGGCATGTCGACGTCATTTTCGCAAATCAGTCCTGAACGGCGTTAACACGAATAAGCACGATTGATGCAACGGCCCTGCATATCTTGGAAGGGTGCGTATCCTTCCATACATGGAGATCGCACCACGGGCATGACCTCCGGCCCCATCATAGATATGACCTTCGGCCCCACCAGTGGTATGACCTTCGGCCCCCGCGTCGCTCGCATGCGCACCAGTGGCATGACCAAGACCCCTCACTCCTCGCGATGACAAGGAGTGTATTGCTTTTTTTGTGCGTTGCGCGTGCAGTCGGTCAAATCCATTGGAAGAGCCATCTGAACCATCAACGTACCGTTTCTTCATTTTACCCCTTTTGTCATTGCGAGCGAACGCAGTGAGCGTGGCAATCTCCGCAATGGGGCGCTCCTGCCCATACATGGAGATCGCCACGTCACTCCCTACGGTCGTTCCTCGCGATGACAAGGAGGGTACTGCTTTTTTGTGCGTTGGGCGTGCAGTTGGTCAAACCCGCCGGAACAGCCATCTGAACCATTCACGTATCGTTTCCGCATCTCACTCCTCTTGTCATTGCGGGCGAACGAAGTGAGCATGGGAACCGAAGATCATGCCTGTGGCGAGGTCGCAAGGTCATGCCTGTGATGGGGCCTTTAGGTCATGCTGGAAGGGTAACCTTCACAAACGAGCAAAAACCTACCGCATAGTGCAATCAGCGAAACGTACTGACGAGCCATTGCATGAGTCATCGTGCATCTGCCCTGTGTGCTTCAAAGGCGGCCCCTGCTTCGGCATGTCGTCATCACTTCGCAAACCTCTCTTGCGCGGCGTCAGCGCGAACCGGCACGATTGATGCGGTTGCCTTGGTTGCCCGGGCCCCGCTTGCGATCATCGCCGCGCGGTTGCTATGTTGTAACGCTTTGTTAACGCCCAATCGCTCTGCTTATGCCTGCTGTCGAAGCGCTTCCGCTAGATGCCCTCCAAACCTTTCTGCACGATCACGTCGAGCCGCTGGAAGATGCGTTGCGCACGGACGGGTGGCCGGCCGTGGCAGATGACCTGGCGGCGGTGCAGCGCGCCGTTAAAGCACGCGGCTGGTGGTGCCCCCAACTGCCGGAGGCCGAAGGCGGTATGGGCCTTTCGCTGGAAGACTTTGCGCGTGTCAGCGAAGTGCTCGGCCGTTCGCCGCTGGGCCATGTGGCCTTCAACTGTCAAGCGCCCGATGCGGGCAACATGGAGCTCCTCGCGGCGCACGCTACCCCCGCGCAACGGGAGCGATTCCTCGATCCGCTGGTGGGCGGCCGCCTCCGCAGTTGCTTTGCCATGACCGAGCCCGAACACGCGGGCTCGAACCCCAAGCACCTGAGCACCACCGCTACGCCCACCGATGACGGCTACCGCCTACGGGGCCACAAGTGGTTTACGACCGGCGCGCACGGAGCCGCCTTTGCCATCGTCATGGCCGTCACGCACCCCGATGCCGACGACCCCTACGCGTGGGCCAGCATGCTGCTGGTGCCCATGGACGCCAACGGCGTCGAGCACGTGCAGCGCCTCCCAATTATGGGCGAGCGCGGGGCGGGCTGGCTGAGCCACTCCGAGCTGCGCTTCCACGACGTCGTCGTGCCGCCTGCTCACGTGCTAGGACCGCCGGGCCGGGGCTTTGCGCTGGCACAAGAGCGCCTGGGCCCCGGCCGCATCCACCATTGCATGCGGTGGATTGGCATCTGCGAACGCGCTTTTGCGATGATGTGCGAGCGAGCGGCCACGCGGGTGGTGCGCGACGGCGAAACGCTCAGTCAGCAGCAGAGCTTCCAGCATGCCGTGGCCGAGTGCCGCGCCTCCATCGATGCTGCGCGGCTCTTGGTGCTCAACGCCGCCCAAACCATCGCGCGCGACGGGGCCCGCGCGGCCCGCACCGATATTTCCACCATCAAGTTTTTTGTGGCCGATGTTTTGCATCGTGTACTCGACGAAGCCATTCAGGCGCACGGTGCCTACGGCCTCACCGACGACACCTTGCTGAGCTTTTGGTACCGCCACGAACGCGGCGCCTCCATCTACGACGGCCCAAGCGAGGTGCACAAGAACGTGGTGGCCCGGCGCATTTTGCGCACATACGAATGACCTCCACCGATTTCTCATAACTCCCTCTTTGCTATGCCCCACGTTACCGTTAACGACTGCGACTACTTTTACACCACAGCGGGCGACGGCCCGGAAACCATCTTTTTCGCCCATGGCTTTTTGATGACGCACCGCATGTGGGCGCATCAGATGGAGGCCTTTGCCGACGACTACCGCTGCATCGCCATCGACTGGCGCGGGCAGGGGCAATCGGAAGTGACCGAGGACGGCTACAGCGTGCCGGAGCTGGCCGATGACACCGTGGCCCTGTTCGATGCGCTCGCCATCGATCGCTGCCACTACGTGGGCCTCTCGATGGGCGGCTTTGTGGGCTTTCACCTGCTCGTCGATCATGCCGACCGGCTACACAGCGCGGCCCTTCTGGAAACCCAGGCCGGATCGGAAGAAACCATGCGGCGCATTCAGTATCAGGCCATGCTGCGGCTCGTTAAAACCGTGGGCTATGGCCCTGTCATCGACCGCGTGATGCCGATCTTGTTCGGGGAGACGTTCTGCGCCGAGCAGCCCGAAGCGCTGGAGGAATGGAAGGACATCGTGCGCGCCAACGACCGGCAAGGGGTCTATCGTGCAGGGCAGGGCATTTTTACCCGGGAGAATTTACTCCCCCGGTTGGACGAGGTCACCACGCCTACGCTTATTGTGGTGGGGGAAGAGGACGTGGCCACGCCGCCCGCTAAAGCCGAGCAAGCCCATGCCGCGATTCCAACGAGCGAGCTGGTGCGTCTGCCGAAGGCCGGACACTCGAGCGCCATTGAGCGCCCCGAAGCCGTCACCGAGACGCTGCGCACATTCATTGGCGCTCACGCGGCGGTGGATGCGTCCGACGAGGCGACCGCTTAAGGCTGACGCCCTTAGCCCCGGACCCGAAGCAACTTCGTCACCGAGCCGCCGGTATGGATGGCCCGGATGGCATCGGCAAAGAGCGGGGCGGCATCGCACACCGTTAGCAGATCGCGGGCCGCGGTGTCCTGCAGGCGAAACGGCGGAATCGTGTTGGTCGTCCAGAGGGCGGCGATGGGTGCGGCCTGCAACGTCGCCGCCGCGGCGCCCACAAAGAGCCCGTGCGTGATGACCAAAATCACGCGTGCGGCGCCGGCCTCGGCCGCCGATTGAGCCGCCTGCGCGATCGTCCCGCCCGTGCTAATCAGGTCGTCGAGCACCAGCACCGTCGCCCCCGCCACGTCGCCCACCAGCGTGCCTCCACTGACGCCCTCTTCGCGGCGGATTTTTTCCACAAACGCGGTTTGGATGTCACGGCCCAGCGCCGCGCGGAGGCCTTCCGCAAAGCGCGCCGCACGCTTCACGCCCCCCTCGTCGGGCGACAGCACCACCAGGCGTTCCTCGTCGCTTAACGTGTGGGCGGCGTGCTGCACAAACAGCGGGCGCGCCTCCAGGTGATCGGTGCCCACGCGAAAGGCATTTTGAAAGGCCGCCAGATTGTGTACGTCCATGGTCACCACACGATCGGCCCCCACGGCTTCCAGCATGGCCGCAATGTAGCGCGTGGATACCGGATCGCGGGGACGCGTCTTGCGATCTTTGCGGGCGTAGCACAGGTATGGGATGAGCACGGTGATGCGCCGCGCGTCGGCATCTTCAAGCGCTCCAATAAACAGAAGGAGGCGCGTTAGCTTCTCGCTGATGCTGTACCGCGGCCCGCCGTGTAGCGACTGCACCACAAAGACGTCGCGGCCGCGCACGTTGACCAGCGACCGCAGCAGGTGCTCGCCATCGGTAAACGTTTGCTCCTCGTGGTCGTCGAGCGACCGGTTCATGGCCGCCGCGACGCGCGCGCCAAAATCGTGGGTTTCGGAAAGAGCGAAGAGGCGCAGGTCGGGGGCAGGCATTGCGCAGAATCGGGGCAGGCGGTAATCAGCATCAGACGGCGGGCGAGGCCCGTGCTACGGCGCCGGCGTAAACGCCAGCGTGGTGTTGTGTCCGCCAAAGCCAAAGGCGTTGGCCAGGGCGGCCCGTAGCGGACGCTCCTCGGCCGTGCCCAGCGTGTAGTTGAGCGTGCAGCCCTCCTCCACCGTCTCGGTGTTGATGGTGGGCGGCACAATGCCGTGATGCAGCGCGAGCACCGTGGCGATCGATTCGACGGCTCCCGCAGCACCCAGCAGATGGCCCGTCATGCTCTTGGTGGCCGAGCAGCTGATCTCGTGGGCGTGGTCGCCAAAGGCCTGCTCGATCGCCTTCGACTCGATGATGTCGCCCACCGGGGTGGATGTGGCGTGCATGTTGATGTGGTCGATGTCGGTGCGCGCGAGGCCCGCGTCGTCCACCGCGCCGTGCATGGCCAGCGTGGCGCCCCGGCCGTCGGGATCGGGCGCGGCGTAGTGGTGCGCGTCGTTCGACTTCCCAAAGCCCGCAACCTCCGCGTAGATGCGCGCCCCGCGGGCCTCAGCGTGCTCCAGGGTCTCCAAAATCAGAGCGCCGGCGCCTTCGGACGGCACGAACCCGTCGCGGTCCACATCGAACGGACGACTCGCCTCGGTGGGTGCGTCGTTGCGCGAGGAGAGCGCGCGCATCGAGCCAAAGCCGCCCACGCACAGCTCATTGATGGCTGCCTCGGTGCCGCCGGCGATCATAACATCGGCGTGGCCATGGCGCAGCAGCATCAGGCTATCGGCGACCGCGTCGTTACCCGTCGCGCACGCCGAGATGACGCAGTGGTTGGGCCCGCGCAGGGTGTGCTCCATGGCAATGAGGCCCGCCGCCATGTTGCTAATCATCATGGGCACAAAGAAGGGCGAGAGACGCCGCGGGCCGTGTTCGCGAAAGACTTCGGCCTGCTCCTGGAACAGATCGACGCCGCCAATGCCGGTGCCAAAGATAACGCCGATGCGATCGCGGGCGTCGGGGGAGAGCTCCTTGGGCTGCAACGCCGCATCGGCCAACGCATCGGCCGCCACCGCCAGCGCGTACTGACTGAACCGGTCGAGGCGGCGGGCCTGCTTCGCATCCACGTACGCCGTGGGATCGAAGTCGCGGATCTCGCCCGCAATCTGACAACGGAAGTCCGACGCGTCGAAGCGGGTGGTGGGCCCAATGCCGCTAGCGCCGGTGGTAAGCCCCTCCCAGAAGGCATCTACAGAATTGCCCAGCGGCGTAAGCGCCCCCAGGCCGGTGACAACAACACGAGAAGAAGTAGCGGAAGCCATAAAAGCAGGTCAGTTGCAAAGGAGAGCACAAACCGGGCGAGCACTGTTAGTGTAGCCAGCACCACCGTCAGGCGCAACCGATGCGACGGGCACGCACGTCAATTTCAAACCGTGCCCTCCGATGCGTTCCCTGCTGTACGTAAGCCATGGGGGCGCCGGCGTTACACCGGCTGCAGATTCACGGCGATGTGTGGCGGCTGGGCGTAAAGCTTGTTCGACGCCTGCGCCCGAAACCATCGCCACCGGCCGTTGCCCGTGCGCAACCGCAAGAACCACGACGCCTTTCGCTTGCGCTGCCGCACCATGTGGGCCATGTCCTGCATCACCTGATGCAAGTTGCGCCCGTGCACATGCGTGAAGAAGCACGGATTGAGCGCCTCCTCGTCGTCATATTCGAGCAGGCGCTGAGCGGTTGGGGTGGCATGCAGGATCGTGCCTGAGCGGTCGAGGTGTAGTTGCGGCACATGCGGCGGGAGATCATTATGAGGCTGGAAGCGCTTCCAGCCGGCCATAGCATCTGATACCGGAGCAGCGTGGTGATTCATGGGTACCGAAGCTTGTTCGTTGAACTGAAATGCTAGATTCGCAGCATCCGCTGCGGTGCGTTAATTGTGTCGTGCTGTCAACCAAACGGCGCAGCTGATACCGTCACGCATACAGGGTACATACGCCAAGGATCCGCCGCCGAGAACCTGTCGCTTTTCGGCGTGTCGCTTTCTGCAATTGCACCACCGGTACTTCTGACGCATGACGAGCGTCGGTTGGGGCCGTGCCCCCGATGCGCCCCCTGATGCGGGAAACACTGGGGAAGGGGACCGGTCGGATTGCTCCATCAACTGTTTGAAAATGTGTATCTTTATGGCCGACCATCAACAGTGGAACCAGCCGCCGGAGCAGTCCATCGATCCCGATGCGACGTACACCGCGACCCTTGAGACCGACAAAGGTACCATTACCGCGGAGCTGTATCCGGAGCACGCGCCGAAGACGGTCAACAATTTCGTATTCCTGGCCAACGAGGATTTTTACGACGGCACCACGTTTCACCGTGTCATCGACGGCTTTATGATTCAGGGCGGCGATCCTACCGGCACCGGCCGCGGCGGCCCGGGGTATCAGTTCGAAGACGAAGTGGACGACAACCCGCTCACGCACGAAACCGGCGCCCTCTCGATGGCCAACGCGGGCCCCAACACAAACGGCAGCCAGTTTTTCATCACGCATGCCCCGCAGCCGCACCTGGACGGCAAGCACACCGTATTTGGGAAAGTGACCGACGGGCAAGACGTGGTGGATGCCATTGAAGCCGACGACATCATCCAACGCGTTTCCATCGATACGGCATGACCGCGTGCCACCGGCCTGTCGTGTTGCCATACGACCGCGACGGCACACACGTCACGTAAAGCGTAGCCTCGTGGCCACGGTGCGGCTCGCTAGGGCGAGCTTCATCGTGGCGCGTGCGTTATTGGCCACACCGGGCCATCGCGCCTCCGTTGCCTTGTTCTGTTGCGTGCTTCTCCCTTGCCCGAGGCCTTGACCATGCGTCAACTGTTACGCTTTACGTTGTGGAGCATCCTGCTCGCTACGACACTCTCTGCCTGCAACATCCCGGCCGACCGGGCACCGGTGCAATCTGCCCCCCCAAGCACTTCCCCCGATACCGGGCATGGCGTTTCCGCTGCCCCCTGGCGCCCGCAGCGCGCGCTCCCGCCCACCCAGCAAGCCGTTGCCCAAACGGTGTACGTGCCCGCCTACTCGTACATCTACTTCAACCTGACCGACCGCCCGCAGGTCATTGACCTCGCGGTTACGCTGAGCGTGCGCAACACCAGCATCAACCGCCCCATCACCCTCACCTCGGTGACGTACCACGACTCGGAAGGCACCTGGGTGCGGCAGTACCTCGACGCCCCGCAGACGCTGGCACCCCTGGCCTCCACCGCGTTTGTCGTTGCCAAAGACGATCGCACGGGCGGCGCCGGAGCCAACTTCATTGTGGAGTGGGAGGCGGACGCGCCGGTTGCTCCGCCGGTTATTGAATCCGTTATGATTAGCACGCAGTCGGCGCTTGGCATCTCCTTTACCAGCCCCGGCCGCGTCATCCGAAGCGCGCCTCGCCCCACCCCGTAATGCCTATGCCTCCCCTTGTTGCCGCCGGCGTCACGCTTCCGTTCCTCGACGATGTGGTGCTCCTGCTCGTGCTGGGCATTGCCATTGCCTACGTGTGCGTGCGCTTTCACGTGATGCCCATCGTCGGCTTTCTGCTGACCGGCGTGGTGATTGGTCCAAGCGTGCTTGGCCTCGTAAACGACCCGGCCCTGGTGCAAAACCTGGCCGAGGTGGGCGTCATCCTGCTGCTTTTTACCATTGGGCTGGAGTTTAGCCTGGAAAAGCTGGCGCGCATCCGGCGGCTGGTGCTGGGCGCCGGGAGCCTGCAGGTGGGCGCAACGCTGCTCATCGTGGCGGGGGCCTGCCGGTGGTGGGGCGTGGGCTGGCCCGAGGCCCTGTTCACCGGCGGCCTCGTCGCCCTCTCCTCTACAGCCCTCGTCCTGGGCATCCTCGCGGCCCGCAAAGAGACCGAAACGGCGGCCGGACAGGGCGCGCTGGGCGTGCTCATCTTTCAAGACCTGGCCGTAGTGGCCTTCGTGCTGGTGGTGCCCCTGCTGGGCGGCGAGGGCGGCCACCCGCTGGACCTGGCGTGGGCGCTGGGCAAGGCCGCCGCACTCATCGCAAGCGTGCTGGTGGCGGCCCGCAGCGTAGTGCCGTGGCTCCTGGAGCGCGTCGCCCGCACGCGCAGCCACGAGCTGTTTCTGATGACGATCGTTGCGCTCTGCTTTGGCACCGCCTGGCTCAGCAGCCTGGCCGACGTGAGCCTTGCCCTGGGCGCGTTTTTGGCGGGCCTCGCCGTGAGCGAAAGTCCCTACAGCGCGCAGGCGCTCAGCGAAGTGGTCCCGCTGCAAATCCTATTCAACGCTGCGTTCTTCGTCTCCGTGGGCATGCTCATGGACGTGGGGTTCTTCTGGGCCCACCTGTGGATGGTGCTGGGCCTTGCAGCGCTCGTGGTTGTCCTGAAGGGACTTGTTACAGCGGCCAGCGTGCGCCTAACCGGCTACCCGACGCGCGCGGCCGTGGCCACCGGGTTGCTTCTGGCGCAGGTCGGTGAGTTTTCGTTTGTGCTCAACACCGCCGGCCGCGCTGTGGGCCTCCACCCGATGGGCCTGGGCACGAGCGGCGAACAGCTGTTCATTGCCACCACCGTCCTCCTGATGCTGTGCACGCCGCTGCTGGCCCAACGCGCCCCCCGTGCCGGTCAGCAGGTGGAAGATTGGCTGCAGCGCCTCGGCCTCACGCCGGGCGCCGATGCCGTGTCGCCGGCGCCGCCCCTGGAGGACCATGCGCTGATTGTGGGCTACGGACCCGCTGGGCGCCGCCTTGCCACCGTGCTACGCAGCACCGGCATCCCGCTCATCATCCTGGACCTCAACCCGCAGTCCATTGCCGATGCGACGGCCGATGGGTACACGGCGCTCTACGGCGATGCCAGCCGGGCGCACGTCCTCGAAGCGGCCCACGTGTCGCACGCCAAGTTGTGCGTCGTTGCCATCAACGACCGGCGGGCCGTCGGGCGCATCGTGGAAGCGGCCCGCGAGGCCAACCCAACGCTGCGCGTGATTGCGCGGACGCCGTATCTTGCCGATGTGGAGGCCCTGCACGCCGCCGGCGCCGAGGTTGTTGTGCCGGAAGAGATGGAAAGCACCGTGCGCCTATTTTCGGAAGTGCTGCGGGCGTATCAGATTCCGGCGCACGAGATTCAGGAGCATGTGCAGGAGGTGCGCGCCCATGATTATGCCCTGATGCGTGCCGGCGACGAAGCCGCACCTGCTATGCCGCTTCACCTCCACGGCCTGCACGAAGAGAACCTGCACACGCGCGTGGTGTGGGTGCGGCCCGGCAGCCGCGCCGCGGGCCATTCCCTGGCCGAGCTGTCGCTGCCCACAACCTACGGCCTCACCGTTTTGGCCGTGCGGCGCGACGACACGAACATTCCCACCCCCGACGGCCACTTTGTCCTCGCCCCCGACGACCGGCTCACGCTGGTTGGCCCCGCCGAAGCGTTCGCGCAGTGCGCCGACGTCTTCCGCGTTGCAGAAGAACGCTGGGAAAACCCGCGTCAGGACGAAGCCTGAACGAGCCGCATAAATTCAGTGCGCGTGCGGTGCTTCTCAAACTCGCCGCTCATGGAGCTCGTTGTCGTGCGTGAGCTCTGTTTCTCTACGCCGCGCATCATCATGCATAGGTGCTGCGCCTCGATAACCACCGCCGCGCCCAAGGGCTGCAGCACTTCATCAATCGCATCGCGGATTTGGAGCGTGAGGCGTTCTTGCACCTGCAGGCGACGCGCAAACACTTCCACCGTCCGCGGAATCTTGCTGAGCCCCACGATGTGTCCGTCGGGAATGTACGCCACGTGCGCCCGCCCAAAGAACGGCAGCATGTGGTGTTCGCACAGGGAGTAAAACTCGATGTCTTTTACCAAGATCATCTCGTCGTACGCCTCGGCGAAAAGCGCTTGCTGCAGAATGGCTTTCGGATCTTGGGCGTACCCTTGCGTCAGAAATTGGTAGGCTTTGGCCACGCGCTGCGGGGTGTCGAGCAGCCCCTCGCGCGACGGATCCTCGCCCAGGTCCGTGAGGATGTCGCGCATGCGGGCCGCCACCCGGTCGGTGGTTTCCGCATCGTAATGGTCGCGGCGGTCGTACGTCTTGTGGGCGCCGTTGACGGGGGCACCGTCGCCCGAAATGTCGTGCAGGTCCGAAAGGATTTTCTTTTCAGCCATAAAAAGGCACCTCGCAGGTGCAATCGTATAAGAAAAATCGGGGCGCGCTAGTCCCCGCGGTATTCAACAAAGTTGCGCTCGGTTTCGTAGAGCCGCACGCAGTGCAAGCGGCCCGCCGGCAGGTGACCCTCCAGCTGTTCCCAAATCGCTACAGCCACGTTCTCGGTGGAAGGCAAAATGCCGTCCAAAAAGTCGACCTCCAGGTTCAGGTTCTTGTGATCCATCCGATCCACCACGCGCTCATGCAGCACCTGCTTCAGCGCGCCCAGGTCCACCACGTAGCCCGTCTCCGGGTCGGGCGTGCCGGCAACCGTCACTTCCAGCACGTAGTTGTGCCCGTGCCAGTTCGGATTGTTGCACGCGCCGAAGGTTTCTGCATTCCACGCGTCGGACTTTTCTGGGTTGTGCAGCCGGTGTGCGGCGTTGAAATGGACCTTGCGTGTGACAAAAACGGTGGACATGAAGGAGCCGTGCTTCGTTGGGTAATAAGTGCGAATTCTTAGACCCGCCGTCTCTGGATGATGTTCAGCAGCGAACGACCATTTTACGTTGTGCTATGTGGGTTCTACGGCACTGTTACGTGTTCGAACTTCAAGGCTGGCTCGTTTTTCTGGATCGGACGTGAGCCGTCGATGGTTCTGTACGGCGGGTTATTGCTCGTTTGTCACGGTGGCCCTTTCAGGATGATCTAAACGCCCCCGCGTCGCCTACGGCTCCTCGCAATGACAACAGCGGTTGACGGTAGACATGCAATGTTGGTGGTTCAGATGGCTGTTCCGACGAGTTCGACCAACTGCACGCCCAACGCACAAAAAAGCAGCATTCTCCTTGTCATCGCGAGGAGTGCCCCTGGGGAGTGACGTGGCGATCTCCATGTACACGGAAAAACGCTCCGTCGCAGAAGTTACGCCACAGGCATGCCCCCCTTGTCCAAAATGTCCAGAGCCGTTGCATCAATCGTGCGTATTCGTGCTAACGCTGTTCAGGACTGAATTGCAAAATGACGTCGACATGCCCCAGGAGCAGCGACTGACTATGAAGCGCCCAGGGCGGGTTCGCGATTACGCGTGTGATTGCCCTGGCCTCGGCGGGCCTTCTTGCACACCACCGTGTTTCCCTGTACGTTGAGGCCTGCTGCCGCCACCGAATTCCGCACCATGCGCTCGTTCCTTCCTTCTGCGCCGCCCCACGGATCTGCCGGACGCCTGCAGTTTCTTGACGTCCTGCGCGCCGTTGCCATCGTGATGATGCTGCAGGGGCACTTCGTAGATACCATGCTGGATGCGTCCTTCCGCACGCCTACGCCCGGCTACACCACGTGGGTCTTCTTTCGCGGCCTTACGGCTCCGCTCTTTTTCACCATTACGGGCGTGGTGTTCGTGTACATCCTGCTGCGCAACAACGTGCCGCCGCGCAGCAATCCGCGGGTGGGGAAGGGCGTGCGCCGCGGGCTCTTTCTGGTGGGCCTCGGCTACGTGCTGCACCTCAACGTGGGCATGCTGTGGATGGGCGTGCCGGCTTGGGTGTGGACGGTAGACGTGCTGCATTGCATTGGCCTGGGGCTGCTGGCCGTGGTGGGGCTCTATTGCCTGTCCGCAGGCCGCGTGCGCCTGTTTCCGCTGCTTTTGCTTGGCACCGGACTCCTGTTTTGGGGTTGGATGAGGTCCTGCAGGTGCAGCCTTGGGCGAACGTGCCGCTCGTTTTCCGCCACTACCTCACCGAAGCACACGGCTCTACATTT
Organism: Salisaeta longa DSM 21114; assembly: GCF_000419585.1. NCBI lineage: Bacteria > Pseudomonadati > Rhodothermota > Rhodothermia > Rhodothermales > Salisaetaceae > Salisaeta > Salisaeta longa. Next base: position 1,884,323 of record NZ_ATTH01000001.1, read on the forward strand.
ACGCCTATTCCGTGGGTGGGCTACACCTTGCTGGGCGGCGTGCTGGGCTGGCAGTTGCAGCACGACGCAGCACACCCGTGGCGCACTCCCGTCGTGTGGGGCAGCGCAGGGCTCGTGCTGTGGATGGCCTCGTCGGAAGGGCTCATGGCGCTGCACCGCTTCTCCACGCTGGATGTCTTTCGGGCCATGGCCTACAACAACTACCTCGTCATGCGCTTTGGGCAGGTGCTGCTGCTGATGGCCGCGGCCCGCGCCCTGGAGCTGGCGGCTGGCACGCTCCCTGCAGGGGTGCAGCGCATCGGGCGCGAGACCCTGGCGGTGTACGTTGCGCATGCCGTGTTGCTGTTTGGAAGCGGGCTTGGGCTGAGCCTCAGGGCCTTGGGAGCCGGAACTTGGTCGCCCGCTGCCGCAGGCATCGGCGCGGTGCTGTTTGTGCTTGCCTGCATCGCCGTGGTCCCGTGGATGGACGCGCTTCGGACACGTACGCGGCGGCTGCGCGTAACGATACAGCGTCACCTGCTGGTGCGCGGCTACGCGTGGAGCCGTCGCCATGCGCCTCGCCTGCGCCACGCCCTTAACCGGTAGCCCCGGCCGCCCTGCCGCTAATGTTTCGCCCACAGCGCGGCCCGCGTGCATCGGACCGGTGCGAAATGTGTTGAAATCTCGCCAAGCGGCTGTAACTTCGGGCAGCGCTTTGTTCCTTATGCATGCTCCTTGCCTTCAATTATTTTGCTTCGCTCCATGCCAGACGACTTCTCCTCCATCGACGCGCGCGCCATCAACACGATCCGCTTCCTGGCGGTCGATGCCGTCCAAAAGGCCCAGAGCGGCCACCCGGGCATGCCCATGGGCGCTGCGGCCATGGCCTATGTGCTGTGGACGCGCCACCTGCGCCACGCCCCCTCCGATCCCTCCTGGCCCAACCGCGACCGCTTCGTCCTCAGCGCGGGCCACGGCTCGATGCTCCTGTACGCCCTGCTGCACCTTACGGGCTACGACCTCTCGCTCGACGACATCAAGCAGTTTCGGCAGTGGGGCAGCCGTACGCCCGGCCACCCCGAGGCGCACCTGACCCCCGGCGTCGAAACCACCACCGGACCGCTCGGGCAGGGCTTTGGCAACGGCGTGGGCATGGCCATTGCCGAGCGCTACCTCGCGGCCCACGTTAACACCAACGCCTTTGCCCCGGTGGAGCACTTCACCTACGGCATCGTCTCGGACGGCGACCTCATGGAGGGCATCGCGTCGGAGGCGGCTTCGCTCGCCGGCCACCTCGGCCTCGGCAAGCTCATCTACCTCTACGACGACAACAACATCAGCATCGACGGCTCCACCGATCTCGCCTTCACCGAGGATGTCGCCCAGCGCTTCGCGGCCTATGGCTGGCATGTGCAAACGGTGGCCGATGGCAACGACCTCGACGCCGTGGACGCCGCCATCCGTCAGGCCAAAGCCGTCACCGATCGGCCCTCCATCCTTTGCGTAAAGACACACATCGGGTACGGCAGCCCCAACCAGCAGGACACGGCCGCCGCGCACGGCTCGCCGCTGGGAGACGAAGAGGTGCAGCGCACCAAAGCGGCGCTGGGCTGGCCCACCGATCGGACGTTCTGGGTGCCCGATGATGTGCGCGAGCACATGGACGCCACCGCCACGGGCCAGGCGCGCCGCGACGATTGGGACGCGCTGATGGATGCCTACGCCGAGGCGCATCCGGAGAAGGCCACCACCTTCCGGCACTGGATGGACGGCACGCTGCCCGACGACCTTGCGGACCATCTGCCGTCGTTTGAGGCCGGCTCGAAGCTCGCCACGCGCGCGGCCAGCGGCCAAACGCTCGACGCCCTTGGCCCCGTCGTGGGCGGGCACCTCGTGGGCGGCTCGGCCGACCTCACCGGCTCCAACAAAACCGACATCGAAGGCCGCGCCGATCACCAGGCCAACACGCCCGGCGGCAGCTACTTTCGCTTCGGCGTACGCGAACACGCCATGGCCGCCGCCGCCAACGGCATGGCCCTGCACGGCGGCCTGCGCCCGTACGTGGGCACGTTCCTGATCTTTAGCGACTACCTGCGCCCGTCCCTCCGCCTGAGCGGACTCATGGAGCAGCCCGTCACCTACGTGTTCACCCACGACTCCATTGGCCTGGGCGAGGATGGCCCCACGCACCAGCCCATTGAGCACCTGATGGCCCTGCGCGCCATTCCGAACGTCACCGTCATTCGTCCGGCCGATGCCGCCGAAACGGCCCAGGCCTGGATGGCCGCGCTCCACCGCACCGACGGCCCCACCGCGCTCATCCTCACGCGGCAGGGCGTGCCCACCTTCGATCGCGCGCAGCACGGGAGCGCCGAGGGCCTCCACCGCGGCGCCTACATCCTGAGCGACGACGACGGCACCCCCGACGTCGTCCTGATGGGCAGCGGCAGCGAGGTGCAGCATGCCCTATCGGCCGCGCAGACGCTCCGCGCCGAGGACGGCCTCGCGGTGCGCGTGGTGAGCATGCCGTCGTGGGAGCTCTTTGAAGCGCAGCCGGAAGACTACCGGACGTCGGTGCTGCCGCCCGCCGTCACCCGCCGGGTGTCCATTGAAGCAGGCGTCACGCAGGGCTGGAGCCGCTACGTGGGCGACGCGGGCACCGCGATTGGCATCGATCGCTTCGGGGCCTCAGCGCCTGGCGACGAGGTGATGGCGCACTACGGCATCACGGCCGAGCACGTGGTGGAAGCGGTGCGCGCGCTGTAGGCTACGAGGCGTCTGCCGAGGCGAGGGCCGCGTCCTTAACCTCCACCAGATACGAAAGGGCCGCGTCCCAATCGTCGGGCAGAGCCGGGTCGTGGAAGATCGCCTCTTTCACGGCCCCCATGGCCCGGCGCTCGGGGCCCTGCAGGCGCTTCAGCATCTCCTGAAAGAGCGCGCCGCGCCGCAACGCTTCGTCTTTGATGTCCTGCAAGTACCGAAACGCCGCGTCGTGTTCGTTGGGAATCTCGCCCTCTAGGATGGCCTCGCGGATGTTCTCTTTGGCAATGCCCACCGCGGCGCCTTCCGAAATGCCCAGCGTCTCCATGATCTCGTACCCATCGACCGGCGGCTCAAAGTTGCGCAGCCGGTCCTTTTCCTCGACCGCGCGCATCTTTTCTTCCACCCGGTCAAACGCCCGCAGGTAGCGGCGGCGGCGGTGCGGGTTGCCGCTCGTTACGTCGGAGCGCACCAGCGTCATGAGGTCGTCGATGGCATCGCCCGCCTCGTAGAGCAAGCGGCGCACGGCCGAGTCGGTCACGTCGTCGTCCACCAGCGCAATGGGACGGTGGTGCAGGCGCACCATCTGCTGCACGTACTCCATGCGGCCGTCGAGGGGGAGCTTGAGGGCCCGGAAAAGATCCGGTACCATGCGGGCGCCTACCTCCTCGTGGCCATGAAACGTCCACCCTTCGGCCTTGGAGTAGCGCTTGGTTTGCGGCTTGGCGATGTCGTGAAAGAGCGCCGCCCACCGCAGCCAGCGCGTCTCCTCGGCCGGACGCTCCTTCACGCGCTCGGCGAGGTTGTCGAGCACCTTGAGCGTGTGGTAGAAGTTGTCCTTGTGGTCGCGGCCGTCGCGCACGTCTACGCCCTTTAGGGCTTGCACTTCGGGCAGGATGTGGGCCAGGATGCCGCTGCGCTCCAGCAGCTTAAAGCCCACCGAGGGCCGGTCGGTGACGATCAGCTTTTGCAGCTCGTCGGTGATGCGCTCCTGGGTGAGGATGTCGACGCGGCCCGCGTGGGCGCGCATGGCATCGGCCACGCGGTCGGCGACGCGAAATTCGAGCTGCGCCGCAAAGCGGGCCGCCCGTATCATGCGCAGCGGGTCGTCATCGAACGTAGCGTGCGGGTCGAGCGGTGTGTCAAGCCGGCGCCGCTGCAGGTCGGCGCGGCCGTCGAACGGGTCAATCAGGTCGCCAAACGCATCGGGCCACAGGTGCATGGCCATCGCGTTGATGGTAAAGTCGCGGCGGCGTTGGTCTTCCGCGAGGGTCGCGCTCTCCACCACGGGCTTGCGCGAGTCGCGGCGGTAGCTCTCGGTGCGCGCCGCCACAAACTCCAGCACCAGCGTGTCGTCTGCCGCACCGGGCGCCGGCACGCGCACGGCTGCCGTGCCAAAGTTTGGATACACGTGCGCCGTGGTGCCGCCCACGGCATCGGCCACCGCCTCAGCCAGTGCAATGCCGGTGCCCGCGCCCACCGTCACGCAGTCGATGTCCGTCGTGGGGCGCTTTAGCATCAGGTCGCGCACAAGTCCGCCTACAGCATAGGCCGCAATGTCTTCGCGCGCCGCCACGCGGCCCACGCGGCGCAGCAACGGCCCGTAGGGTTGCGCATCGACACGAGCAGCCAGCGATTCAATCGTCGTAAAGCGCATGAGGACAAGGCATCGGGCAGCGGATTCGGGGCATTCGGGGCTGCTTGAAACGTCAGCGGGGCGGCAGGCCTGTAGCGGGCGCCGCCGGTGCGGACTTCTCAAACAGGGCCATTAGTAGACGAACAGCCCGCCCGGTCGTTCAGCCGGGCCCGGTGCTTTTGCGGCGTTTTTGCGGAAGTTGGGTGCCGGCGGGCGCTCTATCGCAACGTCTACGTTCAGTCTGAGACAGTGAGCGGTCGAAGCAGCCTGCGGCGGAAGCGCGGTGCTGCAATAGAACGGAGCAGCAGCGTGGCCGGGCGCCATCCCCACACGGTTTTCAGAAAGCCCCCAGCACCTTCCGTCCGCTTGCTGCGTACGTTACGGCGTGTCGTTTGCTGCCCTACCAACGCGAGGAATGCTATGGACCGGTACGTCGATCGATTCCTGGAAGCCACGCGCCTCGACGCGTTCGACCGTCGCCTGGCCGGGTGGATGGACCGCAACGGGCGCCGGGTGCTGCGCTACGCGCTGGCGGTGGTGTTCATCTGGTTTGGGCTGCTCAAGCCCCTGGGCATGAGTCCGGCGGAGGAGCTCGTCAAAAACACCGTCTACTTTCTGCCGCCCGACATCTTCTTTCCCATCCTGGGGTGGTGGGAAGTGGCCATCGGGCTGGGGCTGCTGTACCGGCCCATGAACCGGCTCGCGCTCTTCTTGCTGTTCCTGCAGATACCCGGCACCATGCTTCCGCTCGTGCTGCTGCCCGACGTGTGCTTCACGTCGGTGCCCTTCGGCTTGACGATGGAGGGGCAGTACATCATCAAGAACATCGTGCTGATTGGCGCGGCCATCGTAGTGGGCGGCACGGTGCGCCGCACGAGCACGGCCCACGAGCGACTTTAAGAACCTGTTTTAACGGATGCCTCCGGGCTCCGCGCGGCCCCGATGGGCTACAAACAGGTTCCAAGCACTGTTTTGAAGCGTCGGCAGGTGTACAAGCTGGCGAGCGGTTTTCAGCGGGCGCTTACAACCAACGGCCGTTCGTTCGGTCATCCGGAGCGACACGCGCCCACATTTCTCCCCGGCATTGCTTATCTTGGGTGCAGCTTGCCTCTACGGCCGTTCGCTGCCCCGCCGCGCCAACCTTCTGGATGTTATGCTGAAGCATCTCACTGCCTGCCTTGTCTGCTGCCTTCTCCTCGTGGCCTCGGTCCACGCGCAGGACCTGCCCTCCATCGCCGAGAAAACCGAAGGGATGGAGCAGCGCGATGGCTTCTTTCCCGTTTACTGGGACGCCGCCGCGGGTAAGGTGTGGCTCGAAATTCCGCAGATGGAGCAGGCGTTTCTGTACGTGAACTCCCTGCCCGTCGGCCTCGGCTCGAACGACATCGGGCTCGATCGCGGCCAACTCGGCGGCGAGCGGGTCGTCTATTTCGAGCGCATCGGGCCGAAGGTGCACCTCGTGCAGCCCAACCTCGACTACCGCGCGGACACGGACAACCCGATGGAAGCGCAGGCCGTCACGGACGCGTTCGCCAAGAGCGTGCTCTGGGGCTTCGAGGTGGCAGCGGCAACCGGCGACCGTGTACTCGTCGACGCCACCGACTTCATCGTCCGCGACGCGCACGGCATTGTGCGCCGGCTGCAGCAAACCGACCAGGGGAGCTTCTCGCTCGATGCGAGCCGCAGCGCGCCGTTCCCCGCGAACGTGAAGGCGTTCCCGCAGAACACGGAGATGGAGGCGCGGGTCACGTTCACGGGCACCGACCCCGGCCGGTACGTGCGCGACGTGGCGGCCAACCCGCAGTCGTTCACCCTGCGCGTGCGCCACTCGTTCGTGCAACTGCCCGACACGACCGGCTACACGCCGCGGCGGATGGACCCGCGCTCCGGCTACTTCGGACTGATGTACCGCGACTACGCCGTCCCCATCGGCACGGACATCACGCAGCGCTTCATCAACCGCCACCGGCTGACGTGCGCCGAGCCGCCGGGTGCCGATGGGCTGTGCCCCGTCGCGGAGCCGATCGTCTACTACCTGGACCCCGGCACGCCGGAGCCCGTGCGCAGCGCGCTGCTCGACGGCGCGCGCTGGTGGGCCGAGGCGTTCGAGGCGGCGGGCTTCGAGAACGCCTACCGCGTCGAGATGCTGCCCGCCGACGCCGATCCGATGGACGTCCGCTACAACACGATTCAGTGGGTGCACCGCGCCACCCGGGGCTGGAGCTACGGCAGTTCCGTCACCGATCCGCGCACCGGCGAGATCATCAAAGGCCACGTGACGCTCGGCTCGCTGCGCGTGCGGCAGGACTACCTGCTGGCCGAAGGGATGCTCGCCCCGTACGACGGCGCCCACGCCGAGGGCTTTGCGCCCGCGAACGATCCGATGCTGGCCATGGCGCTCGCGCGCATCCGCCAGCTCTCGGCGCACGAGGTTGGGCATACGCTGGGCCTCGCGCACAACTTCGCCGCGTCGGTCAACGACCGGGCCTCGGTGATGGACTACCCCGCGCCGCTCGCCACCGTGGAGGATGGCCAGATTGTGCTGGACGACGCATACGACACGGGCATTGGCGCATGGGACAAGGCCGCCATCCGCTACGGCTACGCCCAGCCGGCCGAGGGGCAGACCGAAGCTGAACTGCTCGACAGCATCATCCAGAGCTATCAGGAGGACGGCCTGCACTACATCACGGATGCCGATGCGCGGCCGGCCGGGGCAGCGCACCCGCTCTCGAACCTGTGGGACAACGGCGCCGACCCGGTCGCCGCGTTGGCGCGCGAGATGGAGGTGCGCGAAGTCGCCCTCGATCGGTTCGACGCCTCCGTCATCCGCACCGGCGAGCCAATGGCGCTCTTGGAAGAGGCGCTCGTGCCGCTGTACCTGCGCCACCGCTATCAGGTGGAGGGCACGGTGAAGTCGATCGCGGGCGTGCGCTACAGCTATGCGCTGCGCGGCGATGATGATGCCACACTGCCCACGCCGGTCGACGCCAGTCAGCAGAGGGATGCGCTCGACGCGCTACTCCAGACCGTGACGCCGCAGGCGCTACGCCTGCCACCCGAGGTGCGCGCGCAGATCGCCCCGCGCCCGCCGGGCTATCCGGAGAACCGCGAGCTCTTCGCCAGCCACACCGAGCCCACCTTCGATCCATACGCGCCGGCTGAGGTGGCCGCCACCATGGTGCTAGACCTCATCATCCACCCCGAGCGCGCCGCGCGGCTGGCGTACCAGTCCGACCTCGACGCCAACCTGCCGACGCTGCGCACCGTGCTCGATGAGGTGACCGCGGCCGTGTGGGAGGCGCCAGTGTCCGGCAACGCCTACGATGCGGAGCTGCAGCGCACCGTGCAGCAGGTGTGGACCGACGCGCTCCTGGAGCAGGCCGGCAACGACGACGCGGCGCCCGCCGTGCAGGCCCGCCTCACGCAGCATCTCCGCGACCTACACCGCTGGCTGCAGGCCCATCCGGGCTCCGATGCTGAGACGCAGGCGCACCGCGCCCAGGCGCATGCCATGATCGGCCGCTTCCTAAGCCGCGACCAATCCGCCGCCACAATGCCCGCCGATATCGCCACTCCGCCCGGCTCGCCCATTGGCAGCGCAGCGCCGAGCTATGTGCAACGGCAAGAGCGCCGCCGGGCACTGCTGGAGGCGTGGGCGCCCGAGCGGCCCGCGTGCATGGTGCCGTAGCGGACTCACTGCGGCGGACCGTCCCACTGAAACGCTACCAGAAATAACCCAAACGGCGAACGGCAACGCGCTAGGCCGTCACTACAAAGCGCGTTGGGCGGGTAGCTGATCGCATGATGCGAGCACGACCGTCGCGCCGTGTTGGCCACGGGCGGCGTCGCTGGCGAGGTGTACCGCGTGTGCGCCGGCGTCATCGGCCGTGAGCCAGTCGTCGGGGCCGTCGGGGCAAGGGCGGGTGATGACAGGCGTAGCCAGAAGCAGCGTGTTGATACGCACGGTCTCGCTCTCCGCGGCGAGGACGTCTTTCAGCAGGAGCTGCGCCGCAGCGGAGACGGAGATCGGCCCCGAGCCGGGCACCGGGTGCAGCGCGCCCGCGCCACTGATGAGCGTGTAGCTTGCTCCGGACCGCCCGGCCAACACGGGCACGAACGTCTTCGCCATCACGAAGTGGGCGGTCAGCCCCATGTCGATGAGGCGGTGCCAGGTGTCGAGCGGCACCTCGGTCAGCGGCGCGCCCTGCCACCAACTGCCCAGAGAGGCGACAACCGCATCGAGCGGTCCTGCGGTGTCGGCGCCCCAGTCGCGCAAGGCGGCCGAACCCGCTTCGGAGCCCACGTCGCCGGTCCAGGAAACGAGGCGGTCGTCGGCCTCCAGGCGTTCACGAAGCGCATCAAGCTTGTCGTCGGAGCGGGAGGGTACGACGACGGTGGGGCCTTCGGCGAGGAAGGCGCGGACGAGGCCTTCGCCGACTTCCCCAGCGCCGCCGGCGATGAGGACGACTTTGTCGTGGAGTTCTGGTATGGCTGGAGCGTGGCTGGCGTTGCGGTCAGTGGGGCGCGGGGGCATGCCCCTGCTCCGCGCGGGTTTTAATTTCGGCGTTCATCGTCTCGAATCCCGGCTGCGCGTCGCGCATCATCGGGAGGCGCTTCATCACGGGCGCGAGCAGCCCGCTGTACACCTCACGGTTGACGAGTTGGGTACGCGCGCCGCTGGCAAGCGGCGTCAAGGCAAACGTGTGCGTGCCGTCGAACAGCCCACGAATTCCTGTGACGGCGCGCCAGGTGAGCCGGTGCGGCGGCTCGAACGCGATGATCGTCGGCCGAAACGAATACGTAGGGCCATCGGGCAAGTCCAGCCGCAGCGTAGGGCGCGCGTCCGGACCGAACGCGCCCTCCACAACGTGGAGCAGCGAGCTCCAGTCGGCATAGCCGTCCGTGTCGGTGAGCACGGCCCACACTTGCGCGGGCGGAGCGTCAATCTCAATCGTGGCTTCGATCGTAAACATGCGGGTTCTAAAAAGCGTATCCAATGGAGATATTGGGGGAAAGCTGTACGGACATTGGCTCAAAATCGAGAGAGCCCACTTGGGTCCTGCCGCTAACTTTGTTGTGGATCTCAAGGCCGAGCCAGGGCATGACATACAGTCCGTCGAACAAGAACCAAGTATAGCTGGCTCTTGGGACGACGTACAGACTGCTGTAGTCGGCTTCACCGTCTTCGTTTTCGTTGGTAACCTGAAAATTTGCAATGACCGTAGAAATCCCAAAAGCAATGCCGGCGCGGTCTCGGTTCCAGGGGTGAAAATCGGTGCCTATGGTAAACGCCGATTGAATCTGTAATTCAAATCCTTCGTCTTCATTACCAGGAATCTGGTCAACAAAAAACTCCGGCATCTGGAATCCATAAGCCCCCGCGTTAAAAACCCATCTTTTGAGGTTGGATGGTTGGTAGGTTCCGCCAATGCTCCACCCCGTGAAGGCGTACGCCAGCGGGTTCACTTCAACAGAAATGGTACGGTGCGATTCTGCCTCTTGGGCCTGTACAACGAATGGAAGACCGAGACTTATTAAACTTAACAAGAACGTCTTGATTCTCATTGCTATATCTTTCGCTATTTAACCTACTGTAGTTTTTCGAAAAGGTGCGTTTTGAATGAGTAATGCCAGCATGCACGCGGTCCCCTTGTGCAGTCGAGGTGCTGATTGCACAAGGGGATTCGATCGTAAACATCGGGTCAGGCGGGTTGCTCGGTGTCGTGCTCAGCCTTTCCCTCGGTTTCTTGGGCATCCATCAGCTTTTGGAAGCCGGGATCGACGTCCATGTGACGGTAAACGAACCTCCAGCCGTTTTCGGTACGCACCACCTTGCTGTCACGATAAATGGCTGTTGCCACGACGTGCGGAATGTTGACGACATCCAGCACGGTCATGTACGTTGTCACGTACGCAGTATCGTCGTCCTCGCCAGGGCGAACGGCGACGTTGCTAAGCAGGTGCCGCTTCCCCACGGCCATGCCGCGGTGGACGTGATCGTCCTCGAACTCGCGGATAGCGGCGCGGCCTTCGTACGTGCCGAAAGCGCTCTCGAAGCGGATGTCGTCGTGGTCGGCCCAGCAGTCCATGAAGCCATCAACATCGGCCTCATCGGTTGTGATGTAATATCGGGCGCAGAGTTCGTGGATGGCGAGCCGATCGTTGGCGGTTAGAGGCATAGCGGGTGTCAGTGCGTCTGTGGAAGTAGCATTTGGAAGTGCCACGTGCGATACTGTGATCAGTTACATGCATTATTATGATCATTTTGATGCGAAACATGCATCAGAGAGAAGTCTATGATGGAGCTGCGCCACTTGCGATCGTTCTTGGCCGTTGCCGATACGCTGAATTTTCGTCAGGCAGCGGAGCATGTACACATCACGCAGTCGGCACTAAGCCGGCAGATTCAGCAACTAGAAGAGACGCTCGGTGCAATGCTTTTTGACCGGAGCCGCCGGACGGTCGCGTTGACGGCTGCCGGGCGCGCCTTCTTGCCTGAGGCAAAGCAGACACTGGCCCGCGCCAAACAGGCGCAGCGCACGGCACAGCGGGCGGCACGAGGCGAAGTCGGGCGGCTCGTCGTCGGCTTCGTGGGGCCGGCCATCTACAGTACGCTGCCGCACATCATACGGGCGTTTCAGGCGGCGACGCCCGATGTGGAGCTCGTGCTTCGTGAGATGCGGTCGCATGCACAGCGCGACGCGCTTCAGCAGGGCACCATCGACGTAGCGTTTGCAGGGCTTCAGCCGAAGAATGCAAAGCTTGTCAGCGAGCCGGTGGGGCGTGACGCCGTGATGGTGGCGTTGCCTGCCGATCATCGCTTGACAGGTGTAGACGCCATCGACCTGGCGGACCTTTCGGAAGATCCGTTCATCATCTTCGAGCGGGCGTTCGAGCCTGAGCTGTTCGACGCGCTCATTGCGCTGTGCCAGCGTGCCGGGTTCAGTCCGCAGATTGCCCAGCAAGCCAACCGAATCTTCGTGATCCTCGGCCTCGTGGCGGCCGGGCTTGGGGTCGCATTTGCGCCGCGGTCGGTGCAGGATGCATTCAGCACCCAAGAGGTCGTGTTCAAACGCGTCCTGGATGCCACACCAACGCCTACGCTACGCATCGTTTGGCGCGCGGACAATGCCTCACCCGTGCTTGCTAGATTTGTCGAGACCGCCCGAGCGAGCACAGACGCAAGGCCTAGGCCTGACGACCTGATGCAGCCGTCGACTACAGACGAACCGTAGCGCTTTTGAACGGGGGGCTCTTTTCGCACCCACACGGGGGGCCGCGCTACACGTTGAAGCGGAAGAGCATCACGTCGCCATCCTTCACCTCGTACTCCTTGCCCTCCATGCGCAGCACGCCCGCATCGCGAGCCGCGGCCTCCGAGCCCTGCTCCACGTAATCGTCGTAGTGCAGCGTCTCGGCCCGGATGAACCCGCGCTCAAAGTCGCTGTGGATGGTGCCTGCCGCCTGCGGCGCCTTCGTCCCGCGCCGGATCGTCCACGCCCGCGCCTCCTTCGGGCCGGCCGTAAAGAACGTAATGAGGCCCAGCAGCTCGTACGCCTCCTTAATCAGGCGCTCCAGCCCCGACTCCTGCAGGCCCATTTCCTCCAAAAACAACGCCCGCTCGTCTTCTTCCAGCTCAGCAATCTGGGCTTCCACCTCGGCCGAGATCGTCACGACGCGCGCCTCCTCGTCGGCCGCGATGGCCCGCACGTCGTCTACATAATCGTTGCCCGCGGGCAGGTCCTCCTCGCCCACGTTGGCCGCGTACAGCACCGGCTTGTCTGTCAGCAAAAAGAGCTCATCGACGAGCGGGAGCTCGGCGGCCTTGGCCGGGAAGGTGCGGGCCCAATGCCCCTCGCTGAGGTGGTCGTACAGGCGCTGGTACACCTCGTAGCGCTGCTTGGCTTCCTTCTCGCCCGACTTGGCCGGCTTGCGCGCCTTCTCCACGCGCTTTTCCACCGTCTCCAGGTCCTTCAGCAGCAGCTCGGTGTTGATGATGTCGATGTCGCGCGCCGGATCGACCGAGCCCGACACGTGCACCACGTTGTCGTTGTCGAAGCAGCGCACCACGTGAATGATGGCATCGACCTCGCGGATGTTTGCCAGAAATTGGTTGCCGAGGCCCTCACCCTCTGAGGCGCCCTCCACCAACCCGGCGATGTCGACGAACTCGATGGAGGTGGGAATGACGTCGGCGCTGTCGGCCAGCTCGCCGAGCGTCTCTAAGCGGGCGTCGGGGACGGGCACCACGCCCACGTTGGGCTCAATCGTGCAAAAAGGGTAGTTCTCAGACTCCGCGCCCGCGTTGCTCAGGGCGTTGAAGATGGTGGACTTGCCCACGTTGGGCAGTCCGACGAGGCCACAGCGCAGCGACATAGACGATCAAAAACCAGAGGAGAGTCAGCGATAGCACAGCCGGGCTGTATCGGCTCTTCCAGTTGGATGTTCCTGTGCGCTGTGTTGAGAATTGGTGGGCTGCCGTCAGCCCGACGCCTCGACGCACTCCAGCCAGCCGCCGCCGGGCAGGCGCAGGGCTACGGTGCGGGCGCGTCCGCTGTACGGTTGCGTCACGCGCCCGCGCCCGCGCACGGGCTGCCGAAAGCGGTCGGCCATCTGCACCACAGCGTCTACGGAGTCGACGGTTACCGACAGCCCCCACACCCCGGTAAAGCGTCCGTTGTAGCGCCACGAGAGGTCGCGGCGTTCGGAGAGCGGCGTGGGATGCTCGACCAGCGCGACGTGAAACGGCTCCTCGCCGGCCCACTCGATCCACGTGATGCGCTCGGCGGCCCCTACCACCGGGCGCATGGCCGCGGGCACCGGGTCTTGGGTGGCCTGCACCGTGCCGCCAAAGCCGTCCGTAAACAGCGGCAGCACATCGTCGGTATGATCGACAGCAAACGCAATGCCTTGCACGCCGCTGTCGGTGAGGTGATGGGTGTCACGCGGCGGGTCGTGCTGCACAAACCAGCAGGCCACGTTCTCGGGCCCGTAGCCGCGAGCGCCGAGCACGGTGCGCGGGCCCACGGGGTACGACGCGGGGCCCGCTAAAGCATCGAGCGCATCGGCCGCGGCCACCGTATCGATGTTGGCCGTACGCAGGCGCAACGCCGCAATGCCGTTGGCCCACGGACGCGCCGGCGTGCGGATCGGATCGGCCGCCTCGCGCATGGCAATCAGGTCTACCGCGCCGCCCCGTCCCGTTTCGGGACCCACCAGCCGCTGCCCGCGGCTCTCGGTGGGCAGCCCCCAGTAGGCACACCACTCACGCGGCAACGGGCCCGGGCGCTCGCCCGCCTGCAGCCCCAGTGTGCCCGAGAAAAAGCGCACGGCGGGGGCCAGTACGGGAACGGTGACGAGTACGCTGCGCAGGGCGATAACGGTAGGTGTGCGGGCCATCTGCTGTAAGCCGGTGTGGGGAATGCGGTGGCGACGCTACGGCCCTAAGGTACGCGCTGCACCGGACAATGTGAATGCCCAGAGTAATCGCATCAATTGGGGGTTTGTCCTGACGCCGATCAGGAGTGATTTGCACAATGACGATGACATGGCCCGGAAGTAAGAACTGGCTTTGATGCACCCAGGGCAGGTTCACAATCCCTCATGCCGTTGTTCTTCCCGCATGTCCTGCTAATTGCATTGTTCAGCAGATTTTTGCTCGTTTGTGGAGATTGCCCCTCCGGGATAACCTAAAGGCCCCCGCGCTCGCTTCGTTCGCCCACAATGACATGAAGGGTGACATGCAGAAACGATACGTGAATGGTTCAGAGGACTGTTTCGGCGGTTTTGATCAACCGCACGCCCAACGCACAAAAAAGCAGTACTTTTCTTGTCATCGCGAGGACTGAGCAGATGCGAAGGACGCGGCGATCTCCATGTACGGGCAAGAGCGCCCCATTTCGGAGATTGCACCTACGGCATGACAAAGGCCCCCACGCTCACTATGTTCGCTCGCAATGACATTGAGAATGGAGTGCCAAAACGATGCGTTGATGGTTCAGATGGCTATTCGACTCGATTCGCCCAACTGCACGCGCAACGCACAAAGAAGCATCACGCTACTTGTCGTCGCGATGAGTGAGGGGCCTTGGTCATGCTACCGGTGCGCATGCGGGCGACACCGGAGCCGTCGTTGAGGCGCATAGGGCGGATTCACAATTACTCATGCGATTGCCCTGTGTGAATGCCCCACAGCGCCTATTGGTAGGCATCCCAGGCGTCGGAGTCGTCGTCATCGTCAAATCCACCGTCGCCCCCCAGCCCCGAGAGCATGGAGCCCATCATGTCGTTGTAGGAGCGGCCGCCGTCGGAGAGTTCTTTTCCAACGAGCGAGTTCTGGTGCAGGGCTTCCAGCACCAACTCCATCATCGCCGCCTCGGCCGCTGCGTCGGTCGGCGTGGTGTGCTCCGTAACCAATGCCTGCAGCCCCTCCACCCGGTCGAGCTGCGCGCGGTACGCCTCAAACGACTGATCTTGGTCGAGCGTCACGGTATGTCCCTCGGCAAACCACTGCAGCACGGTACGGTACGCATCGCGTCCGTCCTCTTTGTCGGCCGGGTCGGGGAAGTACTGCGTAAAGATGGTCTTGATGGCGCGGCCAATGAGCGTGAGCGCTACGTTTTGCGCGCCCTCCTGCTCGCCCTCGTACACCAGCTCCACCTTGCCGGTGATGGCCGGCGCCACGAGGTTCAGGTCGCTGACGCGCACGGTGGTTTCCTGCTCGTTGTTGATGAGGGCCCGCCGCTCGGCCGCCGAGATCAGGTCCTCCAGCGCGGCCCGCGTCATGCGCACCGACACGCCCGATTGCTGGTCAACGTACTCACTCGCGCGCGCCTCGAAGGCGATCTGCTCGATGACTTCACGGAAGATATGCGGCACGCGCACGTCTGCTGTCTCGGACTCGGCGGCGTCGCGCTGCTGCCACGCCTCTTGCCGCGTAATCTCGATGCCAATGTCGATGGTCTTCGGGTAGTGCGTGAGGATCTGGCTGTCGATGCGATCCTTCAGTGGCGTGATGAGGTTGCCCCGGCTGGTGTAGTCCTCCGGGTTGGCCGAAAACACCATCAGCACGTCAAGCGGAAACCGCACGTTGAATCCGCGAATCTGGATGTCTTGCTCCTCCAGGATGTTCAGCAGCCCCACCTGAATGCGCGGCTGCAGGTCGGGCAGCTCGTTGATGGCAAACACGCCCCGGTTGGTGCGCGGAATGATGCCGAAATGGATGACCTCTTCGTCGGCGTAGGTGAGCCGCAGGTTGGCCGCCTTGATGGGATCGATATCGCCAATGAGATCGGCGATGGTGGTGTCGGGCGTGGCCAGCTTCTCGCCGTAGCGGGCCTCGCGCGGCAGCCACTCGATGGGCGTGTCGTCGCCCTGCGCTTCCACCAGCTCGCGCCCGTGCTTCGTCACCGGCTGCAGCGGGTCTTCGTTCAGCGGGCTGCCCGCGATGATGGGAACCTGCGCGTCGAGCAGGGTGGGAATCATCCGGATGATCCGACTTTTGGCCTGCCCGCGCAGCCCCAACAGGATGATGTCGTGCTTTCCGAGCAACGCGTTTTGCAGTTGCGGGATCACGGTCCGCTCGTAGCCCAGGATGCCCGGAAAAATCGTCTCGCCGGCCCGCAGCTTCCGCATCAGGTTCGCACGGATCTCCTCTTTTACGGTGCGCTGCCGGTAGCCTGCTGCTTTGAGTTCGCCAAGGGTTTGTGCGTTCGTGAGCGCTTGCGTCATGCCGTGGATCCGTTCGACCGAGAAAACTGCAGAATCGTGCTGAAGTATCACGCGAGGCGCAAAAAGGCCGTTCCAGAGGGTTCAGGCTTTTCCCACTTGCGGCCCGCTCAATGCACATAACTCCCAGCATTGATGTCGATGGTGGTGCCGGTGGCGTGATCGGCGCCGCCGCTGAGCAAGAACGCCACGAGCGGAGCGACGTCCTCCGGCTCGGTCAGTTCGTTGAGGGAGAGGTCGTCGCGCACGATGCCTTCCCCAAACTGGTCGATAAAGGCCTGCGCCATGTCGGTGCGCACAAACCCCGGCGCCACGGTAAACGCTTTGATGCCGTCGCTGCCAAAGCCGCGCGCCAGCGACCGCATGAGCGCCACGAGGCCCGCTTTGGATGCCGCGTAGGCCATGTAGTCCGGCACGTCGCCCCGAAAGGCTGCCCGCGAAGCGATGCCCACGATGCGCCCGTGCCCTTGCGCCTGAAAGTGCGGCAGCGCGGCGCGGCACAGCAGCTCCGGCGCCCGCAGGTTCACGTGCATCGTGTCGTTCCAGTCCGCGGCCCACGCCTCGGTGGGGGCCGCCAGCGGCATCGACCGCGCGACGCCCGCGTTGAGCACAAGCGCATCGAGGCGGCCATATGCGCGCAGCACCTGCGCCACCAGCGCCTCGGTGGCATCGAGCGCCGTTAGGTCGGCCTGAAACGGTTGCGCCGTGGGGCCACACCGCACGGCAACATCGGCCGCCGCATCCGCGCTCTGCCCGTAATGCACGGCCACGGTAGCCCCGGCTGCAGCGCACTGCTGCGCGATGGCACGCCCAATGCCGCGGCTGGCACCGGTAACGAGAACGATCTGGTCGGAAAGGTCGAGGGACATAGCGGGCCGGGGGATGCGTGATGAGCTATTCGTACCGCCGCACGGCAAACGACCGGCGGCGCGTGGTATCGGCGCGTACAATCGAGAAACGGATGCGCCCCACGAGGCGGTCTTCGGTGGTGAGCACGTTCACGCGCCACGCGCCGGGGCGCACATTGCGCTTGTACGTGTAGCCGCGGTACCCGCGCGCCCGTCCGCCCACCAGCCGGTAGCCGATGCGGTCGGTGCCTATCCACTCCTCGCGGCGCGCGTCGTAGTACTGCCAGTTGTGCGTGATGCGCGTGCGCAGATCGGACGGCGCAAAGACCGAGACGAAGCAGTACACCGTGTCGCCCGGCACGTAGTGAAACACCTCATCCGACGCGCGCCACGGCTCGTACCACGCGGGCGCCTCGTAGGTGAGCCGGTACACGTTCTCGCGAATGGTCACGTCGTGATAGATGCCGCCGGCCTTCATGGCAAGCGGCACCGGCGGAATCCAGTTCTGCACGTAAAACAGGTTCACCAGCCCAAACAGCCCCAGGGCCACGCCCGCCGTGGCTGCGGTGGGCTTCCACCCCGTCACCACCTTCCACTGCCGAAACAGGTACAGCAGCCCGCCCACCACCGCCAGGGCCAGCACCCCCGCCAGCAGAAAGAGGCCGTAGCCCATAAACCCCAGCAGGATGGGCAGCGCGAAGGTGCCGTAACAGAACACCGCCAGGAAGTACACGCCCAACAGCACCGCCACGTTAAATGTGCGGCTCCAGATAAACTCGTTGGCCACGAGCACCGCCACCAGCACCAGCAAAAAGAGCGAGGCGGTGGTCAGCGAGGCGCTTTGCGTGTAGTAGATGACGTAGGCGCTGAACAGGCCACCGGCAAAGAATTGCAGGCCGCCTTCCGACCATTCGCCGATGTGGGCCAGCGGGCCGTCGGGCAGCCGGTCGTTGCGCTTTAGCACGGCCAGCACGATGGCCGCGCCCAACAGCAGCAGGTAGACGAACAGAATCAGGTCGTCGATGGGCGCGTCAATGCGCTTCAACGTGGCGGCGTCCCACCCCACGCCGCCCAAAAAGAGCAGCGGGGGCGCCAGGTGCTCGTGCCGGTGGTACAGCCGCCGCACCAGCCGATACCGCGGCGCGCGCTTCAGCCGATCGATGAGCGGCGAAAGGAAGGCAGCGGCGGTACGATCGGTGGTGGAGGCCATGGAGGGGCAAAGGAGCGGTCGGGCGACGGGTGAGCAAGATGCACGCAGGCGCTATCCCGTGGGCAGGTCGGGCTTCTTGACGCCCACGGCCTTGGCGCCCGGACGCGCATCTGTGTCGGTGGGCTTCCGCCACAGCGGCACCGACGAGCACGGCTCGCCGTACATGATCTTGCGGGCCACGCCTTGCAGCTTTTGCGTCGCAATCATGTAGGCCGCCTCGGGGACGCGCGCGCCGCCGCATCCCTTAATCACCACCGGCTTGCCTTCAAAACGCGCCCAGTCCTCGGCCTCCAGCGCGCGAATGTAGTGATCGCGCACGGCGGCTTTTTCATCTCCAAAGCTCACGGATGCGGCCACGCCATTCAGCTTCGAAGCGATGAGCATGTAGCCCCACGTGGGCACGATGGCATCGGTCGAGCAAAAAAGCGCCACGTGCTTATCCTCGTAGGCCGCCCAGTCGTGCGCCTTCACGGCCGCCCGAAAGTCCTTTTCTTTCAGCATCAGGCCCTGCGTAAGGAACGGCGCAATGTCGCACGTGGCCACCGCGGCATCGTCCCACAGGTCGTCCAGGTTGTAGACGGTGATGTCGCTTTGCGCAACGCGGTTGGTCAGTTCCATGGCAAATGAAAGAGCAATGAGAAACAGCAGTTCGGGGTGTATACGAGCCAGCCGTGCGGGATATCCAACCGGTTACGACGCCGACGCATTGGCGAGTTGCCCGCAGGCCGCGTCAATCGTGCGGCCGCGGCTCTGGCGCACGGTCACGGTCACGCCGTGCTGCACGAGGCGCTGCACGAAGCGGTTGAGCTGCGCCTCATCGGTGCGCGCAAAGTTGAGGCCCTCCACCGGGTTGTACATCAGCAGGTTCACCTTGCTTGGAATCCACCGCGCCACCTGCGCCAGCCGGTCGGCGTCCTCCATCTGGTCGTTGACGCCCTCAAAGAGGCAGTATTCGTACGTTACCGGGCGGCCGGTTTCGGCGTGATAGTACTGAAGCGCCTCCTTGAGCGCCGGCAGGCTGGTTTTCTCGGATGTGTTTACGGGCATGATGGCGCTGCGCGTGTCGTTGTCGGGCGCATGCAGCGACACGGCAAGGCGCGTGCGTAGGCCGTCGTCGGCCAGGTCGCGGATGCGCCGCGAGAGGCCCACCGTAGAGATGGTGATGCGCCGCGGCGAGAGGTGGAGCGTCGACTCGTGCGTGAGCAGCCCCATGGCCTTCACGACGTTGGCGTAGTTGAGCAGCGGCTCGCCCATGCCCATGAACACGACGTTGGTCACCGGCCGGTCGTACAGCGCCCGCCCGATGCGGTCCATGAGCGCCACTTGGTCGAAGATGGCGCCGGCCGTCAGGTTCTCGCGGAAGCCCATTTGGCCCGTGGCGCAGAACGTGCAGCCCATGGCGCAGCCCACCTGGCTCGATACGCACACCGTGAGGCGCTGGGCCTCGCCGCGCGCGTCGAACGCCGGGATGAGGACGGTCTCGGCCTGCCGCCCGGACGGCAGTTCGAACAGCACCTTGACGGTGCCATCGGGGTCGCGCTGCCGGCCGACCACCGTCAGCGTTTCGACCACGGCACACGCCTCCAAGGCCTGGCGCCAGTCTTTGGGCAGGCTCGTCATGGCGGAAAAGTCCGTGACGCCCTTGCCGTAGATCCACTCAAAGAGCTGTTGGCCGCGGTACGACGGCTCATCGAGCGACGCCGCAAACGCGCGGAGGTCGCCCTCGTCCATCGTCTTCAAGTCCACACGATCCGTGGCTTCCATGGGTCAGCAAGCGGTAGCTACGAGAAAAACGAGCGCTGCACGGTGTACACAGCCAGGCCGAGCATGCACGCCGCAAAGGCGGCGGTAACGGCCAGGCACACGCCGGGCGATGCCAGCACAGCCGGGGCCTGCCCCAGGCCATAGAGGCCGTGGCGTACGCCACTCACCGCATACGACACCGGATTGATCCATACCAGCGCTTGCAGCACCGGCACGGCGCCCGCGGCCGGAAAGAGCCCGCCCGACAAAAACCAGAGCGGCAAGAGGAAGAGGTTCATCACCGCATGAAAGCCGCGCGTGGAGTCCATGCGCCAGGCGATTGAAAACCCGAGTGCGGTGAAGGCCAGGCCCGTAAGCAGGCAGATGACAGCAATGAACGCGAGCCCCGTGAGGGGCGGGACAAGGCCCACCAGCGGAGCGGCCGCAACAAACAGAAGCGCCTGCGCCGTAGCCAGCAGCGTGCCGCCCAGCGCATTGCCCAGCACCAGCGCCGTGCGGGGCGTAGGCGCCACCATCACCGCCTGCAAGAAGCCCGAGGTGCGCTCCTCCACGATGCTGATCGTGGAGAAGATGGCCGTAAACAGCAAGATGAGCGTGATGATGCCCGGCAGCAGAAATTCGGTGTAGCCTACGCTGCCCGGTACGCCCGCTGGTACCTGAAACGTGTGCTGAAAGCCCAGGCCCAGCAATCCCCAGAACGCCAGCGGTTGCACGAGCGCCCCGAGCAGGCGGCTGCGGTCGCGCACGAACTTGAGCATCTCGCGCCCCGACAGGGCCGCGACCGTTTGAAGGGCATGGGTAGCAGACATAACGCAGAGCGACTACTGAGCAGGAGCGCGGAGGGCGGCGGCCGAGCGGCCGGTGTGCGCCAAAAAGACGTCTTCGAGGGTGGGCGGGCGCAGCGTCGCCGCGGTGATGCGGGCACCAAAGGCGCGGTAGATGCGGGGCAGCATCTCCGGCGCCTGATCGGTTTGCACCTGCACCAGTGTGCCAATGACGCGGGCCGCAACGCCCATTTGCGCCTCGATGCGGTCGCGCAGGTCGGCCGGGGCCGGGCTTTCGATCCACAGCGTTTGCTCGCCCAGGGCCGTCTTCAGCGCCTCGGGCGGGCCGTTCACCACGCACGCGCCCTCCGACAGGATAGCTACGGTGTCGCAGCGGTCGGCCTCGTCCATGAGGTGCGTCGCCACGATGAGGGTGGTACCCTCGTCGGCCTGCAGCTGCCGCAGCGCGTCCCAGAGCGTACGGCGCGCGGCGGGATCGAGGCCCGTGGTGGGCTCGTCCAGCAGCAGCACCTGCGGGCGATGCAGCAGGCCGCGCACCAAATCCACCCGCCGCTGCAATCCGCCCGAGAGCGTGCTTACGCGGTCGTCCGTGCGGTCGGACAGGCCAAAGCGTGCCAGGAGCGTACGCATGCGTTCGGCAAACGCGGCCCCTCGCAGGCCATACAGCGCGCCCTGAAAGCGCAAGTTTTCGCGCACCGTCAGGTGCTCATCCAGCGCCACCGACTGAAAGACGACGCCCAGGTGCTTACGTACAGCGTGCGGCGCGTGCACAGGCGAGGCACCCAGGACCGATACGGTGCCCTCGGTGGGGGCCAGGAGGGTCGAGAGAATCCGGAACAAGGTCGTTTTGCCGCTGCCATTGGGGCCCAGCATGCCAAAGAGGGCGCCCTGCGGGATGCGCAGCGACAGGTCGTGCAGGGCGCGCTGCGTGCCGTAGCGGTGCGTAACGTGCTGAATGTGAACGGCAGGCGTGGGCATGAACCAAAGGGAGCAAAAGCCAGAAGCAACGGACCGGTGGGGGCGTTACAGCACCCAGTCGATGCCAATGAGGGCGACGAGCACCGGAATGTACACGATAGACGCTTTCAAAACGGCGCGCGCGTCTTGGTTGCTACGTGTTTGGTAAAACGTCCACGCGGTCCACAAGAACCAGCCGCCCAGCGGCACGGCGCCCGCGAGGTAGATCCAGCCCATCGTGGGGGTGGTCCAAAACGGCAGCACGCTTACGCCCAGCAGCGCCGCCGTGAAACCCAGCGTTTGGCGCGCGGTCGACCCGCCGTCGGGCTCAACCACCGGGAGCATCACGTAGCCGCCGCGTTCGTAGTCTTTCCGGTACATCCAGGCGAGCGACAGGAAGTGGGGCATCTGCCAGCACACCAGGATGCCGAAGAGCACCCATCCGGTAGCGCCCAGCGTGCCGGTGGCCGCGGCATACCCGCCCAGCGCCGGCAACGCGCCCGGAATCGTTCCCACCAGGGTGTTGTACTTGGTGGTGCGCTTTAGCGGGGTGTACACAAAGATGTAGAGCAGCGCCGTGAGCGCGGCCAAAATGGCCGTGAGCGGATTGACGATGGGGCAGATGAGGGCAGCGCTTGCCACCACCAGGCCCACGCCCACCTGCCGCACGCGTTTGGGATTCACGCGCCCGGCGGGGAGGGGGCGCGCCGCGGTCCGTTTCATCTGCGCATCGTACGGCACCTCCATCGCATGGTTGAGCATCCCCACGCCGCCCGCGCACAAGCCCACGCCCACCAGGGTCACCACCAGGTCGAGCACGTCGAGGTGGTGCGGCGCCCCCAGCAGAAAGCCCGCCAGAGCCGACACCGTCACCAGAAACGAGATTTCGGGCTTCGACAGCTCCACGTAATCGCGGAGCACCCCGCGCAGGCTACGTGCCGGCACCGGCGCAACGGCATCGGCCGATGAAGAAGAGGACGAAGGCATGGGGCTAGGAGGCATCAGCAGCAGATGATGGGCGGACGGAGACGGCCGACGATTGGGCAAGACCATCGCCCGGCACCGCATCCGCGGCCGTCGCCAGCGGTTGGTGCCAGGCGTAGATCATCGTGGCCGCCGTGGAACCCACAAGCACCGATCCCACGACGACGTGCGCAATCGTAAGCACGATTTGCGGCAGATGACGCACGCCCTGCGCTGCATCTCCGATGATGAACAGGTACGCAAAAAGCCCCAGCGCAAACTGCAGCCCAACCACCAGCAGCATCGCCCAGGCGCCGCGCCGCAGCACCGTCACGTCATCGAAGTGCTTTTGCACGTAGGTAAAGACGGCGATCACAAGCCCCGTAACGGCGAACGCGCCAAAGATGTGGATGTATGCAAACATCGCGTTTAGGCCATTTCCAAACTGGCGGAGCATTGCGCCCAGCACAATTTGCAGCAAGAGCGTGCCGGTGGCTGCGATGGTGAGACGGCGGAGCGTGGTGCGGGAAGCGGTGGCGGGAATGAGGGGCGTACGTCGCATCCAGGCATCGGAGGTAAAAACAGCCAATCCCACAAGCGATCCAAAGAAAATTTGCGCCGTTGAGGCATGAATCGCCGCCAGCGTGAGCGAATTTTCCGTCACCCGGAGCCCGCCCAGGATGCCCTGAAAGATGACGAGCCCCAGCACCGCTGCGCTCAGCTTCTTGACCCAGCCCCGCTCCTCACGCAGCCACGTCCACGCGGTGAGCACCAGCGTGAGAAAACCCACCAGCGCGCCGAGCAGGCGGTGGCCATGTTCAGCCAATACCGGCGTGTAGCTCCACCACTGCGGCAGCCCCGTGGCCAGGGGATCGTACGACCCAAACGACGCCGGCCAATCTGGAACGGCCATACCGGCGTTGATGCTTGTCACAAACGCGCCCCACGAGATGAGCAGCGCGGTGGTTGCAAGGGTTAAGAGCGTAAAGCGAAAACGCCACGCCCGAGCCTGGGGTTTGCGCATAGCGATGAGAGGCACCGGTGCAGGGGTATCGGGTGCAAGATGAACGACCGGCTGCAAGGGGCCGTTCCATTTTCAGGGTTGCTGGTGCGTGAAACAACGGTGCAACGTGCCTGCCTCCGGGTCTTTCCATACAAACGGGCCGATCGATCGCTCGACCGGCCCGCTACCATTTCATGGCGCACGGCTCTGACTGAGCCGTTTGCGCATGGGCGACCCCGCACGCACAACTCCAAAACTCCAATCAGCCCGCAGCCGCCCTGCGGGTTACCGCCTTAGGCCTGCGGCCCTATTTCTTCGTAGGGCTGCACAACCACGAAGCCGCCCGACTGGTTGAAGTCCATCTGGTATTCTTCCCCCGAGGAGCGCCCAATCATCGACTTCCAGCCAATGTCGGTGGTAAAGCTGGGCGGCGTGTTGGAACTCCAGGCTACGGTGGCATCCGGATCGGTGCGCACCGGCGTATCGAGCACGACGGGGCTGCCATGCGTCGTGAACGCGATAAATCCGGGGCCCGTCAGGTGCACGTTAAACAGCCCGCCGCTGGCGCGCGACGCGATCTTTTTCATCATCTTGATGTCGGCCTCTACGCTCGAAGCGTACGCCAGCACGTCGTTGCCGTTGATGGAGATGGACTCGCCGGCGCCCAGCTCCAGCACATGAATGTTTTTGCCGCCGTCGGCTGCGTACACGTGGCCCTGGCCCGAGGCCACCATTGTGTTGGCGCCCTCGCCGGTCGCCGCCTGCTTGAGCCAGCCGGTAATGCCGCCGCTGGTTTTCTTCTCGAAGGAGACGTTGCCGGTGTAGGCAACCATCGCCCCGGTTTTGATCCACACCTCGCCATTGACGGTGATGTCGAGGAGCTTGCTGTTTTCCAGCTGGAAGGCCGGTCCGCCCTCCGTGTCCTGGTTCTGATCGATGAACTCTTGAAGCTTCATGGCATCTACTGCTTGGATGAATGGGTGATGAGCCTGCATGGTTACTTGCGCAAAAGCGCCGGTGCAACGGACAAACGCGCGTGGCCGGCGATAGGTTACGGCACCTCGTCTGCCAGCCACCCGGTACAATCGCGTCAATCTTGCTGGTTCGCGCTGACGCCGCTCAAGAGAGGTTTGCAAAGTGACGACGACATGCCTCGGAAGCAGGAGCCGACGTTGAATCGCTCAGGGCGGATTCACGATGACGCATGCAATGGTTCCGTCCGTACGTCTCGCTGATTGCAATGTGTGGCGGGTTTTTGCTCGCTTGTGGAGATTGCTCCTGCGGGATGACCTAAAGGCCTCACTTCCAGCATGACCTTCGGCCTCCCCTCCGGGATAACCTAAAGGCCTCCGCGCTCACTCCGTTCGCTCGCAATGACAAGAGGGGTGAAATGCAGGGATGATACGTGAATGGTTCAGATGGCTCTTCCGGTGGGCTTGACCAACTGCACGCCCAACGCACAAAAAAGCAGCGTCCTCCTTGTCATCGCGAGGAACGACCGTAGGGAGTGACGTGGCGATCTCCATGTATGGGCAGGAGCGCCCCATTGCGGAGATTGCACCAAAGGCCCCCTTTCCGAAGATGTCCAGGGCCGTTGCATTAATCGTGCATATTCGTGCTACCGCCATTCAAGAGTGATCTGCAAGGCGACGACAACATGTCCCGGAAACAAGGGCCATCTTTGAAGCGCACAGGGCGGATTCACGACCACTCATGCGATCGTCCTGGCCAGCCGCCGGAGCGTGGCGCCGTTTAGGGCGTGGCCGCCGTCGAAGCGATGCGTGGTAAACGGGACGCCGGCCGCGCGCAGACGGTCGCCGGCTTCTTGCCAGCGGCTGGGCGTGACGTACGGGTCCTCGCGGCCCGCGATGAGCGTGAGGCGCATGCCGGCCAGGGCCGCGCGGTGCGCATCCACGTCCAGGTCATGCGCGACGGTGCCGCCCCACAGCATCAGGCGGTCCACCGGCGGCGCGCCGTGCACGGCCCAACGGCTCGCGGTGGCCGCGCCTTGCGAGAAGCCCAGCACATGCAGCGCGGGCGGCGGTCCGATGTGGGCCACCAGGGCATCCAGGTAGCCGATGTAGTCCGCAATTTCGTGGGTACGATCGGCCTTTGTCATCCACGACGCCCCCACGCGGTTGTGCTCGGTGAGGGCGTCGGTGTAAAAGCGGGAGAGCGCCTCCGGAGCGATGAGCGCGCGCTGTGGGGTGGCAATGGGGGCAAACGCTTCCAAGAAGGACTTGGCGCGTTGGCCGTAGCCGTGCAGCACGATCCACCATTCCGATGCGTCGGCCGGCGTGCCCCACACGTGGTAGCGGGCGGTGCGCGCAACCTGCAGGTGGTGCGTATCCATCACGTGTCGTCGGTTAGGGTGCGAAGGGCCGCGCGGGCCGCGCGCTGTTCGGCCTGTTTTTTACTTCCGGCGGTGCCCGTGCCCCGCACCGCGCCGTCGATGCGCACCTCGACCGTAAAGGTGAGGTCGTGGCTCGGCCCCTGCGTGGCCTTCAGCGTGTAGGTAGGCAGCGGCTGCCCCTGCGCCTGCAGGTGCTCTTGCAGCGCGCTCTTGTAGTTGGTCGCGCGCCGGGTGAGGGCGTCCCAGTCGACCGTTGCCAGCAGGCGCGTTTGCACGAACTGCTCGGTGGCCGCAAAGCCCTGATCGAGGTACAGCGCGCCCACCAGCGCCTCGAAGGCATCGGCCAGCACCGCGTCGCTCTCGCGCACGCCGCCCGCTTCCGCATTCGCGCTCACGCGCAGCAGCGCCCCAAGGTTGAGGCGCCGGGCGTACTGCGCGAGCGCCGTTCCGCTGACGAGCTTCGCCCGCATGCGCGTGAGGAAGCCTTCGGTTCGCTCCGGAAAGCGATGGTAGAGCGCCTCCCCTACAATGACGTCGAGCAGCGCGTCGCCCAAAAACTCCAGGCGCTCGTTCGAGGCGGTAGCATCGGCCTGGGCGGCCCCGCGCAGCACCGATCGGTGCGTGAGGGCGCGGCGGTAGAGCGCGCGGTTCGATGGCGCGCATCCCAGCACGTCGCGGAGGGCCTCAACGTCAATAGCGGGCGGTTGGCTCATGGCGCGTCAATGCACGTGGATGGTTCGGATGAAGCGGCGCACGGCAATCCACGAGCCCAGCCAGCCCAGCACCACCCCGGTGGTTACTACGCCGCCCACCAGCACCCACAGCGTGCGCGGATCGGCGGCCGCGGCAAGCTGTGGCAGGTACGTAAGCAGCAGCCGGTAGCACCCGCCCACAATGCCTGCCGCGATGCTTCCGGCGATGAGGCCCTGCAGCACCCCTTCCACCAAAAACGGCCGACGGATGAACGCGTCGGTGGCGCCAACCAGCTTCATGGTGCGAATGAGGAGCCGCCGCGCGTAGATGGTGAGCCGAATGGTGTTAGCGACCAAGAAGATAGCAGCCAGCACCACGATGAGTCCGAGGACGATGATGCCTGTGGTTACGAGCCGCAGGTTCGACTGCACCTTAACCAGCAGCGGCTGATTGAACACGACGTCGTCTACGTGCTGCCAGATGCGCACGCGGCCCGCGAGTTGTCCGAGGCTGTCGGGATGCACATAGGCGGGCTTTAGGTACAGCCGCACCGACGCCGGCAGAAACGGCGTGTCTGCAAAAATGTCACTTCCCTCGCCAAATTCGCGCTGAAAAATTTGCTGCGCCTCCTGCTGCGACACGAAGGTGGTGGAGTCAATAGCCGTCAGGGTTTGCAGGCGGGCATGCAGCGCGTAGGCCTGCGTCTGGCTCGCGTCCTCCTCCACGAACACCTCCATCACGCCCACGCGCTGGCGCATCCAGGCCGAGAGGCGCTGCGCTTCGAGGCCCACCAACCCAAAGAGGCCAATGAGCACAAGCGCGACCGTCATGGCACTGGTCGACGCAAACGCCGCAAACTTGGCGCGGCGGAAGCTGGCAAGTCCTTCGCGAAGGGCGTACAGCACGGGAGCACAGCGTTAGGAGAGGGAGGCTACAGGCGGCGGCGCTGGCGCCAGGCCGAGGCGCGCGCCGGCGAGGCGCCGTTGGGGGCAAGCGACGGGTCGTCTGCGGTGGTCTCGGCGTAGTACAGCGTCGCCGCGATGGCCGCGAGGCGGTCGCGGGCCGCGCTGTCTACGTGCAGCGCCTCGGGCGTAAAGTGGTCGTCCACGAAGTGGGTTGAGAAGGTGCCCGTGCGGAAGGCCTCGTGCTGCATGGCAAAGCGGCAGAAGGGGATGGTGGTCGTCACGCCCGCCACCTCGTACTCGTCGAGCGCCCGCACCATCCGGTCGATGGCGCCCTGGCGCGTGGGGGCCCAGGTGGTGAGCTTCGAGATCATCGGATCGTAGTGGATGAGCACCTCGCCGCCCTCCTCCACGCCCGCATCCACGCGCACGCCCAGGCCCGACGGCGGCGCATGGCGCGTCAGCGGCCCCGGGTCGGGCAGAAACCCCGCGGCCGGGTCTTCGGCATACACGCGGCTCTCGATGGCATGCCCGTTCATCGTCAGCTCGTCCTGCGAAAACGAGAGCGGCGCCCCCTGCGCCACGCGCAGCTGCTCGGCCACCAGGTCGATGCCCGTAATCCACTCCGTCACCGGATGCTCCACCTGCAGCCGCGTGTTCATCTCCATAAAGTAGAAGTTGAGATCGGCGTCCACCAGAAATTCGACGGTACCGGCGTTCACGTAGTCGACCGCCTCGGCCGCCGCAATGGCCGCTGCGCCCATCTCGGCGCGCACCTCGGGCGTAAGCACCGACGACGGCGCCTCCTCGATCACCTTTTGGTGGCGGCGCTGAATGGAGCACTCGCGCTCAAACAGGTGCACGGTGTTGCCGTGCGCGTCGGCCACAATCTGGAACTCGATGTGGCGGGGCTGCTGGATGTACTTCTCGATAAACACGCGGCCGTCGCCAAACGCGCCCTCCGCCTCCGACTGCGCCATCTCCATCGCCCGCGCAAAATTGTCGGGGCTGTGCACAATGCGCATGCCCTTGCCGCCCCCGCCCGCGGCCGCTTTAATCAGCACCGGGTAGCCGATGTCTTCAGCCACGGCCGCGCCTTCGGTGGCATCCGCCACGGCATCGGTGGTACCCGGCGCCATTGGCACACCGGCCTGCTGCATGAGCTCGCGGGCCGCCGTTTTGTCGCCCATGGCCCGAATTGCCTCGGGCGACGGCCCAATGAACCGCACACCCGCCGCGGCGCACGCCGCCGCAAAGTCGGCATTTTCCGAGAGGAAGCCGTAGCCCGGATGAATGGCATCGGCGCCGCTCTGCCGGGCCACGCCCAGGATTTTCTCCTGATCGAGATACGAGGCATTAGCCTCGGCCGGCCCAATGGCGTAGGCCTCATCGGCCAGCCGCACGTGGGGCGCGCGGCGGTCGGGGGCGCTGTACACCGCCACCGTGGCCAGCCCCATCTCCTGACACGTGCGCATGACGCGTACGGCAATCTCGCCGCGGTTGGCAATCAGCACTTTATTGATAGGCTCGGGGAGCGAAGCGTCCGTCATTTCGTCTGGATCTTACGTCGTGGCATGAATTATGTAACTACGGCTGTATGCGGCGTATGCAGCCGATGGCCCACCTGTTGCGGCCCTGGGCTGCCCAATCGTCGCATGTATCCTGCCATGGCAGGATGTGTTCACCTGCGCTGCTCATTGAAGGCGTGTCGCACCCGATATGCCGCAAACAAAAGACTACTACGACATTCTGGGCGTCAGTGAAGACGCAAGCGCCCGCGAGATCAAGAAAGCATACCGCACACTCGCACGCAAGCACCATCCGGACCGCAACCCCGACAATACGAATGCGGAGGAGCGCTTCAAAGAAATTCAAGAAGCCTACGCGGTGCTTTCGGACGAGGAGAAGCGGCGCCAGTACGACACCCAGCGGAAGTTTGGTGGCGCGGGCGGCTTTGGCAACGGCGGCTTCGGGGGCCGCGGGGGCCCGGAGGTGCGCTTTAACCAGGACGACTTCTTTGGCGGCCGGGGGGGCGCGCCCGGCGGGCTGGGCGACATCTTTGAGAGCTTCTTCGGCGCGCGCCAGCAAAATCGCGGCGGCGGCCCCTTCCAGCAGCGCCAGCGCGGGCAACAACGCGGGCAAGACGTAGAGACGCGCCTGCGCCTGTCGTTTCAAGAGGCGCTGCGCGGCGGCCGCAAGCAAGTGGAGCTGCCCACCGGCGAGACCGTGCGCATCAACGTGCCCAAGGGCGTGCGCAACGGCTTCAAGATTCGCCTGCGCGGACGCGGCCAACGCGGCCCCTCCGGCCAGCGCGGCGACCTGTACGTCACCTTCGAGGTGGGCGATCATCCCCAGTTTACCCGGAAGGGCGACGACGTGTATCACACGGCGTCCATCTCGGCCTTCGACGCGCTCCTGGGCACCGAGGCGCGCATCCCCACGCCGTACGGCCAGCACATCAAGGTAAACATTCCGGCCGGCACGCAGCCCGGCGAGAAGCTTCGCCTGAGGGGGCAAGGCATCCAGACCGAAGATAGCACCGGCGACTTGTACGTGGAGGTCGACGTCCGCATCCCCACATCGCTCTCCGAGGCGCAACGCGAACACATACAGGCCGCGGCCGACGCGGCGTAAGGCCGTTAGGCTGCAAGGTCGAATTGATGCGCGGCCAGCGTGCGGTACAGGCCGTCTTGGGCCGCCAGCGTGCGATGGGTGCCGGTTTGCACGATGCGCCCTTCGTCCATCACCACGAGGCGGTCGGCATCTTGCACGGTGGAGAGGCGGTGCGCAATGATGAAGGTGGTGCGGTGCTCCATCAGGCGCGCCAGCGCTTCTTGCACGAGGGCCTCCGAGGTCGAGTCGAGCGAGGAGGTGGCTTCGTCGAGCAGGAGCAGCGGTGCATCCCGCAACAGGGCCCGCGCAATGGCGATGCGTTGCCGCTGGCCGCCCGAGAGCTTTACGCCGCGCTCGCCCACTGCCGCGTCGTAGCCCGCCGGCAGGGCCCGGATGAAATCGTGCGCGTTGGCCGCGCGCGCTGCCCGCTCCACCGCCGCATCGGAGGCCTCCAGCCGCCCGTAGCGGATGTTTGCGCGGATGCTTGCGTTGAACAGGTGGATGTCTTGCGACACCATCGCGATGTGCTGCCGCAGGCTCTGCCGCGTGACGGTGCGCACATCGTAGCCGTCGATGCACACGCGCCCGGCCTGCGGGTCGTACAGCCGGGGGATGAGGCTGAGGAGCGTCGTTTTGCCGGCGCCACTCGGCCCAACCAGCGCGAGCGTCGTGCCGGGGGCCACCTCCAGGGTGATGTCTCGCAGCACCGGCTGCTCGGGTGCGTACCCAAACGTCACGTTCTCAAACCGCACGGCGCCGCGCACATGCGTGAGGACCTCGGCATCCGGCGCCTCGGTGATGGCGGGCGCGGTGTCCAGCAACCCAAACAGCCGCTCGGTGGCGCCGGCCGCGCTGTTGAACGTCGTGTAGAGCCGCGAAAGACCGCCCACGCTGCGCGCAATGTTGAAGGCGTAGAAGATAAATGCCACCAGGTCGCCGGCCGTCAGGCGTCCGTTCAGCACCTCGGTGCCGCCGTACCAGAAGATGGCCACCAGCGCCCCAAAGAACAGCAGCCCCACGCCCGCGCTAAACGCTGAGGAGAGCAGCACCCGACGCCGGGCTTCCCCAAACAGCTCGTCTACCGCCGTATTGTAACGCTCTACCTCGTGCGCATCGCGGCCAAATGCCTTCACCATGCGGATGGCCGCCAGCGCCTCCTCCGCGATGGCCGTGGTATCTGCGAGGCGGTCCTGAATGCGCCGGGCCAGCGCGCGAATCTTCCGGCCGAAATAGATGGCGAGGCCCGTCACCAACGGCACCACCACGAAGATGATGAGGCTCAGGCGCCAGTTGAGCACCACCATGAGCACCACCGAGCCCACGAGCGAGAGCGACTGCGTAAGGAGCTCGGCCAGGGCCTGCGTCACGGCATCGCGCACCGCGCCCACGTCGTTGGTCAGGCGCGAGGTGAGGTCGCCGGTGCGGTGATTGGCGAAAAAGCGGAGATCGAGGCGGTGCAGGTGCCGGTACACCCGCTGCCGCAAGTCGGCCACGACGCGCTCGCCTACCCACGCGAGGTTGTAGTTGCCGCCAAACGAGAGCAGCGCCTGCGCCAGGAAGAGCACCACAAGCCCCAGCGTAAGCCGGTTGAGCAGCGCCCGGTTGCCCTCCTGGAAGACGGCGTTCAGCAAGGCCCGCAGCCCCAGCGGCACCGCCAGGGCTACCAACGAACCCACCGCTACCAGCGCGAGCGCCGCGTAGAGCCGTCCCCGGTACGGGCGACTCAGTTGAAAGATGCGCCGAAGCGCTGTCAACAGACGCTGGGGCCTGAGCCCTTGACTATCGGACGTCTCACGTGTGGCTGCGGCAGATGAATCCATAACGTGACATCGCGTTCGGAGCGCATAGGCAGTGCCATTCGTAGACAATCCCTAACGCGCCTCTTTTCGTGAAGCTTCACCAGGCTGATGCTAACGTCGTGGATTAACGCCCTGTTCGATGCCATCGAGCATACGTGGAGCGCTCCCGTGGGGCGGCGCTGGGTGACCAACGTCATGATTGGGAGCTTCTTCGCGGCCCTCATTGGCATCGAGCTGCAACGCCAGGGCCTGTGGCCGGCCGGGCTCCCACAGCTTCCCACCAGCCACTTCTATGCCATCGACGTCGCCTTTACGCTCTACCTGATCGTCGAAATTGTAGAGCTGGTGCTGGGCCTGGCCGACTCGGTGGCCGGGTCGCTGGGCAAGCAGTTTGAAGTGTTTTCGCTGATTCTCCTGCGCGAGTCGTTCAAGGAGCTGATTCACTTCAGCGAACCCATCCGGTGGACGTTTGAAAACACCGAAGCGCGCGATGCGGTGTTGCTCCTCATGACCGATGCAAGCGGCGCCCTCGTCATTTTCGCACTGGTGGGCGCGTACTACCGGCTCCAGAAGCATCGCCGCATCACACCGTCGCCCGCTGCAGAGCGCCAGTTTGTAACAGCCAAAAAGGGCCTGGCGCTTATGCTGCTTCTGACGCTCACGGGCCTCTGCGTGGGCACCATCGTGAGCGTGGCCCTTGGGCAAGCGCCCATCCCGGTCTTCGATGACTTCTACACGGTGCTCATCTTCAGCGACATCCTGATTGTGCTCATCTCGCTGCGCTACAGCACCACCTACCACGTGGTCTTTCGCAACTCGGGCTTTGCGGCCGCCACCGTCATGATTCGGCTGGCCCTGGCCGGTCCGCGCTACGCAAGCGTGGTGCTAGGCATTGCCGCTGCGTTGTTTGCGGTGGGGCTGGCCGCTTCCTACAACTACGTGGGGCAGTCGGAGCGCACCGCAGAAGATGCGGTGGAGCAGCGCGCCCCTGAGTAGGCGGCGTGAGGCTGGTTGGAACCCCTCCGCGGACTACGCCCGGTTGGACAGCCGCTGCTGCGTTGTGCTGCGTCGCGGTAGTCCCGCTACAGCTGCTTCGAACGCCGTGCACCTACGGCTTCCCCACGGGCTCGCGCTCGCGTTGATTTTTCAAACCCAGCCTAGTCTTCCGTTTCGCCCCGCTCGCGGGCCATCAGGTAATCCTCGATGCTGCCCACCACGATGCGGGTTTCCTCGTCGACCTCCACATCCTTCACGTCGCCCGCCCGAATCAGCTTCTTGATCTTCTTCCGATCGATCTGCTTCAGGATTTGGCGGGCGTCGGTGCGGCTCACCACGTCCTCACGGTAATCGGCCGCAAACGAAACCAGGTAGTCCTTGGCCTGGTCCGTAATCTTGATCATCCGAATCTCTTCGTTGTTCTCATTGAGCGTCCAGTACAACTCGGCATCAATGAGGTGACGATCAATCCACCGGGCGATGGTCTGGCGCGAGAGCTGCACCTCCTCAGACAAGTCGTCAAGCGGGATCGCTTTGGCTGTAGCCGGCATAGAGACTGTAAGACGTATGTGTTGAATACGATTGGGGGTGCTGCAAATAGCTGTAGGATAACTGCGAAAGCGTCATTTTGTTTCTTTCGCGCGCCGCCGCGGCCTACGGCAGCGCAAGCGCAAATGCCTTGGAGTGCACCGGAGGGCGCTTTTTTGCGCTGCGCGTGCAGAGGGGCACACCAGCCCGAACAGTCACTTGAACTAAGCTCCGCACCATTTGCCTCCCCCAGCTTACCAGCCGCTCCCCCTCTTACGGGGAACATACCCGGCAGGAAGAGGGGACCATCACGTCGTTCGGCAGCGGGAACTGCTGGGGCGTCCCGGAAGGTGCAATTTCCGCAATGGGGCGTTCTTCTTCATACGGGGAGATTGCCAGGTCATTCGCATGCGCTCATTCCTCGCAATGACAAGGGAGGAATTTGCTGCTTTGATGCGTTGGGCGTGCAGATGGGCAGACCACCCCGAACGGCCATCTGAACCATCAACGCTCTATTTTTCATCAACCACTATTGTCATTGCGAGCGAACGCAGTGAGCGTGGCAATCTCCGCAACAAGGCGTTTCTGCCTGTACACGGAGATCGCCACGTTGCTCACTGCCGCTCGCGCCTCGCGATGACACATCAGTTTTTGCTGCTTTGACACGTTGGGCGTGCATATGGGCACACCACCCCGGACGGCCATTTGAACCATCAACGCTCCATTTTTCATCAACCACTGTTGTCATTGCGAGGAGCGGAGCGACGTGGCAATCTCCGCAGTGGAGCGTTACGCTCCGTACATGGAGATCTCACCACAGGCATGACCTCCGGCCCCATCATAGATATGACCTTCGGCCCCCGCGTTATTCCCTCTGGTCGTTCCTCGCGATGACATATTGCTTTTTGCTGCTCTGTTGCGTTGCGCGTGCAGATGGGCGAACCACCCCAAACGGCCATCTGAACTATCAACGCTTCATCTTTCATCAACCATTGTTGTCATTGCGAGGAGCGGAGCGACGTGGGGGCCCTTGGGTCATGCTTGAAAGCGCAATCTCCCCAGCCGGGCAACCCTCCGCGCTAGCCCACCGCAAAAAAAGCGGGCCGCGGCACTTGACATTCTCCAGCCGCTTATATACCCTGCAATTGCGTGAGGTTGAAATCAGTGCTACGTCATTGAATTCAACGCGCGCTGCAGACCTAAAATGTCCGCTCAAGGCGGGGGGTCTGCGGCACACGCATAAGATGTTCTTTTACATAGGGTTGCGCAAAATGCCTTCACGATGGCTTCACCAAAAGCCATGAAGCAAGCGCATGCTAGCACAGGGTCTGCAGAAATGACGCCTCCGTGCTACGACCAACGGCCTGCAGCGGCCGCAACCGCTGCCTTTCGCACCGGTATTCACCTCTCCTTCAGGTACCGTCGGAAGTCTTGCCTCCATTCCAAGAGGATTGAAACGTATAACTCATGTCCTTCTTTAAACGCAAGTCTTTCTGCTTGTCGGAAGTCTTGCCTCCATTCCAAGAGGATTGAAACGCCTCGACGACCGCCAAGACGTTTCCGTCTTGACCCTCGTCGGAAGTCTTGCCTCCATTCCAAGAGGATTGAAACAGGTTGGAATCTAATCCGACCTGCGGAAGATCAAGAGCCTGTCGGAAGTCTTGCCTCCATTCCAAGAGGATTGAAACACATACGACGGCCCCGGTTTTCTACCTTCCCGTCTCGTCCTGGTCGGAAGTCTTGCCTCCATTCCAAGAGGATTGATGGCTTCCGGCGATGAGGCCTGACCGACGTTTGCGCAGTACCTGTTGTAAATACACAAACGCCTGTCCGCTGCTGCGGGTGGGCGTTTGGTGTTTGGGGGCGAACCGTACGCTCCTGCTGCGCGGGCGTCCTTTGCAATGGGGCGTTCTTCTTCGTACCGGGCGATTTCATCGCAGCTATGGCCTTCCGCCCTAACGGTGGTATGGCCTTCGGCCCCCACGTCCTTCACTTCGCACCAGTGGCATGACCAAGGCCCTTCAGTCCTCGCGATGACAGGAGAGGAGTTTGCTGTTTTGGTGCGCTGCGCGTGCAGTTTGGGCACACCACCCTGAACAGTCCGAGCCATCGACGGATGGTTTCTCTCCTGTCCTGTCAACGGCCGCGCGAATAACACGAAGGATCCGCTGGATTTTGCGCAGCGCCTTTGTTCTCTTGTTCATGACGGTTCCCGATCTACGCGCGGGGGCCGTTGCTGTCGTTCGTTCTTCTGCCTGTGCCGCCATGCGCCTCCGTTCGTCAACGTTTAAGGGATGGGCATGGGTCGTGCTGCTGGGGCTGGCGTCGCTGCTTTGGCCCCTCCCCGATGCCCTCCAGACGCCGCCGGCGCTTACGCTGCACATCACCGCGCGCGACGGCTCGCTCCTGCGCACCGTGCGCCCCCACGGCCGCGGCACGCCGGTAGCGCTGCGCGACGTGCACCCGGCGGTGGTGCAGGCCCTTGTAGCCACCGAGGACGAGCGGTTCTGGTGGCACCCCGGCATCGATCCCCTGGCGCTGCTGCGTGCCGCCTGGACCGACCTCCGCCACGGGGCCATCCTCAGCGGCGGCTCGACCCTCACGATGCAGGTGGCCCGCCTGCTGCGCAACGAGAGGCAGCGCGGCATCGTCGACAAGCTGCTGGAGATGCACCTGGCCCTCCGCCTATCGCTGTGGCTTGACAAGCGAGACGTGCTGGCGCTGTGGCTCAACCGCGTGTCCTTTGGCAACCGGGCCCGCGGCATCGAAGCGGCGGCGCAGCTGTATTTTGGCAAGTCGGCCCGCGACCTGACGCGCGCCGAGGCGGCGTACCTGGTGGGCCTGCCCCAAAGTCCGAGCCGCTACAACCCGTTCCGCCACCCGGCGCGCGCCAAAGAACGGCAGCGGCACGTGCTCCAGTCGATGGTACGCGCCGGCTACTGCTCGGCCGACGCGGCTGCCCGCACGGCTGCACTCCCGCTCGACCTCCAATCGCCCGATCCTTTGTTTCGCGCGCCGCACTTCACGCAGTGGCGCCTGGACCGGCTGCCCGCTGATGCGTCGCTCCGCGAGCTGCGCACCACGCTCGACGCGCACCTGCAGCGCCGCGTGGCGGCTATCGTACAAACGCATGTTGAGCGCCTCGCGCCCTACAACCTCACCAACGCCGCCGCCGTAGTGCTCGAGAATGCATCGGGGGCGATCCGTGCGTATGTGGGCAGCGCGGATTTTTGGAATGCCCGCACGGCCGGTCAAAACGATGGCGTGCGCATGCTGCGGCAGCCGGGCAGCACCATGAAGCCGTTTCTGTATGCGCTGGCGCTCTCGACGCGCCGCTACACGCCCGCCACCATCCTAAAAGACCTGCCGCTGCAGGTGCCCGAAGCGGGGGGCGCGTTTCATCCCGAAAACTACGATCAGCGGTACCACGGGCCCGTTTCGTTGCGCACGGCGCTGGCATCAAGCTACAACGTGCCGGCCGTTCGTGTGGCCCGCGCCCTGGGCCCACCGCGGCTCCTGCATCTGCTGCACCGCTTCGGCTTTGCCTCGCTCCATCGCGCGGCGCGCACCTACGGCGTGGGCCTTACGCTGGGTAATGGCGAGGTGCAACTCCTGGAACTGGCCCGCGCGTACGCCGGCCTGGCCCGAGGCGGCGTGTTGCCCGCTGTGCAGGCCGAGCGCTGGCGCCGCACCCTCTCGGGGGATACGCTCCGCCCCGCCCTGGCGCGGCCCGCGCGTACGGGGCTCTCGCCCGCGGTGGCCTTCCTCATCACCAACATCCTCAAGGACCCCGCGGCCCGCGCGCCCGGATTTGGACGCGGCAGCCCGCTGGAGCTTCCCTTCCCCGTGGCCGTCAAAACCGGCACCTCCAAAGATTACCGCGACAACTGGACGGTGGGCTATACGCCGCGCTACACGGTGGCCGTTTGGGCCGGAAACTTTGACGGAGCGCCCATGCAGCGCGTGAGTGGCGTCGCGGGCGCCGGCCCCATCTTTCACGCCATCATGAAAGCCTTGGGGAGTGGCGGTTCCTTCTCGACGCCCGCTGGCATCGCAACGGCCACCATTTGTCCGGTAAGCGGACAACGCCCGGGCGCGCACTGCCCCACCACCCGCCGGGGCGTCTTTTTGCAGGGCACCACGCCCGCCGACACCTGCACCGTACACCGACGCGTGCCGATTGACGTGCGCACCGGCGTCCGCGCCACCCCGCAGACGCCGCCTCGGTTTGTGGCACGCCGACGGTTTACCGTGCATCCGCCCGCGTTTCATGCCTGGATGCGCCGGCACGGCCATGCGCTGCCGCCCGGCCGCTCCTCACCAAATGGGTTGGAGCCGCCCCGCCCGCGCATCACGTATCCCCCCGACGGCGCCCGCTACTGGATCGACCCCGTGCTGCACGCGGCCCACCAACAGATTCACCTCGCGGGCGTCGTCGACCCCTCGCTGCGCGCGGTGCATTGGACGGTTGACGGGGAACGCCTGGCGACGTCGGGGCCCGCCGCTACGTGGACCCTGCGCCCCGGCCCGCACACCATTCGCCTGCAGGGCCGCACCCCGCGCGGGCACATAGTCGGCAGCGACACGGTGCAGATTCATGTGCGCGGCGGGGCCACCGCCGCTCGCCGCTGATGTCCGGTGCACGCGGCGTGTTGCGCTACAAGACCATGCAACAGACACGCAAACAAATCCATCAGGGGGTCATGCAACACTCCGCTATACGCAGCGCACGCCACACCTTTTTTCTCATGCTCATCGCGGCCATCGGCCTTGTCGGATGCGATTCGGCCCAAGATGAAGCCACCGACCGCATCGGCCCCGGGGGCGACGGCTCGGTCTCGGTTTCAGGAAACGCCAGCAACGTTGTGGGCTTCGACGGCCGCGCCTTCTTCGCAACCGAAGCCGACCTAAACGCCATCGACGAGAGCTCTGGATTTTCGCTCGTCGTGTTCGATGTATCTGCCGAGGACACCCTCCTCGTGGCCTTTGGCCGCGACGCCGCAGGGCTTCCAAGCGAAGGAGACCACACCATTTCGTCAGACCCCACCGACCAGCAGTTTATCGGTCTGTACTACCACGGCACCGCCGCAACCAGCACATTAGCAGGGTCCCAAAGCGGCACCATGTCGTTCACGCGTATCGGCAGCGACGAGGTCGAAGGGTCATTTTCGTTTGATGGACAGGCCTTCGACCTACGCAACTTTTCCGGCCAGCCGGAAGCGATGTCTGCTGAAGGCACGTTTACCGCAGAGCGGGTGACAGAAGAGGACGTACGGGAACTCCAAGACCTGTTTGGCGACATTGGCTCGTGAGCCCGCCGCTGACGAGCGCGCGCCGGACGACCGGCACGCGTTTCAAGCGTTCTAACGCACCAAACCCTTCGCTCGGGCTTTCCAAGCGGAGGGTTTGGGCTTAGTATTCGTCGTCAAGGTAGTAATCGTCGAAGTCCTCGTCGAGGTCATCGTACGAGTAGTCGTCGTCGAAGTAGGGATCTTCCTCGTCGTAGAAGTCATCCTCGGCGGTATCGCCAAAGTACTCGTCTTCCATGAACGGATCGTCGGCGAAGAGAGGCTCTTCGGCAAATTCTGGATCGTCGTAGAACATGATCGTCTGGGGTGTTTGGGGCAATTAAGGGGCTGTGCGAAACGATGCGCACTGTTTTTCCGATCGACGCCGGGGCCTCCAGCGGAGTTCCGCTGCCTGCGCGTTCGCCGCAATGGGGCGCACGTTTCGCCGATGTTTCACGGGAGGAAGCAGCGGCGCGTAGCATCGGCCGGGACGCATCAACATCCGTGTGCGTGCGGCCGTGTGCTTCAGTCGTTGCCCTATGCGCCCACGGAGGTTTGGCGCAAGAGCGGCGTCGCTTCTTGGATGGCGGGGTTACGCCATCAGGTAGCCCGCCACGAGGAACGCGGCCCCCGCGGCGCCCGCCTGACACAAGGCGTACGGCATTTGGGTGCGCACGTGGTCGACGTGGTCGCAGGCCGACGCCATCGACGCGATGATCGACGTATCGGAAAGCGGCGAGGCGTGATCGCCAAACAGCCCGCCCGACAGCACCGCCCCCAGCAGCAGCGGTGGCGGAAGCCCTACGCCCGCAGCCAGCGGAAGCGCCACCGGCACCATCAGCGCAAACGCCGTCCACGAGGAGCCCAGCGTAAACGAGATGACGGCCCCCGCCAGGTAGACGGCCGCTGGGACCCACCACGTAGGCCCGCCGCTGCCCACCAACGAAACCACGTAGGCGCCCATCTGCAGGGCGTCGGCCACATTGCCGAGGGTAAACGCCAGGAGCAAGAGCAGGATCACAGGCACCAGGCCGGAGGCGCCTTTCACGGCCCACTCCATCGAGGTGGATATGGAAAGCGTCGCGGAGCCCCGCGGGAACGGGTGCGGCAGCGCATACAGGCCCATGGCACCGGCCACGGCTACCGCTACGCCCCAGTACACCGCCGTAGAGCCGCTGCCCTGCATGATCGAGCCACCGCCTGTAATCCACAGCCCCAGGAGCACCATGGCAACCAGCAGCCCAAGCGGTGCGATGAGCGCTATGGGCCGCGGGTCTACGTGATCGGGCGGTTCAATGTCGGCCACCGAGGCGTCCACCATGGGCTGACTGCCGGGCCGCGTGAGCTGGCCCGCGGCGGCACGCGCTTCAGCGGTGCGCATCGCCCCAAAGCCGGCCCCGGTGAGGGCCAGCACCAGAGCAAATCCGATCGCGAACCATGCAAAGAAGTTGTACAGGAGCGCCTCGGCCAGCAACGCCACCGCGCCGGTGGTGACGCCCTGCGCCGCAATGAGCCCCAGAACGTACGCGCCCCATCCGTTAAACGGAATCGACATGCACACCGGCGCACACGTGGCATCGCAGTAGTACGCGAGCTTCTCGCGCGGCAGGTTCAGCCGGTCGAAGAAGGGACGGGCAACCGACCCAACGGTGAGCGACGAGAGGTTCGACTCCACAAACACCAGCACGCCGGTGCACCAAGCCAGCAACTCGGCGCTGCGACGCGTTTGCCCCCAGCCGCGGCGCTGCGTCCACGCAATAAAGCCGCGCACCCCGCCAGAAACCTGCACCAGCGCAATCAGGCTGCCCACCAGCAGCGAAAAGAGCAACACGCGCGTGCTGCTCTCCGACTGAAAGACCGCGACAATTTGCGCTGCCATCTCGCGCAGCCCCGCCAGCGGATTGCCGCCCACCAGCAGCGTCGTGCCCAGGTACACCCCCGCTAGCAGGCCCAAAAACACCTGGCGCGTCCACAGCACGAGCACAATGGCCACTACCGGCGGCAGCAAGACAAGCCAGTCCATACAGCGAGGAGATGGGAGCTACGAAGGATTGGGGGGTGAAGCGGTAAGCAGCCCGCGCACGCACGCGCTGGGCCTTGCTTAGGCCGGTGCGTTCCCCGGCGCCCACTTGATGTTGCACCCCATCGAGGGCTTCTGATCGGCAGACACGGTGCCCGTCTCCAGCAAATCGTCGAGCGCCGCCTTCAGGTCGCCGCCGTGCGCTGCGCCGCCGCGCTTGGGCGAGGTCTCGTCGAAGCGCCCGCGGTACACCAGCGTCCGGTCGGCATCGTACACGAAAATGTCGGGCGTGCACACCGCGCCATACGCCTTGGCAACCGCTTGGGTGGGATCGTGGAGGTACGGGAACGAATAGTTGTGCGCCTCGGCCCGCTGCGCCATCGCCTCGAAGTTGTCTTGCGGGTACTGCTCCGGGTCGTTTGAGCAGATGCCAACAAACTGCACCCCACGCGCCTGATAGGAGCGCGCAACGTCGACCAGCGCGTCTTCGATGTGCTGCACATACGGGCAGTGGTTGCACATAAACACGATGACGAGCGCCTCGGCGTCATCAAAATCCGACAGCGCGCGGGTGTCGCCGGCGCGGTCGTCAACCGACGGATTGGCAATAGGGAGTTCGAAGGCCGGGGCCGTCTGCCCCAGCTCTTCCATGATAGATTCCGTGAGAGCCATAACAAGTACGTTGGTTTGGTGAATACGTCGGCGATGAAAGAAAGCCGGGCACTTTCAGCCGTCGCCCGCAGCATTGCGTGCGTGGGCCTTCAGGTCCTCCAGCGCGACCACAGCAAGCGCCCGTTCGTGCGTGGCCGCAAGATCGACCGGCGGCGCCACGCCAGCCTCCAGCGCCTCTTGCCAGCGCGCCGCGCACACGCACCACCGGTCGCCCGGCTGCAGCCCCGGAAAGTTGAACGCGGGCTGCGGGGTGGTCAGGTCGTTGCCCTGCGCCTTCGTAAACGCAAGAAACGCATCGGTCATCTCTGCACATACCACATGCAAGCCGCGATCGGACGGCCCGGTATGGCAGCAGCCGTCGCGATAAAAACCCGTCAGCGGCTCCTCGGAGCATGACGTGAGGGCGGTGCCGAGCACATTACGGGCGGAACGCGCTTCCATGGTATTG
Source organism: Salisaeta longa DSM 21114 (assembly GCF_000419585.1). Lineage (NCBI taxonomy): Bacteria > Pseudomonadati > Rhodothermota > Rhodothermia > Rhodothermales > Salisaetaceae > Salisaeta > Salisaeta longa. The sequence continues at coordinate 1,926,270 of NZ_ATTH01000001.1, forward strand.
GGGGAGATAGTTCGTTTTGCGTTACATGTTATCACACCCACACGGCCGTCACGTGTGCCCCGCGACCCGCCGGCCAAGCCGCACAAACTCGTAACGTGTTTGCGACCCGCGGACCGCCGGCAAATACGCTGCCGTTGGGCTACTGCTTATCAAATGTTCGAACACAAACCCCCAGCGTCTTATGAAAGCTGTTCAAGTAGAAGAAGCCGGTGGCGCGCTCACCGTTGTCGAAAAGCCCATTCCCGATCCGGGGGCGGGCGAGGTGCGCGTGGCCGTGCGTGCCTGTGGCATCTGTCACAGCGATGCGTTTGTAAAGGATGGCACGTATCCAGGCATTCAGTACCCGCGGGTGCCGGGCCACGAAGTAACCGGTGTGGTGGACGCGGTAGGGGACGGCGTCACGCAATGGTCGGAAGGGCAGCGCGTAGGCGTGGGCTGGCACGGCGGCCACTGCTTTACATGCGATGCCTGCCGGGCGGGCGACTTCGTGAACTGCGCGAACGCCAAGGTGACCGGCATCTCGTTCGACGGCGGCTACGCCGAGTACATGGTGGCGCCGGCCGAAGCGGTGGCGGCCCTTCCGGACGCGCTGGCCTTCGACGAAGCCGCGCCGCTGCTGTGCGCGGGCATCACCACCTACAACGCCCTCCGCAATGCCGACCTTTCGCCCGGCGACCTCGTGGCGGTGCAAGGAATTGGCGGCCTCGGGCACCTCGCCGTGCAGTACGCAAGCATGTTCGGCATGGAGGTAGCCGCCCTCTCGCGTGGAACGGACAAAGAGGAGCTGGCCCATGAATTGGGCGCCGACCACTTCATCGACACCACGGCGCACGATCCGAGCGAAGCCCTGCAGGCCCTGGGCGGCGCCCGCGTCATTCTGGCCACAGCGCCCAACAGCAAGGCCATCTCGCAGCTTACCGGCGGCGTAGGACGCGACGGCACGCTGCTCATCGTGGCGGCTACGGGCGAGCCCATCGAAGTCTCGCCGATGGCGCTCATACAGGGACGGCGCAGCGTCAGCGGATGGCCCAGCGGCACGCCGGACGACTCGGAGGACACGCTCGACTTCAGCGCGCTCACCGGCATCGCGCCCGAGATTGAAGTCTACGACCTGGAGGACGCGGCCGACGCGTACGATCGCATGATCAACAACGAGGCGCGCTTTCGGGTGGTGCTGCAGCCCTAGCGGGCGGCGCCAGCACATGCCACACGTAGCTCGACGCTACGCTGCCGAAGATAACACCGGTAGCGTAGCGTCCGAGCATGGTGCCCGGCCACACGCCAACGACCGGCAGCAGCCAGTGGATGCCTAGCAGCGCGCCGCTGCCCAACAGCACCCAGGACGCGCGCCGGGCCCCCAACCGTTGCCATCCGGTGCGTATCCAAGGCGCGATGCAGGCTCCCACGAAGATGCCTGTGTACAGCCCCGTACACCGATCGCACACCGCAAGCTGAACGCCGTGCCAGTGAATGGACCGAGCCGGCAGCTGGTGACACAGCGGGAGGAACACGCGCATAAGCACCGCCTGCACCTCCGGTGCCACAAACGGCGGCAACCACACCGCCACCAGAGGAAGCGCTGTGGCAATCACGCCGCCCAGCCACAGCCATCCCCCGGCGGGCACAATCGCCCACTGGCTTTGCACAATGCGCGACGACGCTTCCTTCATGGGGCGCTCCCTTTCCCTTCGATGCTCGGTATAGTATCGTACCTGCCATGCAGGAGATACGATCCTTCCCTGCTGCCCTTGGTGTCTTGCGGGCGTCGTATGCGCTGGCTAGACCTGCCACACGCAGCCCGACGGCTCACCATCGTCCGCTGAGCGGTTGCGATACGTCACAAGAAAAGCCCTCCGCCGACTTGCAACCGGTGGAGGGCTTCTTTTTGCGATGCCACAAGAACGCTGTCTTACGGGTTTGTGGGCACAGCGGGAGGAGCGCGTTACTGTCCGCCGCCATTACCCCCCATGGGGCCGCCTTGCTTCATCTTGTTCTTCTGCATCTCCTGGATCGTAGTGCGCAGGCGCTTGTCCAGCGTGCTGTCTTGCCGAGCGGCCATCATGATGCTCATGAACCGCTTGCGATCCAGCTGGTCTTCCTTATTCAGGGCCTGCTGCATGCTTTGCATTTGCATGCGGCGCGCCTCCATGCGGGCTTCCTTCATCTTGGTGGAGTCCATCTCCGCGGGGTTGCCGTACTTCTTGCGCAGCTTTTGCATCATCTGCGCACGCGAGGCCTGCAGCTCGGTCACGACGCGCGCGACCGCTTCCAGCTCAGTGCCGCTCACTTCTTCGGCGGGCTTCGGCGGGGTCATGCCGCCCATCTGCGCGTACGCGGTAGGGGCCGTCAGCAGGAGGCCCAGCGCGAAGAGGATAGCGGAGCACGTCGCGCTCGTCTTCAAACGAAAAATATTCATGACGTTATTCGTTAGGCGAAAGAACCGAGCGTAGGGCACAATCGCGCCGAGGCTCGATGAGTAGAAACACGTAGTCACGAAGAACCAATCGTCGCGGATGTTTCACGGGACGCCGTGGGGGACGACCCGCCCGCCTGCTAACTGCTGCAATTTGAAGATGGTAGACCAAACGACGTATGTGCGATGGATGCTTCCGGTCGCGGTTCTCCTTCTTCTGCTGGGTGCGTACCTGGGCCTCTCATCGGTTCAGTCGTTTGTCGACGGAGCCTACGCGGCGCTTGTCAGCGGGCGGCCGGCGCGGGTGGAGGCCTGGGTGCATCGGTGGGGCGCGTGGGGGGCGGCTGCGCTGCTGGCACTCATGCTTTTGCAATCGGTGGTGGCGGTGCTTCCCTCCATCCTCCCGCTGATTGCTGCGGTGTTGCTGTACGGCCCCTGGTGGGGCGGCCTGTTGGCCTGGATGGGCATGCTGCTGGCGGCGGCGCTTGCATACACGCTGGGCGCGCTCCTACAGCCGGTAACGGTGGATGCCCTCGTGGGCGCCGCGGCCCGCGAGCGGATGGAGGGGCTGGTGCGCCGCTACGGCGTGTGGGCCATTGTGACGGCGCGCGTGGCACCGGCGCTCTCCACCGATGCGGTGAGCTACGGTGCGGGCTTGTTGGGCATGTCCTTTCCCCGGTTTCTCGCGGCCACCGGTGGGGGCACGCTGCCGCTGGTTGTGCTGGTGGCCTATCTGGGGGCCTCGGCCGAGCGGCTTGTCAACGGACTGGTATGGGTCTCGGTGGGAAGCATTGCGGCCTTCGGCCTCTACGTGGCCTACGACCAATGGGCGACCGGGGATGCGGCCTAGGCGCTGTCTGTGCGTTCTACAGGGACGATGCCATCGAGCACCGCTGCCATCCGGGCCGCCTGCGCCGTCCGGTTGTGCTGCTGCATGGCGTCCCAGGCCGCGCCGGCTTGCGGCGCGCCTGCGGCCCACGCGTCGTAGTGCGCCTTGATGGCCGCCGTCGCCGCCTCCACGTCGTCCCAGTCTACCATGGTGCCGGCGTGCAGCGTATGCAGCAGCGCGGCTGCGTCGCCGTTGGCGGGGCCTACGCCCAGCACCGGACGCCCGCTGGCCAGGTACTCGTACAGCTTGCTGGTAATCATGCCACGGGCCTGCGCAAACGGCTCAATGGCCAGCAGCAGAAGCGCGCTGCGGGCCATCGCGCGGATGGCCTCCTCGTGCGGGATGAAGGAGCGTTCGTCCAGCAGCGACAGCAGGTTGCGCGCGGCGAGGGCCTGCCGCACGACCGGTGCGACGGTGCCAATGCAACGCAGCGTGAGCTTCGGGATGGCCCCGTCCGCATGGAGGGCAGCGAGGGCATCCCACACCACCGTGGGGTTGCGGCTGGCATACAGCTTGCCGACGTGCGCGAGCACGAATGTGTCGCGCGCCACCGGCTCCTCCAGCGCCGCAAAGGCCGCAGCGTCAAATCCATTTTCGACGACCGCATACGTGCCCGGCACCTTCTGCGCAAACAAGTCGGCCCACGATGGGCTAACGGTGGTTACGGCCGTGGCATTGCGCAGAACGGCGCGCTCTAGCGACGCATCGAGGCGGCGGGCCCAGCGGGTGTGTGGAAAGTCGTCGTAGTAGCTGATGTCAGTCCACGGGTCGTGCAGGTCGGCCACCCAGGGCACGCCGGTACAAGCGTGTAGCGTATGCCCGATGAGATGGACGGAGTGCGGTGCGCCGCTGGTCAGGATGGCATCGAAGCGGCCGGTGCGCAGCAGCTGGCGTCCGCGGCGTACGGCAAAGGGCCACCACCCGACGCGCGCGTCGGGGATGAAGACGTTGGCGCGCACCCAGCGGGCCAGGCGCTCCATGAACGAGCCGCCGTCGCTATCGAGCGCGCCCGCCGGCAGGCCACCCTCGGTTCCTTTGAGCCGCGCGTACAGCGCCAGCGGATCGAACGCCCGCGTGCGGTGGACGGGCAACGACGGCGCGAGGCGTTGCAGCAACTGTGGATCGCGGTTGGGGAAGGCGCCATCGCGCACGGTGAGCACCTCCGGCTGCCATCCCGCACGCGGCAGGTGGTCCGTAAACTGGAGGATACGCTGCACCGCCGGTCCGCCGGCGGGCGGCACGTAGTACGCGATGAGCAGCACACGGCGGGGCGGGGCGTCCATAACGAAGCAGCAGTTGGGTGAAACAAACGATAGAAACGAGCAGCTAGCGTCCGGCCGGCGGCCCCGACGGCTCGGGATCTTCGGCCGGGCCCTCCGGCCCTTCCGGGAGATACAGCTGTAGCAGGAGCGGAACGCCCACCAGCGTAGCCAGCACGATAACGACCACCACGGTGAAGTCGGCCCTCGACAGAACGTTCTGCTGCCACCCTTTTTCTGCGATGATGAGGGGAATGCCGGACCGCGGAAGCAAGCTGATCGAAAAGCGGCGGGCCGTTGTGGCATCCATCAGCTGGCGCGCCGGGAGGTACGCCGCGAGCCCCTGCCCAACCATCAGCGCCGCAAGCAGCGTTGCCGCAAACGGGAGGATTGCAAGCACGGCCCGGCCGTCCACCAACACCCCGATGCCCACATAAAAGAACGGAACGAACAGGTCGTAGAGCGTATCGAACGCCGGGTCGATGTCTGACGCCACCGATTGCCGACTAAACAGCAGACCGGCAAAGAAGCCGCCGAGCGCAATCGGCACATCGGCCAGGGCCGTGAGGCCGCTGACGAGCAGGGCCATGCCCAGCAGCACGAGCAACGTATCGGCACCGGTGTCCAACAAATCGGTGACGAGGGGCGCGACGTAGCGCTCCAAAACGAAGCTGATGACCGTGAGGCCCGCGAGTTTGAGCAGGAGCCCTCCCACCGCATGCGCCGCCGGACTCATCCAATCCACCAGCCGGGGTTCGTTGAGATGCGCGGCCAGCGCCAAGAGCCCCGCAAACCCCACCACGCTCAGCAGGTCGTTCAGCTCGGCCACATCCAGCAGCAGAAACCCTTCCGGCGCGTTCAGGACGCCATGCCGCTGCCACAGCCGCGAGGCCACGCCCACGCTCGTTCCCGCAAGGGCGATGCACAAAAACAAGCTCGACAGCAACGAGCGCCCAAAGCCCAGGGCGGCAATGCCCACCACGAGCATTCCGCCAAAGAGCATGGTGGTGGCCGCAATGGGGAGGGCGCGCGGCAGGCGTTGCCAAAGGGCCACGGCATTGCAGCGCATGCCCACCCGAAAGAGCAGCACGATGATGCCCACGTCGGCCAACAGGTTGAGGCCCTGCCCAACGGCCGGCGACAGCACGCCCGTCCACGTGTTCAGGGCGCGCAGGGCTATGCCCAGGGCCAAGAACGCCAGCAGATCGGGCAAGCCGCGGCGCTCAAGGGCGCGCCGCGCGAGGAGCGACACGATGACGATGCCGCCGACCAACAGCAGGAGCCGTCCGTTGGAGGCAAACCATACAGCGTACGGCATAACATGCCCTCACGTAGGCTCCGAGTCGCCGTCGTCGTCCGTCTCCTCCGCATCGGCCGCGTTGCGGCGCCGGTAGCGCAGCCCCAGCAGCACCGCAATGCCGCCGTAGTCTGCCACCGTGGCGGCTGCGGCAATCCAGGTGCCGTAGGTGTCGGCAACGGGCGCAAACCGCATGGTGACGGTGTGCTGCCCCGGCGGTACCACCACGCCCCGCAGCAGATAGTCCACGCGGTGGATGGGCACCGGCTCGCCGTCGATGTAGGCGCGCCAGCCGGCAGGATAGTAGATTTCGCTCACGACCAGCAGGCGCTGCTTGTTGGTTTGCACCGTCCACTGCAGCTCCGGCGGTGTATGTTTTTGGAGCGTCACCTGCGTGGTGCTGCTACTGTCGATGGGCGCGATGTCGGCCGCCAGCGGCTCCGAGAGGAGGGCCGTGTGCCGGGGGGTGAAGGACGGGCTGCGCAGGCGGGCGAAGAGCTGCTCGGCCGATCGCACAACATCGGTTTGGCCGACGAAGAACGCCCGCGGCACGGCATCGGGGTTTTTGAGCACGCGCAATCCTGTCTGCGGACCGCGGTACGCCACGGTGGTGCCCGGCAGTTGCTGCCGGGCGATGATGTAACGGGTGTTGAGCAGGTCGAGCGCCGTCTCGTTTGGCGGCCCGGCGGCGTCAAGGTTTAGGATGTGATCGATGTAATCCTGGTAGACCCGCAGCTTGGCCCCATGGTAGCCGCCAAGCGACTCGTAGTGATACGACGGCTGGGCATTGTTCATGGGATTTAGCGCGAGCGGTAGCACGCGGAAGTGCCCCGAGCCGCCAGCTTCCCGCATCTTCTGCTTCAGGAACCGATCCACGTCGTACGTGGCAATGGCCTGTTCGGCCGTGGGTGCCGTGGAGTACGCATCGGGCCCCAGGAACCGTTTGTCGACGCCCCACAGGTCGATGAGCACCACGAGCACCACAAGCGCGCCCGCCACCCAGGGCTGCAGGGTTTTGCGGCGCGCCAGCCACAGGAGGAGCGCCACCACCACGAGCACAATCATCGTGCGGGTCGCATCCGACTGAAACGCCGCCCGGCGCGCGTCTTTTTGCTTGGCCAGTTGCTGGTCAATGAAGCGCTGCACGCGCGGACTCTGGATGGGCAGGTCGGGGCGCTGCTGCTGAATGGCCCGTTCGTAGCGCTGCCGCTCGCCCGGCCGCTCAAAGTCGAAGAAGGTGTCTTTGGCCACGGTAAGCAGCAGCACAACGCCCAGGACGCTCCCAAAGACGACCAGGAGGGGCCGCGCGCGATCTGCCGCGCGGTCGCGCAGCAAGTAATTGAGCCCAAAGCCGCCCAGCACCGCAAGCAGCAGGGCCGTGATGCTGAGCCACGTTTCGGGGGCGCGGAAGGCATCGAAGAAGGGAAAGAACTCAAACATTGGGCGGTTCAGCCAGGCGGCGTGGCGCCCCAGGGCAAAGAGCGTTGTGGCAAGCGCGGCGGCGCCGAGGCCCCATACCACGCGGCGCTTCACCTTCCACAGCGCAAGCATTGCCAGGGCAAACACCGCCCCACCCACGTAGTGCGGACCGGCGGTAAACGGCTTTGGCCCCCAGTACTGCGCGGCCCCGCCAAAGGCATTTGCTATGATGAGCGTGATCAGCTCACCCACGCCCTGGCTCCATCGCATGGCGTTTTCCCAGCCCATGCTGCCGCCGCCGGCCGCCGCTGCGCCGTCGGCCAGGGCCGAGGCCGCCCCACGCACGGAATACTGCTTGTACTCGTACGTCACCCAGTACGGCTGAATGACCATGAGGAGCCCCAGCCCGGTGCCCATGGCAAGCCAGCCGGTGGCCTTGGCGATGGGCCGGGTGTCGCCTTTGCGCACCGCCCGCACCACCGCCACCAGCCACCACACCAGCGCCGCCATCAGCACGTAGTAGGTAATCTGCGGGTGCTTGGCGCGCAGCTCGGCCGCGAGGGCCGCGGCAAAGAGGAGTCCTCCGAGTAAGGACGGGCGACGCAGGGTGTAGACAAACGCCAAAAGGAGCCACGGAGCAAACGCCAGCGCCACAAACTTCGTCTGATGCCCCGCCACCAGCAAAATGGGCAGGTAGGTGGTAAACCCAAACCCGACGCTCGCCAAGAGTCCGGCCCACGTATCGCGGGTGAGGAAGAACGCCAGCAGGTACGTGCCCGCAAGCAGCAGAAAGAGGTGCGAGGTGGGCCACGCAAACGAGCGCGTCCACGTAATGAGCGTATCCACCTGGGGCACCTCCGGGCCGTACTTAATCAGGTAGCCCGGCATGCCCGCAAATGCGTTGGGCGCCCAGAGCGCGTCGTTGCCTGTCGCGTTTTGGTACTGGATCATGGCCTCGGCCATGCCGCGCCAGTTGACGATGTCGCCGCCGTACAAACTTTTTCCGCCAAAGTGGATGGGCGAAAAGAACGCCAGCGAAACGATCAGCAGAAACCCCAGCGCAATCGCGTGACGAGCGGTAGGCGAGCGGCGTCCCCAGAACGTGTCGGGGGTGCGGGGCGCGGGGCGGCGATCAGAACGAGCCATGGGGAAGGCAGCAGGTGAGAGATAGAGCGGGCGGCGGGTCTACTCAATCGCAGCCGGCGTGCGCACGTAGCCATCGTCGGTATCCGGAGCAGGCGCCAGGGCCTCCGCTCGGTCGATGCGCGGCGTCGCCACATCCTCGCGCGTGGCTTCGTCGTCAGCCGTGCGCCCGTCGTGCACATGCGTCAGCGGCGCCACGCCCGCGGTGTCCACCGCTTGGAGGGTGCGCATGTAGTCCAGAATGCGCTCCATGTCGTGCGCAATCGCTTCCTCTTCGGCCGCTGTAAACGAGAGCCGCGCGAGGCGCGCGGTGTGCCGAACGTCGTCGCGAGAAACAGCCATAGCAATCCAGAAGAAAACAAGACACACGATGCAGCCGACAGCAACGGCAGGACAAATCGCGGGTTTCCGCGCATCACCCGCGCAGCGTCGCTTCCCCGGCCCGCAACGCCCGAATGACCGCCTCGGGAGACGCGGCCGCCAGCAGCTCCTCGCGCACGTCGCTGCGCCCCACCAGCCGCGAGATGCGTCCCAGAATTTTGATGTGCTGCGACTTATCCGCCTCGGGCCCTACCAGCAGCAGCACGAGCCGTACCGGTTCGCTGTCGATGGCGCCGTAGTCGATGCCCTGCTGCGTGATGGCAAACGCCCCCACCGTCTCGCGCACCGCATCCGTTTTCGCATGGGGCAGCGCTAAGCCCTTGCCCACGCCCGTCGACATGACGGCCTCGCGTGCTTTCACGGCACGGCGCACCGCCTCGATGCTGTCAACGGCGGGATGCCCGCGCAGCACGTCCACCAACGCATCGATGACGGCATCTTTGCTCGCGCCCTCCAACGCAATGCGGATGGACGACGGCTCCAAAAGCTGGCTAATGTCGGTTGTGCGCGTCGAGGACATGACAGGTGAGAAGACCTAAACGGGCGAATATGTAGCAATGTACAAACCAGCACACACGAATGCAGCATGCCGACTTGAATACTAGCGCAATCGCCCGGCAACCGTTGCAAACCTGCAGCGGTGAATGATCGGACGCCGATAGCGCAACTGAACATCTAGTTTGGCTTGCTCCACTGCACCGAACGCATAGAAAAGCCGGACTACGCAAGCACTGCCACAAGCTCATCGGGATGGTAGGCCCTGAGAGGGCTTGGCGCGAAGTCCGCTTCGTTTCTCGTCACAACGCACGCTGCTCCGGCGTGGGCGCCCGCTGCGGCCCGATATAGATCCTCGACATCGGTAGCATTGTCGGCGCCCAAGGCGGCCCGCAGCGCACTTCGTGTCATCGGGGCAAACGTAAACGTTTCTTCCAGCACTTCGAACAGCGGACGTGGATCGACGGCATGGGGCACCGTGGCGACATACCAACATGTGGCAATGGACGTTGCAGGAACCAGACCTGTGATTTCTACACGGCCCACATAAGAGAGTAATTGTAGGGCCCCAGCATGATGAGCGCGCTAGGCACCCGCCGCGCAGCGCGCCCTTGCCTTGAATACGCAAAAAAGAGCCGTCGCGCGCCGCGTCATTCAGCAGATCCAATAAACCTGCCACCGGGTGCAACGTAACAACTAGCCTATACATTTGCTTTTTGACCCGACACCATCCAACCCTTGCCTATGGACGCCGACGCGCAACCGCAGCACACACCTATTTCCGATGTTGGCGAGTTTGGCCTCATCGCCCACCTTCGGGACACGCTTGGTCCGCCCGATGCTAACGATGAGGCCCTTGTGATGGGCATCTCGGACGATGCCGCCGTGTACCGCGTGGGCGACGGGCAGGTGCACGTGGTTACCACCGATACGCTGCTTGAAGGCATTCACTTCGACCGCTCGTTCGTCCCGCTGGAGCACCTCGGCTTTAAAGCCCTCTCGGCCAACGTGAGCGATGTGGTGGCCATGAACGCGCGCCCCCGGTATGCCACCATCAGCCTGGGCATTCCGGAGCATGTGTCGGTGGAGATGATGCGCACCCTGTACGAGGGCGTGCACCAGGCCTGCGAGGCGTACGACATGCGCGTTATTGGGGGCGACACCACCGGCGCGCACGGCCTCTCGCTTACCGTTACCGTCATTGGCGCGGCCGCCGAGGAAGACATCGTGTACCGGGGTGGCGCGCAGGTGGGCGACAAGCTCTGCGTAACGGGCGACCTGGGAGCCTCGTATGCCGGGCTCAAGGTCTTGTTGGAGCAACGCAAGCAACTGCAAGACGCCGGCGACGACTTTCAGCCCGACCTTGAGGGGCACGACTACGTCATTCGCCGCCACCTCGCGCCGCCCGCGCAGCTCCAAACCATTAAGCACTGGGCCGAAGCCGGCGTACAACCCCACGCCCTCATCGACATCTCCGACGGCCTCGCCTCCGAGGTGCACCACATCTGCCAGTCGAGTGAAACGGGCGCGCAGCTCTACGCCCCGGCGCTGCCCCTGCACCCCGGCACGCGCAACGCCGCCACCCTCTTTGGCGAAGACGTGGATACCTACGCGCTCTTCGGGGGGGAAGACTACGAGCTACTGTTTGCGCTGCCCGAGGACGACCTGCAAGCCCTTGACGCCACCACCTACACCGTCATCGGCGATGTAACGCCGCCCGACGACGGCGTACAAATCCAGCAGCCCACCGGCGAAAACATCGGTCTGCAGCCGGGCGGGTTCGATCATTTCGACGCGCCTGACGATGCCTAGCGCGCGACCGCCCGTTCTCTCCCATTCGCCTGGACGCCTATGTACGCTTGCCGCCCCTGCGACGCCATCGAAGTGGAATCGGTGGCGGCCCTGCTCGATCATGTTGCCGACCACGGCACACTCGAAAATGTGGTTGTGCAGGGCCTCGACCTCACCGACGACACGGTTGAGGCGCGGCTCCTGGACGTTTCGGCGGAGGATGCGGTGTTTTTGGGCTGCCGCTTCACCGATGCCCTCGAAGGCCACATTCACCAGACGGGCGGCACGGTCTTTCCGGCGTTTGAGGGGCTGCCGTTTCATCCGTACCGGGCGTCGCTGTACACGCCCGACGAGCTGATGCGCGGGTACGAGCGCGGGCAGTCGGCGAGCCTGGAGGACATCCACGACGCCGACATCTACCGGTACTACAAGCAGCAACAGCTCGACGGCGGCCCGGACGTGCCCGTGATGGACGCGCTGGCCTTTCGGATTCATGACCATGCCATCGACGACGCGCTGCGCGACCTGCTGCATCCCGACGGCCGCCCCTCGCGGCGCGTGGTGGGCATCATGGGCGGCCACCGCATGGCCCGCACCGCCCCGGCGTTTACGGCCATTGCCCGCATCGCCCATGCGCTTACCCGCAACGGATTTTTTGTAGCCACCGGGGGCGGCCCCGGTGCCATGGAGGCTGCCAACCTTGGGGCGTATCTCGCGGGCCGCGATGCCGATACCATCACGGCCGCTGTGCAGATGCTGTCGGATGCCCCACAGTACGACACCGACGGGTATTTTGAACGGGCGTATGCGGTGCGCGAGCGCTACGGCGACGGACACGAAAGCCTTGCCGTGCCGACATGGTTTTACGGGCACGAACCCTCCAACTTGTTCGCCACGCACGTCGCCAAATACTTTGCCAACAGCATTCGCGAAGATGGCTTGCTCGCCATGGCACATTATGGCGTGATTTATGCGCCCGGAAGTGCGGGCACCATCCAAGAGGTGTTCATGGACGCTGCCCAAAACCACTACGAAACCTTCGGCCCGCCCAGCCCCATGGTTTTTTACGACGCCACGTACTGGACGGAAACCAAGCCCGTGTTTCCTCTATTGCAGGCGCTAGCGGCCGACACGCCATATGCCGAGGAGCTGATGATTACGGATGATGTCTCATCGGTGGTTGATGCCATTACGCACCACGCTTCCGCTCGCTCGCACACCGCGTAACCTATGGGCTTCATCGAAGAATACAAAACGTTTGCCATTCGCGGCAACGTCGTGGATATGGCCGTTGGCATCATCATCGGCGCGGCGTTTAACGGCATCGTACAGTCGCTCGTCAAGGACATCCTCACGCCGCCGCTGGGCGCGCTCATGGGCGACGTGGACTTCACCAACTGGTTTGTGGTGATTGAGCACGGCACCACACCGCCGCCGTATGCCACACTGCAAGCGGCCCGCGATGCCGGTGCGGTAACACTTAACCTTGGCACCTTCGCAAACAGCTGCATCAGCTTTGCGATGGTGTCGTTTGCGGTGTTCGTGCTGGTGCGCTACATCAACGAGCTACGTTCGCCGCAAGACACCCCCGAGCCCGTCGTGCCCACGCATCGGAAGTGTCCCCATTGCATCTCCGACATTCCGGTGGAAGCCTCGCGCTGCCCCCACTGCACCGCGACCGTCACGCCGGCCACGCCCGCTGAAGCACCGACCGACCACTAGCGACGATGATGGGCCACGCCAACACGTTTACGTTTGCCGAAGACGCCGTCGCCGGCCTGCAGGTGGGGCGCTTTGCCTGGGGCCCTAGCACGCAGGCCGTGTGCTACCGCGTGGGCCACACCCTCATCGACACGGGCCCGCCCAACCAGTGGGCGGCGGTGCGGGCCTTTGCCGAGGCGCAACACGCGGCCCACGGCATCGAGCAGATTCTGCTTACCCACCACCACGAGGACCATGCCGGCAACGCCGCGCGCCTCGCCGAGCACCTCGACTGCCCGGTGTATGCGCCCCGCGCCAGCCTCGATCGGCTGCGGGACGGCTTTTCCATCGAGTGGTACCGGTGGGTGGTGTGGGGCCGCCCCACCCCCGTCGAGGCCCGCCCCCTGCCCGACGCACCCCTCGCCCTGGGCGACAACGTGCACGCGCACCCCATCGCCGCGCCCGGCCACGCCGACGACATGGTGTGCTACTACGTGCCCGAACGCCGCTGGCTCTTTAGCGCCGACCTGTTTATCACCCCGCGTCCGCAGTACCTGCGCTTCGACGAGGACGTACAGCAGCTCCTCGCTAGCCTGCATCGGGTGCTGGAGCATCCGTGCGACGTTCTGTTTTGCAGCCACCGCGGCATCGTCCCCGACGGCCGCGCCGCACTGCAGCGCAAGGCGCGCTACCTGGAAGCCCTCATGGGCATCGTGCAGCGGCGACGCGTCATCGACCAACAATCCATCAACCACATCCGCAAAACGATGCTGGGCCGCGAGGGATGGCTGCGCTGGGTTTCCGGCGGCGACTTCTCGAAAGAGCACCTGGTGGCCTCCTGCCTGGCCGACGACGCCGCCCAGCCGCACGAAGATACGCTCGATACCGCGCGGCCCGTCGCCTCCTGAGGCGCATCATAGCCCGCGCTTCTTTGCGCACTTCGCGAACTACCGATCAAGGCCCCCTCTTTGCGGAAACCTTTCGACGCCCATCTCGTGCAGATGTCTCTGATGAAGGAAGCTGCTCGTTGCGCCACGACTGACAACTGCCCATGAAGAAGGATCTCCACCCCACGTACAACGAAGTCACCATTCAACTGGCTGACGGGACCGAGTTTGTGACGCGCTCCACCATGGACCGCGACACCTACGCCTCAGAGGTTGACTCCACCAACCACCCGTTTTACACGGGGCGCCGCCAGTTTGTGGATACCGCGGGCCGCGTTGAGAAATTTAATCGCCGCTACGGCATCACCGACGATAGCGACGACGACGAAGACGACGACGCGTAGCCCACGCTGCGCCATCTGTACGAAAAGGGGCGCTCCCGGCGGAGTGGCCCTTTTTTATTTGACTTCCTGCCCTGTTCCTCACCTCGTCTCTCCGCATGACGCCTGCCCGACTGATTGAAGCCAAACGCGACGGCCGCGCCCTAGCCGCTGATGACATTCGTGCACTCATCGCGGCCTACACCGCGGGCGACGTGCCCGACTACCAGATGAGCGCGCTGCTCATGGCAGGCTTCCTCAACGGCTTTTCCGACAGCGAAGCCGCCGCCCTCACCGACGCCATGCTCCACTCGGGGCGCGTGCTCGACCTCTCCGCGCTGCCCGGCACCAAGGTCGACAAGCATTCCACCGGCGGCGTGGGCGACAAGGTGTCGCTGATCCTCGCGCCCATCGTGGCGAGCTGCGGCGTACCCGTACCCATGATCTCGGGGCGCGGCCTCGGCCATACCGGCGGCACACTCGACAAGCTGGAGTCCATTCCCGGCTTCCGCACCGACCTGTCGCTGACTGAATACAAAGCCCAACTCGACGAGTTAGGCATCGTGCTCATTGGGCAGACCGACGACCTCGCCCCCGCCGACCGCAAGCTCTATGCGCTCCGCGACGTAACGGCGACCGTCGAATCGATTCCGCTGATTGCGGCGTCCATCATGAGCAAGAAGCTGGCGGAAGGCATCGACGCCCTCACGCTGGATGTAAAATGCGGACGCGGCGCCTTCATGAAGTCGGAGGCCGACGCCCGCGCCCTGGCCGAAACCCTGGTAGGCATCGGCACCGCGCACGACACCCCCACCGTGGCGCTCATGACACGCATGGACGTGCCGCTGGGCTGCGCTGTGGGCAACTGGCCGGAAGTGGTGGAAAGCATTGCGGCCCTGCGCGGCGCACACGACGACACGCCCCTGATGACGGTCACCTACGCCCTGGCCGGCGAGATGCTGGCCCTCGGCGGCGTCGCCGATACGCCCGACGCGGGGCGCGCCAAAGCCCGGGCCGCCGTCGCCAATGGCCAGGCGCTCGACTGCCTGCGAACCCTCGTGGCCGCGCAAGGCGGCGACCCGTCCGTCATTGACGACCCCGACGCGCGCCCCGGCAGCGCCCCGGCCTACGAAGTGACCGCGCCCGCAGACGCCTCCGGCTACGTCACCGATCTCGACGCCCTCGCGCTGGGCTGGGCGGCGGTCGACCTGGGCGCGGGGCGGCGCACCAAAGAGGACACCGTCGATCCCACCGCGGGCTTCGGGTTAGAGCATCACATCGGCGATTCCGTTGCACCCGGCGCGTGCCTCGCTCGTATCTATGGGACCCATACCGACCGGATGGACGCCACGGCCGCATCCATCCGTGAAGCCTTCACCTTCGGTCCCGAGGCCCCCGAGCCCTCCAACGTCCTCATGGCTCGCTACAGCGACGATGGGTGGACATCCGTGGCGTAAGACCGCCCGTGCAGCGCATCTGGCAGACGGAACCGCCTGCCTGTAACATTTGCACCGTTGCAGGCGTACTGTGAACCGATAGTGAGCCCTCTTAGGCTCTCGCGCGACCCGCGTTCACTCGATCTCCTGCTTGTTATGTCTGTTTGGTCTCGCTTCACCCGCTTCGTCAAGTCTATCTTTGGGGGGGCCGTCTCGGCGATGGAAAACCCCCGCCTGATCCTTGAGCAAAACATCCGGGAGCTCAACGACCAGGTCCCGCAGATGAACGAAAACATCGCCACGGTAAAAGCCAACATGATCATGCTGCGCAAGGAGCATGACAAGATTGAGGAGAACGTCCAGAAGCTGACGAGCCGCGTGCAGGCGGCCATTCAGCAAGACCGCGACGACATCGCCACCGAGTATGCGGTGCGCCTGGAAAAGGAACGCGAGAGCCTCGCGAGCACCAAAAAACAATTCGAAAACGCCCGGCGCGCTTACGACAAAGCACTGGAGGTGAAGAAGGCCTTCATGCGCGAGAAAGAGCGCAAGATCCAGGAAGCCAAAGAAGCGCTCCGCGCCCACGAGCGGGCCAAGTGGCAAGCCGAAATTGCCGATACGCTGGAGCAGTTTGAAGTGGGCGGCATGGACCAGACCCACGACGAGATGATCCAGCAGCTCGATGAGCAGACCGCCAAGAACGAGGCGCGCATGGAGCTCGCCCTCGACTCGATGGATACCGAGCGCATGCAAATTGAGGAGGACGCCGAAAAGTTGCGCGCACAAGAAGTAGTTAAGCAGATGCGCAACGAAATGGGGCTGGGTAACGGCAAACAAGCAACCGAAGACACGGCCGCTGCGGACCGCCTGGAGCTCCCGGACGAGAAAGAATCGGCCGACGAGGTCAAGACCATTGGCAAAAACCGCACGTCCGCAGAGTAGCACGCTGCCTCGCCCTACGTACCGTTGCCTTTGCGCGCCATGACCAACGAAGAGTTTGAGCGAATCAAAGCCGCCGAGAAGGAAAAACTACGTGCGCAACGCCGACTGCGCGCGTTGCAAACAAACGCCCGAGCGTCGCATCGCGTGCAGCAGGCCTTGGCGCAGATGACCACGCGGGCGGCGGGCCTCCTTCGCGAAAGCGCAGCGCTCACCGAACGCCTCGCCGAGCAGATTGCCCGCGGCGAGGCCCGCCTTGAAGTGGCCCTCGATGCTGCTTCAGATGCCGCCGCGGATGCCCACCACGAAAAGGAGCAGCGCCGCGCCCGGGCCGAAGCGCTCGTCCGGCAATTCAAAGCCCAACAGATGGCCCACTCCGGCGGCGCCCCGTCGTCGACGGAAAAAACCATGGGGCCACCGGCCGACCGCCCCGATGCCCCGGCCTCTACAGCAGACGAACCATCCGTTCAGAAGACCATCGGACGCATCGATGCGTCCGACGCGTAACCCTTCGGGCCTGTCGTTCGTCTTATGGGTAGACGCACTTTTGACTTGCGATGGACGGTCTATGACATCCGCTGAAATTAATTACACCCGGGCGGCCTTTCTCCACCAGTGGAACCTCGTGTTTCTTACCGCTGCGGCAGCCCTCGCCATCGGCATCAGCATGGTGCCCGGCGCGCCGCCCTGGCTGTTTGAGGTGATTCTCTTTCTGGCGACCGGTGGCGAGCTCCTGTACCTGGGCGTCATGCCACGCAATGCCCGCTTCAAGCGGCACATCCGGTCGCAACAAGCCGCGGAAGCCCGCAAGCCGCCGTCTCAAAAAGAACTCTTCCGCCAGCTGACGCGCCACAGCCAGCGGCGCTACGCGCGGTTGCGCAAGCTCCGCACGGAAATCGCGACGAACTACCGCGACCTCAGCTACGCGGCGCAGGGGATGCTTGACAACCATCTCAAGAAGCTCGACGACCTGCTGTCGTCGTACCTGGAGATGCTGCATCAGCGCGAACGCTATCGCCGCTACATGGACGCCTCGCGCGATGCCGACATCGACCGCACGATCGCAACCCTGAAAGATGAAATCGCAGACGCCTCCGAGCGGGTGCAGGCCGTAAAGAAGCGCCGCCTGCACATCCTCCAGCGGCGCCGCGACCGCCTCACACGGGGCCACGAAAACCTGGAAATTATCGGGGCCCAGCTGGGCACCATCGAGGACGTATTCAAGTACATCCACGAGCAATCGTGGACCCTTCAGGATCCCGAGGCGATCTCCTTCCAGCTCGACCAGCTCATGGAGGAAGTGGAAGAGACCCAGCAGTCCGTGCGTCAGATTGAAGACGTCTTTTCGGGTGGTGCCGGCTTGGAAGACGTCGACGACCTGATGGACCTGGACGAGCCGCTGGAGGATGCCGCCTCGTCGTCCGCCTCAACATCTGCGTCGCGTTCGCGCTCGGCGTGAACGGTTACGTAGCCGAGCGCGCGCCGCGGGAGCCATCCCACCCGGTTGCGGGCCCATTCGACCTGCGCCCACGCGCTGTCGGCCTGCAACACCCGCACGACGGTGCCCTCCGAGACGGAAGTGTCAGCAGCGGCCTGCGTCTGCGCAGCCGACCGTAGCGGAACGTTAGCATCCAGCACAATGGCGGTATGAACCTGCGATTGGGCGTAGGACAGCCCCAGGCTGCTCACACATACGAGTGCGCCAACGAGAGCCGTTACAGCGCCGCCGTAGCGCCCAAGGGATGCCGGCGGGCGCCACAGTCCCCACGCGCCGCCCGCGCAACCAAGCACGAGGCCGCCCGCAAACAGCCACACCAGCGGCCACGCCATCGTTGCCCGGTACCACGCAGGCAACGGCGCACGAAAGACTGTAGAACGCGGCAGCCGCGCATGCACCACCGACTGGTTGTGGCGGAGGCCGTCGGTGGGGCCCAGCAGGGCCTCGGCCCGGGCGTACGCCCACAACGCTTCGCCGGGCTCCTGCAGTTGCGCGTACGCATTGCCCAGGTTGTGGTACAACGCCCCGTGCGCGCGTCCACTCCGCACCGCTTGCTGGTAGGCAGCCACGGCCTCCGCGTAGTGCCCGCGGGCATAGGCCGCGTTGCCGGCGGCAAAGAGCGAATCGGCCGGCGGACCCGTCATGCTACCAATGAGGAGAAGAACAAGGAGCATGTCAGTCTGCGGGCGCGCGGTGTGAGAGTGTAGCGAGGAGCGCTTCGGCGCGGGCAAGTACTGCAGACGCCTCCGCGGATCCGCCGTTCTGCGGGGCATACGACAGGCGCTCGCAGGCCGCAAGCAGTTCCACCACGGCCTGCCGCTGCGTGTCGGGCATATCGTGGCGCGCCATCAGGGTGCGCAGCTGATCGTGGGTCCGCCCGCGGGTGGGCTGCCCGGTGCGCGCCTGCAGCGCGACGCGAAGCGCCTGTTCCACCTGGTGGGCCGCACGCGCCGGATCGTCTGCACGAGAAGCGCGGGCCGCGTTGAGCAGCGCATCGGCCGAGGCCCGCTCCTGTACAGGCGTACCGTCCCCACGGGCCTGCTGGCGCTGATACACCCACCGGCCGGTAGCCCCAAGCAGGGGAAGCAGCAGCGCCGCGTACGGCCATAGCTGGCGGTGCAGCGGCGCGCGGGCCGTGCCGCGCACGGTGTGCAGCAGCGGCGTCACGTCGTTGAGCGGGCGCGCCGGGGACTGTTCTGCAAAGGCGTTGGCCTGCGGCTGCACATGCAACCGCACCGCATCGGACGTACGCACCACGTATGTCGCACGCGCCGGGTCGAAGTACGCAAACCGCACCGGCGGCAGCCTCAAGGCGCCTCCTTCTTGCGGGACCACGGTAAAGGTGAAACGCTTCATGCCCCGCAGCGACGTGCTATCGCGCACAATGTCGGTGGTCACCTCGGGTGCATACACCGTGGCGGTAGGCGGAGCCTCCACCCGCGGCGCGCGAATCATCGGGAGGTTGCCGCGCCCTGCGATCGTTACGCGCACCTGCACCGCCTCTCCCAGCACGAGCGAGTCGACGGTGGGCGTAACGCGCAGCTTGAAGGTGCCCACAGCCCCCGAAAACGCCGCCGGCGCCCCCGGCGGGCGCGCGATCGCCGTCACCGTGTGCGCATCGGAGCTGAGCGCCACCGTCTCGTAAGGATCGGCCGGCGCAAGCAGCGGATCGCCGGAATAGGCACCCGTCGCGTATGCTTCTGTCCGGATCTGTAACGGCTCAATACGCAGCGCCCCGGGGTGCAGCGGAAAGAGCGCCGCGCGCTTCAGCATGATGCGCTTGTAGGCACGCCCCCGCAGGAACACCGTGGGCAGCGAGCGCGGCAGCATATCGACATCTAACGGCTCCTGCCAAAATCCCGGCGCGCTCCACGCACGAGCCATCCGGCTGCGCCGCATCCGCACGTCCGGACGAAAATACAGCCAGTAGGTTAGGGTGAGTTGCTCGCCCACGTAAACGGTTGAGTCACTCAGGGCCGCTTGTATGAACAGGTCGTCGGTACTTAAGCGGGAAGACGGATCAGGCGCGGGCCGCTGCGCGCGCGGTGCACGCCAGGCCGGCGCTTGCCCGCTGGGCACCACGCGCACACGAATCGGCTGGGTGGTGTACGACTGGCCGTTTACGGAGAGGGTGAGCGGGCGAAACCGTAACTGCCCCACGCGAAGGGGCTGATACGTCCACGTGAAGGTAACGACACGCTTCATCGTCCCGCTGTTAAACGAGACCTCCTGCCGACGGCTCGGCGTGCGCTGCGTAAGCACGGCGTTGGTGGTAGCCGGCGGCTGCGGCGTTTGAATCGCCTGCGACGGCGGGGTCTCAATGCGCAGGGTGTACTGCACGGTGCCCGCTGCGGAAGCCACCGTAGGCCGCGCTTCTGCACGGACCGTCACTGCCTGCGCCCGGACGCTGAGGGGCGCCAGGGCCAGCCAAAGCCCCCACAGCAGTCCCCACCCGATGTGTTGCATGCCCATGCGCATGGCGTTACCAATCTTTCGTAGGTGGCGAGGCCCCCGACGCCCGCTGGCTCACCGCGCGCATCAGCTGCTGCTCGGCGTTTGCCATGGCGTTCAGAATGCGACGGGCTTCGGCAGCCGTAAGCGGCATCCGGGCGGCAGCGGTTCCATCAACGTCGGCCACGCCCGTTGCTGCGCGACGTGCAGCGCCTTCATCCTGCGTATCGGACGTGCGCTGCGACGATCGTTCGCCTGCCATGCGGGCTTGTGATCCGCGGGGGGCCCCCTGACGTCCACGCCCTGCCTCGGTGGGCGGTTGCGGAGCACCGCCCTGTGCCGCCGAGGTGTTCGCGCGGCCGCCGCTTTGTTGCGCGGGCCCCGAGCGGCCCTGTTGAGGCTGCTGCTTGGGGGGGCGCTTCTTTTCAAGTTGCCGCTGAAGCGCCTGCAAGCGTGGATGATTGGGGGCCAGCGCCAACCCACGCGCTACCGCGGCCCGTGCTTCGTCCATCCGCTGATGCACGTAATGGCCTGCGGCCTCGTGGTAGTACCGCAGCGCCTCGGGGGCCGCTTGGGCCCGTGCGCAGTGGACTCCCCCCGCCCAATAGCCGATGCCCATCAACAAAGCCAGTAGGAACAGACGCGTCATGGATGCCGCACGTTTATTTCCACAATGTCTTGCACCCGCCGCATGAAGTCGCCATACGCGCGCACCGTTGAGTCTTGACGGAGGCCCTCGCTGAGCAGCGCGTACGCCGCGTCGTACTGCTGGCGCGCCACGAGGCGATCGGCTTGCTGCTTTAACTGGCGTGCGTATGCCGAGGGTTCGATGGCCGACGCGGGCGTCCGGCGTTGCTTCTGACGGCGGGCCAGTTCTTGCTTGAGCACTTCGTAGTTATGCCGCGCCGCGTCCATGGTGGGCATGCGCAGGAGGGCCTGGCGATACAGCCGAAGCGCGGTTTGCAGCGCGCCCATCGTGACGGATGTGTTGCCGGCGTTGTAGTACGCCCGGGCGGCTTCGGCATCGGAGGCCGCGGCCCGCGCGCCCGCCCGAAACGCCTGCAGCGCCTCCCGGTGCTTCTGCTGCTGATGCAAGGCCAGGCCCAGGTTGTGCTGGAGCGCCGCATACACCGCGCCCGTCGTGTCGTCGGTTGCACGCAAACCCGCCCGGTAGGCCGCCTCGGCTGCCGCATAGTTCTGCTGTGCGTACCGCGCATTGCCCGTGCGCCCGTCAGAGGCACCGCTTAGCATGCCCAGCAGTGCAAGCATCCATGCCAGACGCAGGCTCATGGCAATCTATCCTTTGTAGAGGGGCAACGTCGCGTTTTGCTACGCGAGATTGCCCCTGCCGGTTCAGGACGGCATGGAAGAGCGTATCCGGCGCGTTGCCTCAGTTCACAACAGCAACCTTGAAGGTGCGCTGAAACACATCGCTGGAGACGCGCACGAAGTAGACGCCGCTGCCCCATCCGCCCACAGGAATATCAACAGACTCCGGCGTCTGGCGCCCGAAGTCGCGCGTGGCCTCGTACACCCGCTGGCCCAGTGTATTGTACACCACAATATTGCCCTGCTGTGCGGTACGCGTGGTTACGTTGAAGTGGATTCGCTGGCTGGTCGGGTTCGGATACACGTCGGTGATGGCCACGTCGCCCGAGAACTCGACGTTGGCACTTGCTTCCTGTTGCAAGGTGTACGTCGTTCCGCTGACCTCGTCGATCATGCGCACGCGCACCGTGTACCGTCCCGGAAACAGGTTCTCAAGGGTTGCTTGCGTTTCAGTTGTCGTTCGGATCGTCTGGAAGGGACGTGTGAGGCCCGATCGGTACGACACCTCATACACGTAATCGCGCAGATCCGTCCCCGGCGGCACGCTCCAATTGGCTGTTAGACGCCCGCGGTTCAACGGATCGTCGGTGCTGGCCTCAGCTGCTACCTCAAAGGTGGTCAGCTGGAACGTCACCGACGGCTCTGTTGAGCTGCTACCCTCGGTGCCGTCGCTCCGCTTCCACCGCAGGCGGAAGGTGTGCTGGCCCAGCCCCAGGTCTTCGATTGTGGTTTGCAATGTGCCGCCAGCCGTGTTCGAGCCATCAATGACCTTCACTTGCCGGTAGGCTTCATCGAAGTAGCGCACATCCACGTAGTATTCCTGAATTTGGGCGTTGTCTCCCACTTCCCACGAAAGCGTCGCGTCGCCTTCTGCCGGGGCCGAGGCAAGCGCGAGGTTAAACACCTCCGGATTGAAGCGCAGCCATCCAATCGACTCCATCAGCGCCGCGGAAAGGCCCGGATCGCGAATGGCCTGTCCGGCCGGAAGGGCCGGCTTCATGAGCGTTGTGATAAACGTCTGCTGATCCCAGTGCGAGTAGCTCGACCCACCGCTCCAGCTACTTGGCGTGTAGAGTTTGGCCGGGGCCCCCACCTCGGCATTTACCGGCGTGTCGTTGAAGTAGATGCCGCCCGCTCCACCACTGGGCGCGCCGCCGGTGAACAAGTTGCCCAGCTCCTGCGACGGATTCGCGTACGAAAGCATCGGGCTGCCCGGCCCGTCTTCTACAAACAGGTCGTAGATCACCGGAAACAGGTCGCCGTTGCTCGATTGCAAGCCGTAACAACCCGCGTCGGCTTGGCCGCATCCGTCTTGCCCGTAGCTGCCCGAGCCGGTAAACCCAAGCCCATGGCCGATTTCATGCAGGATGACGGTCTCAAAGTCCAGCTCGTTGGGCTGCAAACCGTTCGGGTCTTCGTCAAAGTACCAGTCGTTACGGCTGGCGCTAAAGAGGGCAAAAATCTCTGGGTCTTGTCCGTTGAGGTCTTCTCCAGCAAGCGCATTGGCAAGCCCGATGGGATACCACGTTTCTTGTTGGGGCGCACCCTGGAAGTTCGCAAAGTACGTAAACGGCCCCGCAGCGCCCAATACATTGGCGCCTAACTGCGACGTCCAGCATGCGCGCACGGTAAGCGGCACCTCTGTATCGATCGTTTGGGCCCACGTGGTCGTCGCCCGCTGAAAGGCAATTTGCGCTTCTGCGGGCCAGCTATCGCAGCTGTATTGTCCGTTGAAGATCGTTTCGCCGGTGGGGACGAACTCCACGTTGATGTCCGACACCTTGGGCCGTGGTTGGCGCTCGGGACGCGGCACGATCACCTTCCCTTGAAAGGGAGCCGGCGGCAGCACATGCGGAAGGTCGCCCGTTGTACCGTCGCGCCGCTCTTGGGCGTGCACCGCAGGGACAAGGCTTACGAAAAGAAACAGCAGTACGCCGACAAATGAAAGGAGACGTTGCATTGCTCAGACATCAACTGCGAAGAAGATCGATTGTGCGTGTACAGCGCACACGCCTTTCCGAATTTAACAAAGGGCGAAGGAAAATGCAGGGCTAAAACCGCTTTCACAATTGTTTACACCTGATTCACATTCGGTGCGAGCGCGAGCGCCGGTGGACGGTATACGAGGCCCGCTTTTAATCATCGCTTTTTGCTGCTATGCCTTCACGTACTGCGCCCGGCCCCGACCAAGAATCGGTGTGGGACTACCCGCGCCCGCCGCGTTTGGAACGCACCGACCGCCACCTGCAGGTGATATTTGACGGCGTCCTCCTTGCTGACACCACTGCGGCGTATCGCGTGCTTGAGACGAGTCACCCGCCCACCTACTATCTGCCGCCCGATGACATTGCCATGGAGCACTTGCAGCAAACCGGACAGCGAACGCTGTGCGAGTTTAAGGGCCAGGCGGTGTACTACGATGTAGCCGTCGGCGAGGCCCGCGCCGAAGCCGCCGCTTGGGCATACCCGAACCCGCGGCCGCGCTTCCAGGACATCGCGGGCTACGTTTCGTTCTACGCGCACCGCATGGACCGCTGCGTGGTGGACGGCGAAGATGTTGCCCCGCAGGAAGGGTCGTTCTATGGCGGCTGGATCACATCAGACGTTGTGGGGCCGTTTAAGGGCGGGCCCGGAACACGGGGCTGGTAGGGGCGCGTGCGGGATGCAATGGCCGTCGACACACAAGCGCCCGCCGCGCACGGAATTGTGCACAAGCGGGCGTTTGATTTGGCGGTGGGGGAGGGATTCGAACCCCCGGTACCCTAACGGGCACTCCGGTTTTCGAGACCGGTGCGTTCAGCCAGGCTCCGCCACCCCACCGTTTTGATACAGCGCCAGGCGCTGCATGCGCCAATATGTTCGTCGCTGTGTACCCTACGCCTCCCTGCGCGTTCCGCCCCCTGGCCGCATGCGTTCACAAATTCAGGATGAAGGCCCGCGCCCGTTCTGTTGATCGTACGGCTTGCCATACGTCTCGTAGGGTGATGGGCGTCGGGTCGGGGGCCGCGAAGCGATCGAGGCCCAGCCGCAGCGCCCCCGCCGCGTAGCCCGCCAAAAATCCATCGTCAAGGGCGTCGTGCAGCGCCGTTTTGATTGTCCGGCGCCCCGATCCGGTGGCCGAGTGGCCGTGCAGGTTAAGGGGTACGGTTGCCCCATCATCGTCAACGCGTGGCATAGTGGGCACCGGTTACATGCTGGACAAAGCCTCAGCACGCGCGTCGGTTGTCTCCTCAAAGAGGGTGCGCAGGAGCGCCTCGTCGGCCGCGTCAAAGGCCGTGTCGCGACGCGCCATCACGCGTTCGGCCACCGCCAGCGCCTTGGGCAGCCGGTACGTCGCAAAGCCGTGGTGCGCGCCGCCCCAGGCAAACGACGGGACGTAGCGCGGCAGAAAGTCGCCGCCAAACAGGTTGCAGCACGTACCCACGACGGTGCCCGTGTTAAACATCGTGTTGATGCCGCACTTGGAATGATCGCCCATGAACAGGCCCACAAACTGGCGCCCGGTATCTACCGGCGCGCGGGCGGCCGGGTCGTAAGCACGTACGGTGCCGTAGTCGTTTTTCAGATTGGAGGTGTTGGTGTCGGCCCCAAGGTTGCACCATTGCCCCAGGTATGCGTGCCCCAGGAAACCGGCGTGGCCTTTGTTGCTGAGGCACTGAATGATTGAATCGTGCACCTCGCCGCCCACCTTGCTCCAGTACCCGAAGGCCGCGTTTTCAATGTCGGCCTGCGGCTTGATCTGGCACTGCGGCCCCACGTACGCCGGCCCGCGCAGCAGCGCGTGGGCCTGAATGGTGGCGTTTTGGCCGATGTAGAGCGGCCCGCCGCTGGCATCGAGGATGGCACCGGGATGCACCGTCGCGCCGGGCGCGAGGTAGATGGCCTCGGGCCGCACGCCCACCGCGCTGGGATGCACCGTGGTGTTGGCGCGCTCGTGGATCGACTCCAGGATGTTGTACGGCCCGGTGCGCGCTTCAAAATCGCGGTGGAGCGCCGGGCGCAGCGTATCCAGCAAGTCCCACGGATGGGTGACGAGCGTCGCGCCGTCCACAAACGTGGGGGGCAGGCGATCGACCACGTCGGGTCCCAGGGCCTCGCGCTCCAGCACGTCGTCGGGCAGGCGTGCAGCGGCATCGGGGCACCACGCGGCCACCAGCACATCGTCTTGCAGGAAGGCCGCCGGCTCGGGCGATTGCGTGGCGCGCCGCACTTGTTGCAACAGCGGCCCTTCTTCGGCCACCCAGCGGCCGTTGACGAACAGCACATCGGCGCCGCCGGGCACAGCCGTGAAGGCCTCGGGATGCGCGCGCCGCGTGACGCCGCGCACCAGCGACCGGGCGTGTACGGCCGTGCCCCGCCCCTCAAACGCCTCCAGCGCCGTCTCGGCCAGGGTGCGGCCGCCCAGCCGCAGGTCGTACGCGGCCCGCGTGTTGACGAGCGGGCGCAGGTGCGGCACATGCGCATCCTCAAACAGACAGCAGATCATAAGCAGGCAGCAGCATCGATGTCCTGAAAAGCGGCGACGTAGCAGATGCAGCATACCCAAGCCGTGCCGAAGAATCCAGCCCGCCGGGCACAGCGCGGCCTGCGGTTAGTCGAGCCACACGTAATCGAAGAGGAGCGTGGCGGCCGAGAGCGTGGCCCCCGCAAAGCCCACGAGCGTGAGCAGCTCGTCTTGCGCGCTGTTCCACCCCAGCCCCAGAAAGGCGCTGCGCGTAGCGGCCACGCCCGACAGCAGCAGCGGCACGAGCACCGGCAGCAGGAGCACGGGCAAGAGCGGGCCCCGGCGCGCCGCCCGCGCAATGAGCGCCGCCAGCAAGGTCGTAGCCCCCGACAGCCCCAGCGCGCCCAGCGCTAGCGTTACAGCCAGCAAGCCCACGTCCTGCACCGTCACATCAAAAAAGAGCACAAAGAGGCCGGTGGAAAGCACCGTGAGGCCGGCCACCAAAAGCAACGTAAACAGCAGTTTGCCCGCAAACACCATGCTGCCCCGGGTGTTGAGCTGCAGAAGCAGCGTCGTGCCGCCTTCCTCCTCGGCCACAAACGAGCGCCCCAGCCCCACCGACGCCGAGAACAAGATGACAACCCACAGCAGCGCCGCCTCGACGCGCGCACTGAGGTCCGTGGGGCCCACGCCAAAAAGCAGCAGCAGCAACGTAGCGCTCACAAACATGCCCAGCATGTTCAGGGCGTAGCGATTGCGGAGCTCCACCCGCATATCTTTCCGAAAAACGGCCCACGCGCCGCGCCACCATGCCTGCATAAGCGCCTGTTACTCGTCGATGAGATGCGAGACGACGTTGATTTCGCTGGTGAGCGTGCGGTGCACCGGGCACTTGTTTGCAATCTCCAGCAGGCGCCCGCGTTGCTCGGCATCCAATGCGCCTTCCACCTGAATGGAGCGCGTGAGCCGGTCGATCTTGCCTTCCTCGGTCGCACACTCCTCACAATCCTCGGCGTGAATCTTTTCGTGCGTCACCGCCACCACGGCTTCCTCCAGCGGCCAGTCCTTGCGATCGGCATACATGCGCAGCGTCATGGACGTGCACGTGCCCAGCGCGGCCGCCAGCAGGTCGTACGGCGTGGGGCCGGTATCGGTGCCGCCCACGGATTCCGGCTCGTCGGCCGTGAATCGATGCGCGCCGGCGACTACATCGGTGCGGAAGCCCTCGGCCGGGGTGCGAGCCACGATGTGGGTGCCGTGAGACGCGGCGTCCTCGCCGTCACGATCCGACGTAGACGTGTCGATGTGGCGCGCGCCCCAGGCGGAAAGCACGCGGCCCACGAACGCGGCATCGGCCGGATCGGTGAGCAGATGCGAGGCCTGATCGAGCGACACAAAACTTTTGGGATGCTTGGCCGCGTCGTAGATCATGCGGGCATTCTCGATGCCCACGGTTTGGTCGACCGGCGAATGAAAGAGCAGCAGGGGCCGGTCGAGCGTGCGCACCACGTCGTCGGTGGACTGCCGGGCGAGGTCGTCCAGAAATTTCTTCTTGATGGTGAACGGGCGGCCCGCGAGGGTCACTTCCGCTGCGCCCTCTGCCGCGATGGTGTCCAATTCCTCCGTGAGCAGGTGTTTGATGTGCTCCGGATCGTAGGGCGCGCCAATAGTGGCCACCGCCTCAACGCTCGGAATCTGGTGTGCCGCGCGCAGCACCGCCGCGCCCCCCAGCGAGTGGCCAATGAGCAACTGCGGCGCCGCGTAGGCATCCGCGAGGAAGTCGGCCGCCGCCACGAGGTCTTCGATGTTGGACGAGAATGTGGTGTCGGCAAAGTCGCCCGCGCTCTCGCCCAGGCCCGTAAAGTCGAACCGCAGCACGGCGAAGCCCTCCTCCACGAGCGTCCGGCTGATGGCGCCAACGGCCTTCAGGTCTTTCGAGCAGGTGAAGCAGTGCGCAAAGAGCACCACCGCGCGGGGCGGCGCGGGCGGCCGGTCGAAGCGGGCGGCGAGGGACGTACCATCGGCGTTTGGAAACGTGACTTTCTCAAAGAGCATAGGTCAGTTGAGATTGTAGATGCGGCGGGCATTGGCAGTCGTTACACGGGCCACGGTGTCGAGCGGTACATCTTTTAGCGCGGCCACGTGCTCCGCTACGTGTCGCACAAAGGCCGGTTCGTTACGCTGCCCGCGCTTGGGCTCGGGGGCCAGGTAGGGCGCATCGGTTTCCAGCACCAGATGCTCCAGCGGGATTTCACGCACATGGGCGCCCACGTCGCTGTTGGAGAAGGTGGCAATGCCGCCAATGCCCAGCATGAACCCCAGATCTGTGGCGCGCGCGGCCACATCGGGCGGATCTACAAAACAGTGCAGGATGCCACGCAGGCGCTCGGGATGGGCGTGCGCGGCGCGCTCTTCTTCCAGCAGGCGCAGCACATCGGCGGTGGCCTCGCGGTTGTGGATGATGAGCGGGAGGTCGGCCGTCATGGCCAGGCGGATGTGGCGGCGAAAGAACTTGTGTTGCCGGTCATCGAACGAGCGGTCCCAGTAGTAGTCGAGGCCGCTCTCGCCCACCGCCACCACATGCGGGTCGTCGCACCACGCGCGCACCGCCGCAAAATCGTCGTCGGTGGCGGTTTCGGTTTCCGACGGGTGAAGCGCGGCCATCGCGTAGAGGCCCTCGTGGGCCCGCGACAGCTCCACCGCCTGCTCGATAGATGGCACGTCAATGGCGGGCTGCACGATGGTGTGCACCCCGGCCGCCCGGGCGCGTTCGAGCACCGCCGCGCGGTCGTCGTCGAAGCGATCGAGGTAAACGTGCGCGTGGGTATCGATGAGCATAGCCGAAAAATGCGTGGACAAGGGCCGTGACGTTTGGAAAATGGCACGCGGCTCCTTAAGTTACCAACTCACGACTGATTTTCATCGAATGCGTGTTTCCTGTGGTGGCTTTCGTTTCTCGTACTCGTGCCGCGCGCGCTGTGGGCGTTCTCGTGGGCCTGCTGCTGTGCCTCCGGCCGGCCGCGGCGCAACTGCCGGAGGGCGCACAACAGGTGCGCGTGCGGCTGCTGCACGGAGTGCGTGTGGAGCGCGTGGACGTGCAAGCCACCGGCGGCGACCTTACGGTGACGCTGCCCGACCTGTCCACCGATCCGCTATTGCGCATTGACGCTGGCGAGACGGCCACCATCAGCCGGCGCGGGGGCGAGCTGGCGCTTGCCCATGGCGACCGGTGGATTTATGCCCGCGCACTCAAAATCTCGGGGGCAACGCTTTCGTTGACGCCCAGCGCAGGCGCGGCCCGCGCATATACCGGCGCGCTCTACATCACGCCCGAGGGCAACGCCCTGCAGCTCGTCAACGAAGTGCCGTTGCCCGACTACGTAGCGAGCGTGGTGGCCAGCGAGTATCCGTTTAAGGACGAAGCCGGCGCCCGCGCCATGGCGGTTGTGGCGCGCACCTACGCCCTGCGCGCCACGGGCAAGTTCAGCGGATCGTACGACCATGTGGACGGCACCGCCTCGCAGGTGTACAAGGGCGTGTCGGCCGTTACGGCGACGGCGCGCGACGCCGCCCAGGACACCCGCGGCGAGGTGGTCACCTACGATGGCGAACTCATCGCAGCGGTCTATTTTTCGTCCAGCGGCGGCCACACGGCCGACAACGAGGACGTGTGGGATGCCGACGAAGTGCTCCCGTACCTGCGCGGGCGGCCCGACCCGTACGATAAGCCGTCGCCGCATCATCGGTGGACGGCCCGCGTGTCGCGTCCGGCCGTGCTGCGCGCCCTCTCGGCCCACTACAACATCGACGTGCAGGGCTTTTACCTGGGCGACCGCAGCGAGGACGGACGGCTCATGTTCTTCAAACTGCTCAAGCCCAATGGGCAAACGACCCGCGTGCAGGCCAACGACTTTCGCCTGGCGGTAAACAACGGCGTCTCGGGCGCGCCGCTCAAGAGCACGTGGTTCGATGCCCGCCGCAGCGGCGACACGTACGTCATTGAGGGCCGCGGCTACGGCCACGGCGTGGGCCTCGCGCAGTGGGGCGCGCACGTCATGGCGCAGCGCGGCCACTCGTACCGCGAGATCCTAACCTTCTACTACGACGGTGTCTCTATCACCACGTTAGAGAACGTGCCGCAGGCCCCGGTGGCCAACGCCCCGAAGCCCCTGGCCGATCGCCCCACCGAGGAGACGCGCCGCCGCATTGGCTGGTAGCAAGTCGACAGCATGCTGAACCGCCGTCACGGCGTGGTGGCGTAGGCGGCATAGTGCGGCGCCAGGGGACGCAGGTGCTCCGGGTGTACCGCCTCGATGAGCGCGCGCGCCACGATTTCTGTCGGATCGATGAGCGGCAGGTCCAACTCTCCTACCAGCGGAGCCAGCGGCAGCTCGGTGCAGCCCAGCACCACCGCATCGGCGCCTTTCTCGCGGAGATGATCGATGGCGTAGAGCAGCTGCTTGCGCGCCTTGGGCGTCACCGGATTGCTGTGCGCCTTCAGGCCGTACGTTTCGTCGAAGATCGTTTGGTTCACGACCTCTTTTTGGATGGCCGTGTCGGGCGTTACCACCTCGAAGCCCGCGGCTTCCATCGGGCGGCGGTGCAGGCCCAGCTCGTACACCGCAAGCGTGGAGAGCGTCCCCACACAGCCGATGTCGGGCAGGTGCGTTTGCATAAAGCGCACCGTCTCGTCGATCATGTGCAGCATGCGAATGGAATGGCCCGTGCGCGCAACCTCCTCGCACATCACGTCGAAGATCGCCGGGGCATGCGCCGTGTTGCATGGCACGGCCCCCACCACGGCACCCACACGGTCGAGCTGGCGCGCAATGGCGGCCATGGCGTACGCCGGATTTTCGTCGGTTTGCCCAAACAGGAAGGTGCTTCGGTCAATGATGCGCTCCGGGTACGAGAGCAGGGCCACCGGCAGGTGCTCCTGGTCGATGCGGGCGTCGGTCTGATCGAAAATCTTGCGAACCAGGTCGAGGCCTGCGTGCGGCCCCATGCCGCCAAGCACGCCAATGACTTCCTTCGTGGGCTGCGCCATAAAACGAATGCCGTTAGGTTGAACATCGAACGGTCGTGCAACGGAGCGACCCAAACGGATGATTCGGCCCGCGGCGCAATGTAAATCCTTGGCGAAACCAGCGCGGTTCACCGAATTTCATGAACTCGGAGGCGCGCCTGCGGTTGACAGCGTCGCGTGCTTTTGCTACCGTATAGCAGCATTCCATACTGCCCGGTCGTCTAATGGCAGGACAGCGGCCTTTGGAGCCGTCAGTGGTGGTTCGAATCCACCCCGGGCAGCCAACTGCGTTTCGCATCCTGTGTCTCTCCCATCGAGGCACAGGATTTTTTTCGGCCCACGCTCTCTTGTGCCCACGCCCCCAGCCTCCATGCCTGCTTCCTCCGACAGCCGCGTTGTCATCTTCGGGGGCCGCTCGAACCCGGCGCTCGCCCGCCGCATCGCGGCCTCGTATGGCACCTCCCTCGGCGACGTGACGATCCGCGAATTTGCCGACGGCGAGATCTATGTGAGCTACGGCGAGTCGATTCGCGGCGCGGATGTCTTCATCATACAGAGCACCCATCCGCACGCCGACAACTGGATGGAGCTGCTCCTTATGATTGACGCGGCCAAGCGGGCCTCCGCGCGGCAGGTGACGGCCGTCATTCCGTACTTTGGCTATGCCCGCCAGGAGCGGAAAGACCAGCCGCGCGTGTCGATTGCGGCCAAGCTGATGGCCAACATGCTCACCACCGCGGGCGCCGACCGCGTGCTGACGATGGAGCTGCATGCCCCGCCCATCCAGGGCTTTTTTGATGTGCCGGTCGACCACCTGTACGGCTCGGGCGTGCTCATCGATCATGTGCGCGCCTACGAGCTGGAAAACTTCGTGGTGGTTGCGCCCGATGTGGGCGCCCTCAAGATGGCGCGGGCCTACGCGCAGAAGCTGAACGCGAACATTGCGCTGATTGACAAGCGCCGCCCGCGCCAAAACGAGGCGCGCGTCATGAACATCATTGGCGACGTCGAGGGCATGAACGTCATGCTGATCGACGACATCGTGGACACGGCGGGCACGCTCACCCGCGCCGCCACCGCCCTCCGCGAAGCCGGCGCCCTCGACATCATGGCCGCCTGCACGCACGCGCTCCTCTCGGGGCCGGCCTACGAGCGCATCGAAGCCTCGCCGTTAGAGCGCCTCATCATCACCGACACCATTCCGCTGAAGCGCCCGTCCGACAGCATCGAAGTGGTTTCGGTGGCCGGCCTGTTTGCCAAAGCCATTCGCCACATCTACACCAACCAGTCGGTGTCCACCCTTTTCAAGGATTAACGCAGGCCTCACGTCGCCGCAGGAACTCCACCGCGGCGGTGTGCCTACGAACTGTTCTGACAACCGGCCGCGCCTCGGCCACCCGACGTGCTGTGCACCAACGATTGAACCGAACCGTTTCATCATGGAAGCCATAACCCTCGAAGCCCAACCGCGCGAAACCGGCAAGAAGGCCACGCAAGCGGTCCGCAAGAACGACCACGTCCCCTGCATCCTCTACGGTTCGGATACGGACCCGGTGCCCTTCCAGGTGCCCACGGTGCAGATGGAGAAGTTGCTCTACCGCCGCACGTCGAACGTGGTGGAAGTGAGCGTAGACGGCCAAGCGTGGAACTGCATCCTCAAGGACTACGACCTGCATCCGGTTACCGACCACCCGCAGCACGTCGACTTTCAAGTGCTCCGCGAGGGCCACAAGATTACGCTCACGGTGCCCATCCGCTACCAGGGCATTCCGGAGGGCCAGAAGAACGGCGGCGATACGCAATTTATCGTGCGTGAGGTCACCATCTCGTGCCTGCCGTCGAACATCCCGACGGCCATTGAGATCGACATCTCGCACCTTGCCATTGGCGACTCCATCCACGTCTACGACCTGGACAAGGAGTTCGACTACAAGATGGCGGACGGCCAGACCCTCGTAACCGTTGTGGCGCCGCACATCGAAACGACCACCACCGAGGCGGCCGAAGAGGAGGAGCTCGAAGAAGGCGAAGAGCTGCCCGAAGGCGAAGAGGGCGAAGAGCTGCCCGAAGGCGAGGAAGGCGAAGCGGGAACCGAAGAAGCCTAGAAACTGCAACATCCAACAGATCCCGCGAAGCGGCCGCTCTGCCTATCGGAGCGGCCGCTTTGTTATGGTGGATACGCAGCGTTACGCCTCAACCGACGCCGTCACCCCACGCAGCAGGCGCTCGGCAATGCCATCGGCCACGAGCCGCCCATCGGGCGTGAGACGCACACAAGGAGCCGACGGATCGAGCGGTTCGATGAGGTCACCCGCCACCAGCTGATCGAGCAGGTGCGGATGCGTGGCCTGAAGGTCTACGCCGTAGCGCTCGCGGAGCACGCGCAGGTCGAGCCCCTCCAGCGTCCGCAGGCGCAGCAGCATGTACTCCTCGGCGCGCGCCGTGCGCGGAACCACCTCCCGAAACGAGATGGGCGCGTACGGCTCCCCGAGCAGCCGGCAGTACTCGTCAACATCCTGGACGTTGGCCCACCGGCGCGCCGGTTGCTCGTCGGTTTGCGCGGGCCACCAAAATGAATGCGCCGACGGCCCCACGCCGAGGTAGCTGCCGTGCGCGTAGTAATTCTCCTGATGCAACGAGCGGTGCCCGTCGCGGGCAAAGTGCGTGAGCTCGTACGGCGCATAGCCCTCGTCGTCCAAGAAGCGCATGGCATACGACAGGCGTTTGCCGTGCCGCACCGGGTCGTCCTCGGGCTCGGGGTTCCACTCGATCAGCGCCACGTGCGGCACGTGCATGCGGCGGACGTGGTTGAGGTTACCCTTCCAGTAATCGCTCGACTGCTCCCGCCATCCAAAGAGCAGGTCAACCGAAAGCGTTTCGAAGCCGGCTTGCTCGGCATGGTGCACCGCGTCTTGCGCCTGTGCGGCCGAATGCTCGGCCTGCAGGGCCGCGAGGTCGTCGGCAAAGAACGAGAGCACCGACAGGCTCACGCGGTCGAACCCCAGGCCGTGCACCGCCTGCAGGTAGTCGAGCGACGCATCGGCCGGATGGACCTCCAGCGTGGCCTCTTGGATGAGCGACGCATCGAACACATCGAGCACGGTGGTTACCAGCGCGCGCATCGCGGGGACCGGCAGCAGCGACGCCCGAGCGCCTCCCACGTACAACGACTTCACCGGCGCCTCGTCGTGATAGCGGGCCGCGTAAATTTCCAGCTCCCGCGTCACCGCCTCCACGTATGCATCAAAGGCGGTCGCGTCGGTCGGCACCTGATAGCTCTCGTCGTACGGGGCACGCGTACGACAAAACGGGACATGGATATACAGGCCGGCCACAGCAACAAGCTACGATGGGAAACGAACGGCGCACCTACGACGGCAAAGGATCCTGCTCCTTCCACTGCTTAATTTCGACGTGCTCTTGGATAAGGTCAAGCGACTGAATGAGCATGGACCGTGAAAGCCGGCTGAGGCGCTTGTCATAGTCGCTCATCAGCACCGCATCCGTCGAGATCGTGGCAATGTGGCCCAGCACGACGTCGTTCTCGGGCGAGGCCACATCGGCCACCATCTGGTCGATGACGCGATACACAATGTCGCTGATGGCATGTTCGAGCAAGGTGCTTATCGTGCCGCCCACGCCCGGAATGCTCGCAATCGTGCCAATCTCGCGATTTTCGGACACGGCCTTCGCAATCACGCCATCAAGATACGTGCGAAAGTCCTCCTGATACTCCATGTACGCCTGCGCGGTGGCCTGCTGCAGCCGCTGCGTCACAATCTCGGTGAGCACGTCGCGCTGCGGCACAATGGCTTCGTTTACGATCTGCTCCGTCACCGGATGGCCTTCCCGAATGCCGTCTTTTACGCTCTCCAAGATGCGGGCGGCCACCCGGTCGGTAATCTCCTCGATGAGGGCCGCCCAGTACCGCAGCGCCGTCTGGTACACCGCCAGCTGCCGCACGTCAATCCACCCCAGGCGTTGCAGCTTGGGCACCATTGCAATGATGCGTAGCAGGCGCAGCGACCGGAGCGAGCCCACCGGAATGCACCCGAGCACGTCGTACCAGTGCGCAAACGGATAGTACCACCAGCGCTCGTAGGTGCCGCGCCGGATGGCCACGATCCACCGCACTGTAATTTCTACGATGAAGATCGAGACGAACCCCAGGTCGTACAAAATGAAATGCTCGTGCACGTACGTGCCATAGAACGCGTAAACGTTGGGGGCGTAGGCACTCAAAAGCCGTTGCACCGACGGCATGGTGTAGAGCCAGTCCACTGCGAGCAACGCCAGGTTGGCGCTAATAAGCACGAGCATGACACCATCGAGGACGAGCAGCCAGCGGGCCCGTTGAGAGTCGGTTGCAGCCATAAACACCACGCATCGTTCAGAAGAAACGGTCGATACAATATCGCAGAGCGCACGCCAAGATGAAACGCCGTTTGTAGCCGCCTATGCTGGATCTCCGGAAATTACACGAGCAACTGGCGGACTTCCGCACGCACGAGCGCACCATGCGCGACCGGCGGACCGAGCAGCTGGCTCGGGCCCGTGCGGCATTGGAAGCCTGCGCCGGCGCCGACTGGGCCGCGCTGCGCGACCGCGTGCAGGCCTGCGATCCAAGTCCGCTGGTGGCCGAGCTGCGCGACGACCCGACGGCGCGGTACGCGGCACCCGAGCGGCCCACGCCGCTCACCATCGTCGCGGCCGACGGGTCTCAGATCTACCCCGACCGCCACGTGGAGCCCACGTTCTTTCTGCTCAACATCAGCAAAATTGCGTTTCAGTACGGCACAACCGAACCACCGGTGCTGGATGCCGTGCCGGATTTGCACTTCCGCGAGCGCCTCGACGCCCACTTCGATGCAACCCTGGGCAGCGTAACGACCGAGGTGGTATCGGCGCTGCGCGACGAGGCCGAGCTGCGCATGCTGCTTGATACGGCGCGCGACGCCATCTGCGACGGCCGCCCGCTCGTGGCCCTTGCCGATGGCACGCTCATCCGCTGGATGCTGCGCGGCATGCGCAACCGCGCCGTCGAAGAGGAGCTCATCGCGCGTTATGCCTCCATGCTGCGCTCCTTCCGCGACGAGGCCCTGCCGCTGGCCTCGTACATCAGCCGCCCCGCGAACACCGAGGTGGTCAACTTTTTGCGCGTCGTGCTGGCCGAGATTGGCGCGCTGACGCCGCTTGTTGACACCGGCGCGGTGCCCGAGGGCGCGCCGCTAGAGGGCCTGCTCGATCGCACGCTCATGCAAGCGGTGTTGGATGTCGGCGAGCGCTCGGCGGTCTTTCAATCGACCTCGCACATTCAAGCCTCGTACGAGGCCGAAAGCGCCATCTGCTACGTGTACGTCAAGATCCCGGTGGGAGCGCACCGCAGCGAGATTGCGCGCATCGAGTGCCCGCGCTGGGTGGCCGACGCCCCGGCGCTGCTCGACACCATTCACGCGCTGGTGCTGGATGAATGCCAGAAGGGAGACGGCTACCCGATTGCGCTGTCTGAGGCCCACGAGCGCGCGGTGGTGCGCGCACCGGAGCGCGAGGCGTTCTTCCGCCTGCTCGACCGCACCTTCCGGCGCGATGGCCTGCCCGCCCAGGGCTCGCGCAAGCGCTTCAGCAAGCAGCGGCCCCGCGTGTAGCTTCCCCTCCATTCCTTGTTGTGCTATGCCTACCGATCCGTTTGGCGAAGTTGTAGAATCGACCACCCGACAGTTTACCGCCGAGGTGTACGCCGCGGCCGACCCGCCCGCGTTTGGCTCGTGGGTGATGGTGCCGGCCGACGATGGCGCCTCGTTGTACGGCCTGGTGAGCCATGTGGCCGTAGGCAGCTACGACGGCAACCGGCAGGCCGTGGCGCTGGGCCTTTCGGCGGAAGAGCGGAAGCGCGAGTTGCCCATGGTGCAAGAGCTCCTGCGCACCACGGTGCGCGCGCAAATCCTGGCGTATCGGCGGGGCCCCAACGCGCCCCTCCACCAAACGCTCCCCGCGCACCCGCCCGCCATGCATGCGTTTGTTGAGGCGTGCCCCGAGGACGCGGTGGCCGCGCTGGGCGCCCCGTACGACTTCCTCCGCACGCTCGTGCGGCACCCGGACCCCGCCGTGCCGGTCGACGACCTTCTGGTGGCCGTGCTGCAGCGCACCTACGCGGCCCACGGCGGGGCGCACGGCGGCCGCGATGCGCTCGTAACGGCCGGGCGGGCCCTCAGCCGGCTGCTGGACGACGACCACGAGCGGCTGCAGTCCATTTTGCGCCGCGTGTTGTAACACCGGCCTGCAGCGCTGCAGAATCCATTGCCCGGCCGTGCCCGTACGTCTACGGTCGATTCTTTTGCACAACCCCACACCCGCATGCTTTCTCTGGCCGTCATCCTTGTATTGAGCTACCTGGTGGGCTCCATTCCCGGAAGTGTTTGGGCCGGCAAAGCGCTGTACGGCATTGACGTACGCGAGCATGGCAGCGGCAATGCCGGCGCCACCAACACGTTTCGGGTGGTGGGGTGGAAGGCGGGCGTGCTGTCTACGGTTATCGACATGGGCAAGGGCGCGCTGGCGGCAGGCGGCTTTGCGCGGTGGATTCGCATCGACGCGCTGCCTATGTTTGGCGGCTGGGATGCACTCACCATCGTGGGGCTTCTCGCGGGCCTCGCGGCGGTGCTGGGGCACATGTTTCCGATCTGGGCGCGCTTTCAGGGCGGCAAGGGCGTGAATACGGCCGCGGGCATTCTGCTGGCCCTCTCGCCCATCTCCACCCTGCTTACGATGGCCGTTTTTCTCATCGTGCTGCTCACCTCGCGCTACGTGTCGCTGGCCTCCATGACCGGCGCGGTGGCCTTCCCCACCATCGTGGCGCTGCGGCGGTACGTGTTTGAAGCCGACGAGCCGCTGAGCCTGCTTCTCTTCGGAATCGTCGTTGCAGTCGCCATCATCGCGGCGCATCAATCGAACATTAAGCGCCTGTTGGCGGGCAACGAGAACCGGGTTGGATCATTCAAACCGGCGCAAGGGATGCACGGGCGCGGCGAAATTTGAGCGCGCCTCCACTGGCTTCTACGATCAACCTTCCGTTCCTGTGAACGCTCCGATCACGATTCTGGGCGCGGGCAGCTGGGGCACGGCGCTCGCGGTGCACTGGGCGCGCGCCGGGCGCGACGTTACGCTATGGACGCGCCGCCCCGCGGCGGCAGCTAGCATGCGCCACACGCGCCACAACCCGCGGTACCTGCCCGACGTGGCGCTCCCCGCGGGCGTCACGGTTACCTCCAGCCTCGCTTCAGCGGCGGAGGCATCGTCGCTGTGGGCGCTGGCCGTTCCGTCGCAGGCCATGCGGGCGCTCGTCCGGCAACTGATTCCGTTCCTGCATCCCGCGGTGCACCTTGTGTCGCTGGCCAAGGGGATTGAAAACGGCACGCTGTGCACCATGTCGCAGGTCATTGCCGATGTGCTGGGGCCCGCGGTGGACCACCGCGTGAGCGTGTGCTACGGCCCCAGCCATGCGGAGGAAGTGGCCCTCGACCAGCCCACGGCCGTGGTGGTGGCCGCGCCGCACCTCGACACCGCCGAGACGATCCAGGCCCGCTTCATGACCGACCGCCTGCGCGTGTACGTAAACACCGATGTGATGGGCGTTGAGGTGGGCGGCTCCGCCAAAAACGTCCTCGCTATCGCGGCCGGTATCAGCGACGGCGTTGGCTATGGCGACAACGCGAAGGCCGCGCTCGTCACCCGCGGCCTTGCCGAGATCAAACGGCTCGGGCTCGCCCTTGGCGCAAAGCCCGCTACCTTTGCCGGCCTCACCGGCATCGGCGACCTCGTGGTCACCTGCATGAGCGCACACAGCCGCAACCGCCACCTGGGCGAACAGATTGGCCGGGGCCACGCGCTGGCGTCCATCGTAGACCGCATGGACATGGTGGCAGAGGGCGTACAGACGACGGTGTCGCTCCGCGACCTGGCCGCCCGCCACGGCATCGAGATGCCCATTACCGCCGCGGTGTACGCCGTGCTCTTCGAGGGCCAGGCGCCCGAGGCCATGGTCGACGCCCTCATGACGCGCGACGCCAAACGCGAAAACTGGCGCCCCGAGCTCCTCGAATCGTAGCCCTGCCGCTTCTCCCCTGTTCACCAACCGCCCGCGCCCATGACGCTGCGCGAATTGCAACAACTGGTGGCCCTCGGCGAAGGCGTGAGTCTTGAGTTTAAGCGCCGCGTGCCGCGCGCGCCCCGCATT
Organism: Salisaeta longa DSM 21114; assembly: GCF_000419585.1. NCBI lineage: Bacteria > Pseudomonadati > Rhodothermota > Rhodothermia > Rhodothermales > Salisaetaceae > Salisaeta > Salisaeta longa. Next base: position 1,965,681 of record NZ_ATTH01000001.1, read on the forward strand.
GCCAAAGAGGTGGTGGCGCTGGCCAACACCCACGGCGGGCGCATCCTGCTTGGCGTTGCCGATGACGGGACCATCACCGGCGTTAGCGATGCCAGCGAGGAGGCCTTTGCCTTCGATCAGGCCGTGGCCCAGTACACCGCCCCGCCCGTTCCGTACCGAACCGAGCGCATCGTCATTGCCCCGGGCCGCGACGTTCTCCTCGTGGTTGTGCCCGAAAGCGACCAGAAGCCGCACCGCCTCCTCAACGCAGCAGCCGCCGGCGATGGCACGCCGTACGTGCGCGTGAAGGAGATGAGCGTGGAGGCGAGCGACGAGTCGGTGCGCCTGATGCAAGCGGGCGACGCGACCAACGGTGTCACGTTTGCGTTCGGCGAAACCGAATCGCTCCTGATGCGCTACCTCGACGACTATGGCCGGATCACGGTGGCGCAGTTTGCCCAGTTGGCCGACGTGTCGACCGACGAGGCGTCGGTCATTCTTGTGCGCCTCGTGCGGGCCGACGTGCTGCGCCTACACGCCGACCGCGGCGCCGACTACTTTACGCTACGGTATTAGGCCGTTGGTTGTCACCCCTCGCGGGCTTTGCTGAGCCGTGTCACGGCACTGCGGGACAGGACCTGTCTTTATTCCAGCATGGAACGGTCTGTGCCACCTGCCGAGGCTTCGCGCCACGGGGTCGGCGCTACAAACGAACGGGAAAGCGCCGCAACGCGCTGCACGGTTGGCCCTGCACACCCGCAAACAGCTCAAGAGAATTACCCGATGTGAGCCAGGGAACGCCAACCGAAGCATACAAAAATTGTAATTTTTTTGTACTAAATCTAGATGACTTTGATAGCGCGGAGATACATCGATAGATTTATCATCAATCATAGAAGCGCTTCCATTACCAGGCCCATGTGTTGCAATGAGCTCCACCATTCTTCTAATTGGTACGCTCGACACCAAGGGAGAGGAATTTGCGTTTGCCCGCGACCAGATCGAGGCACGGGGGCACACGGCCGTACTGCTTGACGTGGGGGTGCTGGGCGCACCCACCGTTGAACCCACGATTCCCGCCCATGAAGTGGCTAAGGCCGCGGGTACTACGCTTGAAGCACTGCGCGAGGCCAACGATCGGGGGGCCGCCATGGATGCGATGACCGAAGGCGCAACAGCCATTGCGCGCGAACGGCTGGACACGCATGCCTTTGATGCCGTCCTGGGCCTCGGCGGCTCGGGCAATACGGCCGTAGCTACCGGGGTAATGCGGGCGCTGCCCGTAGGCCTTCCAAAAGTAATGGTGTCGACGATGGCATCGGGCGACACAGCCCCGTACGTCGGTGCAAAGGACATCACAATGATGTACTCGGTGGTTGATATTGCCGGGCTGAATCGCATCGCACGGCAAGTGATTGGCAACGCCGTAGGGGCAGCCTGTGGAATGGCCGAACAATCCATTTCCGCAGCCGACGATAAGCCGCTTGTGGCCGCGACTATGTTTGGCGTGACCACCCCGTGCGTAACGGCCGTGCGCAACCATCTTGAAGAGGAAGGCTACGAGGTGGTCACTTTCCATGCCACCGGGAGCGGCGGCCGCGCCATGGAGGGGCTCATCGAGGATGGGTTCATTGCCGGCGTGGCAGACATCACGACCACCGAGTGGTGCGATGAACTTGTGGGCGGCGTGCTGAGCGCGGGCCCCACGCGCCTCGACGCTGCCGGGCAAACGGGCACCCCGCAGGTCGTCTCTGTTGGGGCCCTCGACATGGTCAATTTTGGCCCTGTGGATACAGTGCCCGATGCGTTTCAGGAGCGCACCTTGTATCAGCACAATGCACAGGTCACGCTGATGCGCACCACGCCCGAGGAGAACGCCGAGCTGGGGCGTATTCTTGCCGAGAAGCTTAACGCTGCCACCGGCCCCACCGTACTCATGCTACCGCTCCGCGGCGTGAGCATGATCGATGCCCCTGATGAGCCGTTCCACGATCCCGCGGCTGACGCTGCTCTCTTCGATGCGCTTCGTGAGCACATTAACCCCACGTCCGTAGAGCTCGTGGAGGTGGATGCGCACATTAACGACAAGGCCTTTGCGAACGCATTGGCCACACGCCTGATCGATTTGCTTGATGGATGAGTGGTGTGCCCTTCTTCTAAAAAGCGGCATGCATGGGACGACAACCCACCCGATGCCCGGCCACAACAGAACAGGGCTTTCGCTTTTTCATCGTCCGCTTCTTTACACACGCTACGCCAACCGCCATGCCTTTTATTGAACGCAGTGAATCGTTGCAGCGCTTGCAATCGCAGGTAGACGCCGGTACGCCCCTTTTAGGTGCTGGAGCGGGCACTGGCATCTCGGCCAAGTTTGCCGAGCGCGGCGGCACCGACATCATCATCATCTACAACTCCGGCCGCTACCGAATGGGCGGGCGCGGCAGCCTTGCTGGTCTGCTTCCGTACGGTGATGCCAATGCCATCGTGGTCGACATGGCCCGCGAGGTGCTTCCCGTTGTGAGGGATACGCCCGTTCTTGCTGGCGTCTGCGGCACCGATCCGTTTCGCCTCATGCCGGCCTTCCTCCGCGAACTTAAAGAGATGGGCTTTGACGGGGTGCAGAACTTCCCGACGGTGGGCCTCATCGATGGTACCTTCCGGCAAAACCTGGAAGAGACGGAGATGAGCTTTCAGAAGGAGATTGACATGATCCGTTTAGCACACGAAATGGACTTCCTGACATGCCCGTACGTCTTTGACACCGAACAAGCAAAGGCCATGGCCACCGCCGGCGCCGACGTACTCGTGCCGCACATGGGCCTCACAACGAAGGGTGATATTGGAGCCGAAACGGCCCTCAATCTTGAGGAAGCCGCCGACCGTGTACAGGCCATGCACGATGCAGCAAAGGCCGTCAACCCCGATATCCTTGTGTTGTGCCACGGCGGCCCCATTGCCGAGCCGGACGACGCCCAGTACATTTTTGATCACACCGAAGGCGTCGTCGGGTTCTTTGGTGCTTCAAGCGTCGAGCGGCTGCCTACCGAACCGGCGATCGAACATCAGGCTCGTGCCTTCAAGGAGTTGAATTTTTAAGGTATCGAGCGGGTAGCGGTCCCTGGGGCTTCCATCCGTCCAACCGCCCCGCAATAAGTGACACAGTACGTTGATTCACACAATCAATCCTCAAATGCCATGCAACATATCGGACCTGCTGCCATCACAACCGCCGACGACGTCGATACGCTTCAGTTCGACTGGGGCACTCTTCAGATGCTCAGCGACCCGCACTCTACCGGGGCCGACAGCTCGAGCTTTGGCCTAGTGCACGTCCATCCAGGCAGCGGGCATGCCCGCCACAACCATCCGGAAGCCGATGAGATAATTTTCGTCCGCTCCGGGACTGGGACGCAGATGCTCGACGACAAAGACCCTGTTGCCATTGGGCCCGGAGACGCTATCTACATCCCGAAGGGCGTATATCATGCCACGCAGAATACGGGCGAGGAGTCGCTCGAACTCATTATCGTTTACACACCTGCCGGTCCCGAGCAGATTTTCCGCGATATGGAAGAGAGCACGATTATCCCGGCAGATGGGTAATCGGAAAAGGACCAGGCGTGCCGCCCCCACTTTTTGTTAAGGCTTCGTTGGTGTGATCCCATCGTCCCGCGCGGGCACACGCGTGCGTCGAGCGCTTATCCAGCGCCATCATCACTTGCCGGATTTGGCGTCGTCGACAAACACGAGATCGACTTCGCGCTTCTCGATATCGGCGCCGATGATTTTCACCTGCACGGTGTCGCCCGGCCGAAAGCTGCGGCCGTAGTTTTCGCCGCGCAGCGTGTACGTCGACTCATCGAACGCGTAGTAGTCGTCGTCCATTTCGCGCACGTGGACGAGCCCTTCTACCAAAAGGTCGGTGATCTCGACGAACACGCCAAACTTGGTGGCTCCGCTCACAACACCCTCGTAGGTATTGCCCACGTGGCGCGCGGCGTATTCCACCTTTTTCAGCTTCACCGACTCGCGCTCGGCCTGCTCGGCCTCGCGCTCTTGCTCTGAGCAGTGCTCGCAAATGGCGGTGAGCCGCTCTTCGTTGGCGGGTCGCCCGCCCGCGTGGTAACGCTTCAGGAGCCGGTGTATCGCCAGGTCGGGGTACCGGCGGATGGGGCTGGTGAAGTGCGTGTAGAAATCGAACGAGAGGCCGTAGTGGCCGATGTTGTTCACGTTGTACTCGGCCTTCGACATGGCCCGGAGCGCCGCCCGCCGGATGACGATCTCCTCGGCCGTGTCGCGGGCGGAGTTGATGAGCTGCGCAAGATCCTCGGAGTCCGCGTTGCCATCGGTAAGCGGGAGGGTGTGCCCAAAGACCTGAACGTACTCCGCCAGTTGACGAATGCGCTCGGCATCGGGCGTGTCGTGAATGCGATAGACAAAGGGCGGTGCGTTGTCGTCGAAGGGAGCGCCGTTGGCGGCATGGTCCTTCGCGTACGACGGGTCGCCGATGTGCGCCGCCACGGTGCGGTTGGCCAGTAGCATGAACTCCTCCACGAGCCGGTTGGCCGGCTTGCGGGTCTTGCGCACCACCTCTTGCGGTGTGCCGTCGTCATTGAGGATCACCTTGACCTCGTCGGAGCCGAAGTCGATGCCGCCGGTGCTCATGCGTTCCTTCGTCAGCTTCTCGGCCAGCCCCCAGGCGCGGCGCACGTGCGCCGCCATCGGCCCCGATTCGCCATCCAGGTAGGCCTGCGCCTCGTCGTAGGTGAGGCGCTGCTTGGAGTGGATGACGGTTTCGCGGATGTCGTACGACACCACCTCGCCTTGCGGCGTTACGTCCATGAGGCAGGAGAACGCCAGCTTGTCTTCGTGCGGCCGCAGCGAGCAGAGCCCGTTGGAGAGCTTCTCCGGCAGCATGGGAATGGTGCGATCGACGAGATAGACGCTCGTGGCGCGGTCGTAGGCCTCGTCTTCAATTGGCCCTTCGGTGGGCACGTAGTGGCTTACGTCGGCGATGTGGACGCCGACCTCGTAGTTGCCGTCGGGCTTCTGGAGGATGTGGATGGCATCGTCGAAGTCCTTGGCATCGTCCGGGTCGATGGTAAAGACGGGCTTCGAGCGCAAGTCGAGGCGGCGCTCGATCTCATCCGATGGAATCTCTTCGGGGATGGCTTCGGCGGCCGCGATGACCTCGTCGGGCAGCTCGGGGCGCACGTCCATGCTCATGGCCAGCGCCAGCACGCGCACGTTCGCATCGTCGGCATCGCCCAGCACGCGCAGCACGCGGCCTTCGGGCGAGGCTTTGCGGCTGTCAAACCGGTCGATGGACGCCACCACCTTCTGCCCATCTTCTGCGCCGTTGAACGCCTCCTCGGGCACGTACACATCCTGCAGCACGCGCTGATCGTCGGGGTCTACGAAGGCAAAGTGCCCCCGCTGCCGAAAGGTCCCCACCACCTGCGTGCGGCGGCGCTCCAGCACATCGAGCACCTCGCACTCGCGCTTTTTGTCGTCTTTCGAGCGCGCCGCGACGCCCACAAGCACCCGATCGCCGTCGAGGGCTTCGGCCATGTTGTGCTCGCGGATGAAGAACTCCTCGTCGCTCTCCTCATCTTGCACAAACCCAAAGCCCTGCGGATGCACCGAGAGGGTGCCCCGCTTGTGGTTGGGCTGCCGGTTGGCCTTGTACTTTCGCCCGTCGCGGCGCACCAGGTGACTGGCGCTCAGGTCGGCCAGGACGTCGCAAAACGCCAAAAAGTGATCGTTGTCGTCGTCGTACCCGAGCGCTTGCGCCAGCTCGTGCGAGCGATAGGCCGTGTCCGGATGGGCCCGCAGGTGTTCAAGGAGACGGCGGCGAATGGTATCGTCGGAGGGAGCAGCGGTATCGTGAGCCACGCAGGAATTCTTTTTGTCTACAAAGCAATATAGGAGAGATGATACCAACGTAGCGGCCACACGTTCAACGCCGATTCGATGAATCCGCAGCGGCGCCGGTGGCCGTGCCCTCCGAAGCGGGCGGCGCGGCGGTGCTGTCGGGCGATGTGGAGGCGCCGTCGGCCGTTGTGTCGTCGGACGTTGTGCCGCGGGCGGCCGTTCGGTCGGGCAGGAGCCATCCAAACACGCGGTACAGCAGCCGCTTCCACGTCGGAAATTCGGTTTGGTACGACAGGCGGGCCCCGGCGCTGGTGGTGAGGGTGCGCCCGCGCGTAAAGGTGTCGCCGGTGCGCCGGTAAAACACTTCGGCCGATACACGGCGGCTGAGCCGCACCTCCACCACAAACTCGCCCTGCGGGCCGCGCGTCTGGGTTTGCTCCTCCTCGTCGGCCGTGTACACCCCCTCGCCGCGGATGATGAGCCGCTCGTTGAGCAGGCGCAGCGCCACGCCGTAGATGATGTCCAGGTTCTGCGGATTTTCCCCCTGAATGCCCACGTTGAGGTCTACGTTGGGCAGCGCCTTGCTCAGGTAGCGGTTGAGCTGGCTCGCCACGAGCTGCGAGACGCTGTTAAAGGCCAGCTGGTTGCCCGCGCTGGCCAATCGGTTGCCGCCGGCTCCGGTATCGCCGGCCGAGGTGGTGGTGAGCAAGAAGGTGTTGGTGAGCAGCACGCTGGTGGCGTACTCGGTGGTCAGCTCGGGCTGGTTGAGGATGGCATCGAGCGTGCGCGTACCGACAAGCTGGGCCGGCTGGTCGCGATCAATGGCCAGTCCAAGGTCTACGCGCGGCACTTCGACGGTGCCCGTGATGAACAGCTCCACAATGACGGGGATGCGCGCGCTGCGGCTGTCGTAACCGGGCAAGCCCGCCGGCGCGGCCCGCGTGCGGTACGACGCGTTCAGGTTGAGCTGCGCGTTGATCGGGTCGCCCGTCCACGTAATCGTGCCGCCGTCAATCGCAAATTGCCGGACGAACACTTCCCCCGCGGTAAACAGGTACGAGCCGCCCTGCACATCGAAGCTGCCGTACACGTAGAAGGTGCCTTCGGTGCGTTGCAGCTGCACGCGGCCCGATCCGGTCGTGCGCACCACGTCGCCCACCACCGGATCGAAGGCGAGGTCGACCTGCGAGCCCTCGGGCGCTACAATGTTCAGGTTGATGTCGAGCCCATCGAGGAACGTCGGCTCCCCCTCGGGACGGTCGGCCAGCACATTGTCGCGCCGGTTAATCTCGCGCAGGTCCGGAAGTTGGCCGGTGGAGTCGGCAAAGATGATGAAGCCGCTATCCTCCGAAACGCCGCCTTCTATGACGGGGATGACGAGCCGACTGTTGGGCGTGGTACGTACGCGCGACGAGTACAGCCGCGCACTGGAGAGCGGGCCGACGAGGCGCACGGTGCCGCTCGCGCGGATGTCGCCGTAGAACGGCAGCGTCTGCGATTCGGCCACGTTGATGAACTGCATTTCTTGCAGGTCGCCGCGCAGGTTAAACGAGAAAAACTCGTAGTCGTTAAACAGCACCGAGCCGTTCATGGTAGCGCGGCCCTCGCCCTGGTCGCGCACTGTCACATCTTGCAGGTGGATGCCGCGCGCATCGACGCGCACCGGCCCGCTCACGTTGTAGGCCAACCCAAACTCGGGAACGGTGGCGTACCCGTTGGCCACGCGCAAATCGGCCTCAAACAACGGATCGGTGAGGTATCCGCCGATGCGGCCGGTGCCCGCCACGTAGCCATCGACAGTGCCCAGGTCGTCCTCGAAGATGTACTTGAAGAAAAAGAGATCGGCCTCGGCGATGTTAACCGACAGGTTGAGAGGCGTGCGGCCTGCAGTGCCTAGGCCTACGGTGCCCACCATACTGAGCGTGCTTCGGCGCGTATCGGTGAGGCCGCCGGGCACCAAGATGGGGACATCGACCGTCGTATCGGCCGGCGCCAGGCGCGCGTTGAGCCGCACGGCCTGCCGATCGAGTGCGTACTGGCTTGACACTGTGAGGCGCCCCAGCAGGTTTTGGTCGAGCGACAGGCGCTGCACGGCAAACGACCCGCTGAGCTCGGGTGCGCGCCATCCGCCGGTGAGGGCCGTGCGCCCGCTCAAGCTACCACCCAGCGGATGGTTCATCTGAGCGACCTGCGAGAACGGAAGGAGCCGCACGTTCGATGCCTCCACCGCCAAGGTGTCGGTTGGGTACGGCGAGAACGTGCCGTCCAGTTGAAGGCGCTGCACGCGGGCCGCGGCCGGCTGCGTGCTCTGAAACGTCAGGCGATCCATCTGCACGGCATCCCGGTAGAGGCGCACGGTGGGCGTTCCGCGCACTTCCCAGGCCACCGGCGGCACGGCAAGCGACAGCTCGCGGAGCGTTAGCGTGTTGTAGGCCGCGTGGGCTTGCACCGTGGCCCGCAGGTTGAACCACCCTTCTGCAGCTGCGCGTTGGGCCTGTGCCGCAAGGGTGCCGCGCTGGTTTTTGAAGTCGAAGGACGCCGTGGCCGCTTGTAGCGCCACGCGGCTGTTTGCCAACCGATCGGCGCGCGCCTCCACCCGCACCGAAAGCGTTTCGTGCAACGGCCGCTCGCGCAGGGTGCCGCCCAGCCGAAACTGAACCGCCGGATCGTGGCCCCGCCATGAGCCCACGCCCAGGCGCTCGGCGGTGAGCGTGCCGCGCAGTTGGAGGCTGTCGGGCGAGACGACCGCGGCCATTGTTGCTGTAAATGTCGAGTCGACGGCCGGGGCCGCGGGCCACCACGCACGCACAATCGCGGGCCGCTTCCACCGCAGGGTGCTGGCGACCTCCAGCGGCCGCGCATAGTCCGCAGCGCGCATCACGCGCGCGACGGCTTGCTGGGCCGCAGGCACGGTGCGAGCAGCAGAAGTGGACGGCGGCGATGGTTGCGCCGACGCCGTGACAAGCGAATCGGGCGCCGCGGGGCGGCGCGGCTTGCTCCACAGGGTCGTTACCGCAGCCCGCGTCTCGGCCGCCCAGAGGCGCCCCAAGGCCCACAGCGGCTCGACGGCCACGTCGCCCGCCAGCGTAGCCGCCACCACGTCGCCGCCGATGCGCACGCGCGAACCAGTGGCGCTGCGCGGCTTCAGGGCCACCGTCACGCGATGCGCCGGGAGCGTGGTGATGCTGTCGCTTCGTGCAATGATGGCCTGTGCCACAGATACATCGGCGGTACCCTGCAGGGCGGCCCACCGCTGCAGCCCCGATGCCTGCGCCGTTAGCGTTGCGGTAAGCTGCGTCGGCGGGCCGCCCATCACCGGCTGCAGCTCGAAGCGCTCGGCCGTCGCCTCCAACGCCACGCGCGGCACCGCAACAGAATCGACCCACGCGCCCTGTGCCGTCAGGCGTCCGCCGGCGGGTTGCCGAAGCTGCAGTGTCCCTTCAACCCGGCGGCCGGCCGCGGTGCGCACCGCCGACGCATCGAGCGCGAGCGAGTCGAGGCGCTGCGGGCCGAGCTGCGCGTCGGAGAGGCGCACCTGCGTGGCGGTGCGGAGGGCCTGCAGGCTGCGGCCTTCGCCGCTGAGCGTCACCACGCCGCTGAGACGCACGGGCCGCTGCACGCGCCGCACCACCCGGTGGACGGCCAGTTGTTGCGTGGTTAGGGCGGCCTGGAAGGCCAGCGTGTCGGAAGCGGCGTAGCGCAGGCGGGCCGTGCCGCCGGCCCGTCCGGGCGCGCCGGCCACCGACCAGTCGGCGGTGCCCTGTAGGGCCACGGGCGTCGCGGCAGACGATAGCCCGTGCACGGTGCTCCGCACATAGGCCGATAGGCGCAGCGGACCGGTGCGATGCAGCGCGGCCAGCGGCGCCCCGGGCACCAGCGCGTCGACATCGGACGGGCGCACGGTGGTGTGCCGGACGGCGAGCTCGGCATCCAGCGAATCGGGCCAGCCTACGAGCGTGCCCCGCACCGAGGCCCGCGATAGGCCGTGCGCCACCATCAGCGAGTCGATGACGAGCCCGCGCAGCGGACCGTGCACGCGCCCCGCCACTTGCATGCTGCGCGCCAGCGGCCAGCGCGGTACCAGCCGCTGCCACGCGGTGTTGTTGACGGTGCTGGGCGCCACATCCACCATGAGGCGCCGTTGCCCCACGGCGTCGGCCGGGCGCCAGCGGGCCTCCACGGCCAGGTCGGTACCGCCCGATTGCAGACGGGCGGCGTCAAGGTGCCAGGCCCCGCCGGTGCGCCGCACCGTTCCGGTCATGCGTACCGCCGCTCGCTGATCCGACAACGCGAACCGCAGCGCGTCTACGTCCACACGGCGCGCCTTGGGCAGCCACTGCACGTGCATCTGCGCATTCAAGCCCCGCAGCTCGGCCGTCGTGTAGTCGAACAGCCAGCCGTTTCGGACGATTGCGGGCGGCGGGGCGGCCGAGGTGGTGCGCACCGTTCCGTCCACAATCTCCACATCGCCAAGCGCAAACGACGGCGGCCCGTTCGAGGGAGCAGCCGTGCGAAGACCAAGCGCCCGCGCAATCGTCCACGTGCTATCGGCCCGTTGGTGCAGCCACAGGTGCGGCCGGATGAGGGTGAGCGACCGGAGCGTTGCGTAGCCGCGCCACATGCTCCGCCACGAGGGCCGCGCCACCACCGAATCGACGTGCGCGATGGTGTCGCCGGTGGCGCTGAGCAGAAGCACGTCGCGCGCAAACAGATCCCACACCAGGTTGCCCTCCAGCGCGCCAATGCGCAGCGTCCCGCGAAACTGCTCGTTGAACTGCGCCTCAATCTGCTGCCGCACCACGTCACGGCCGACCCGCGTGCGCGTGAGGCCAAAAAAGAGCACAACCGCCGCCAGCAGCAGGTACAGGCCGCCTACAAGCAGTCCGCGCGCGGTACGTACAAAGGAAGGAACAGACACAAGCTCAGGCGTGGCAGCGGGGGAGCAGGGCGCAGCGCCGTGGCAGAAGGCGGTGCAACGAGATCGTCATACGTGTGGGGCCGCGTCTGTATCCATCTACGACGTGGCGAACGTCCACGCGCGGGCCACGGCCGCCCGCGAGCAGTCGCTGGTGACGTATGGATCGCCCGGCGCCCGCAGCAGCACGAAGCGGCGACGGCCGCCGCGGTTCTTTTTGTCGGCGCGCATGGCTTCGTAGAGGGCCTCGAAGGAGAGATCGGCAGTGGCGTCCACCGGTGCCAGCGGCCGCACCAGGGCGTCGCACGCGTCCAGCGGAAACGATGGATGCGCCGCACTGGACAGGTGAAGCGCGGCCCGCAGGCCCAGCGCCACCGCCCCGCCGTGCGTGAAGCGTCCGTAGCCCGCCACCGCTTCGATGGCGTGCGCAAACGTATGCCCCAGGTTGAGCACGGCGCGCCGCCCGGCCTCGCGCTCGTCGGCCTGCACCACCTCGGCCTTCACGGCCACGGCCGCCCGCACCATCGACGGGATGGGGGCATCGTCGGTGCGGGCGTACAGCGCATCGCGGTGCTTGGCAAGCAGCGCGCGCAGCGGCCCGTCGGTAAGCAGGGCGTGCTTCGCCACCTCCGCCAGCCCGCTGGTCCACTCGCGCATAGGCAGCGTACGCAGGCATGCCGTGTCGGTGTGCACCAGCGCCGGCTGATAAAACGAACCGATCAGGTTTTTGCCGGTCGCGTGGTTGATGCCGGTTTTGCCGCCAATGGAGCTATCGACCTGCGCAATGAGCGACGTGGGCACGTGTACCAGCGGAACGCCGCGCAGCAGCGTAGCCGCGGCAAACCCCGCCAGATCGCCGATGACGCCGCCGCCTACCGCCAACACGGGCGTCTGCCGGTCCATGCCCCAGCGGAGGGCCTCGTCGTAGATGCGGTGCAGCATCTCGGCACGTTTGGTGGCTTCGCCAGGCGGCAGCGTGTGCACGTGCGGCGTCCATCCGGCGCTGGTCAGCGCGGCCCCCACCGGCCCGCGATAGTGCGCGGCCACGTGCTCGTCGGTCACCAGCAGGCAGCGCCCGGGGCGCACGTCGGCCGCGGCCAGCGTAGCGGGCAGGGCATCAAGCGGACGAAACTGGACGTCGTAGCGACGCCCGTCGGCAAACGAAAGCGTGATCGGGTCGGGCACGGGGCGGCGGGGCGGATTGGAGACTGCAGCGACGCCTTGTCACACGAGCCGGCGCCCCATCGGATTCACGCGCTGCGCAAATTTCCGGCGGATCTGCACGCGGCGTCGCGCAGCGTCCCATGCCATCGTGCGTTCCGCACAGCGTCCCAAAGGCCCACCACGCCGCACCAGTGCAATCGCATCAATTTGGGGTTCGTACTGACGCCGATCAGGAGCGATTTGCAAAATGATGATGACGTGCCCCGGAAGGAAGATCCGTCTTTTGCTCTATCAGTACGTCTCGCTGATTGCAATGTGCGGCAGGTCCTTGCTCGTTTGTGGAGATTGCCACGTACCACGAGTATGATCTTAGGCCCTCGCTCCGCTCCTCGCAATAACAAAAGGGATGAAGTGCAGAAACGATACGTGAATGGTTCAGATGGCTTTTCGGACGAGTCTGAACAACTGCACGCCCAACACACAAAAAAGCAGTACGCTCCTTGTCATCGCGAGGAACGAACGCACGTGAGTGACGCGGCGATCTCCATGTACGGGCAGGAGCGCCCCATTGCGGAGATTGCGCCACAGGCATGACCTTCGGCCCCCCTTCCAGGATGACCTAAAGGCCCCCGCGCTCACTGCGTTCGCTCGCAATGACAAGAGGAGTGAGGGGCCTTAGTCATGCCACTGGTGCGCATGCGAGCGACGCGGAGGCCGTCTTCGAGGCGCACAGGGCGGATTCACGATTGCTCATTCGATTGCCTTGCACGCAGCACGCTGCGGTTGCATCGAACCGGTTGGCCGACGTAACATTGCAAGAGATGCCCACGTGTCAATCCCCGCGTGTGAGTCCCCGCGTTGCCGTTTGCCTCCTTCCACAACCTGACCACCTCTATCGCCATGCCTACACCACCTGCCGATCCCTCGTCCGCTGCAGCCCCGCATCTCGCCTATTACCCCGCCTGGGCCAAAGAACTCGCCCGCAAGTACTTCACCAACACCGTATCGGAGTTTATCCTACACGGCGATGTCCGCGACCTGGTGCCCGCGCAAACCCGCGACGGCGCCCGCACCTACGTGCCGCTGCACGACTTTCTGACCAACGACCTGTTCGCCGCCCGCGATGTCACCATCCTCTACGACCGCTCGGCGGGCATCCACTTCGCCGACGCGGCGTCGAAGAAAGACTTCAACCGGGCCCTCTCGGGCTACGACAGCATCTTTGGCACCGAGTACCAGCAGAAGCTGCCCAAAGACCCACCGCGCGTCTTCAGCCTGCTGGAAAACTACTTCCGGCTGCGCCTGGCCGACGGCAAGCGCATCGCCTGCATCATCGACTACGCCGAAACCATCGTGCCCATGGCCGAGGCGTCGATGTACTCGGCCGAAGACCGGCAGGCGCTCGTCTACCTGCAAAAGTGGTCGCGCGACCCGCTCTTTTTGGCGCACGATTTTACCGCGTGCCTCGTCACCGAAAACCTGACCGACCTCAACCAGCAGCTCGTGCAAAGCCCCCACACCGTGGAGGTGCACGTGCCCATTCCGGATGCGAGCGACCGGCGCACCTACATCGACTGGACAATTGACGGGCAGCGCGATACGTTTCGCCGCTATGCCGACGTCTCGGCGGCCGGGCTGGCGGAAAACACCGCGGGCCTCAACTTCACGCAGCTACGCACCATCCTGGCCGACGTGCTGCAAAACCACAACCGGCTGACCTTCGAGACGCTCTCGGCCATCAAAAAGGAGTTCATTGAAGCGGAAGCCTACGGGCTCTTGGAGTTTATCGAAACCGATTACTCGCTCGACCTTGTGGCCGGCCACACCGAGGCGAAAAAGCATCTGCGCCAGGCCGCTACCGCCCTTCAGAACGGGCGGCCCGATGTGCTTCCGATGGGCTACCTGGTCAGCGGTCCGGTGGGCTCGGGCAAGACGTTTACGATCACCTGCTTTGCCGGCGAAATTGGCATTCCGATGGTGAAGCTCAAGAACTTCCGCTCGCAGTGGCAGGGCGTCACCGAAGGCAACCTGGAGAAGATCTTGAACTTGCTGGAGGCCATGACGCCGGTGGCCGTGATGATTGACGAGGCCGATGCTGCGCTTGGCGACCGCGACGCACAGGGCGACTCGGGCGTCTCGCAGCGCGTCTTCTCGCAGATCGTTTCGTTCATGAGCAACCCCAAGCACCGCGGCCGGGTCATCTTCTTTTTGGTCACCGCACGCCCCGACCTGATGCCCGTCGACCTCAAGCGGCAGGGCCGCGCCGAGGAACACCTGGCGCTGTTCTACCCGTCTACCCGCGACGAGCGCGAGGAGCTGCTGCGCGTGATGATGGACCGCACCGGCGTCGACCTCCCAATGGCGGAGGTGCCCGATGCGCTCTTGGATGGCGAGCGGACGTTCAGCGGGGCCGATATGGAGGCACTCTTGACGCGGGCGTCGTTTCGGGCGGCCGCCCAAGGCACCGACCGCGTAACCGCCGCGATTTTGCAGGCCACCGTCGACGACTTCATTCCGCCCACGTACCCCTCCGAGGTCGAACTGCAAACGCTGGCGGCCGTGCTTGAGTGCACGAGCCGCGACCTCCTCCCCGAGCGCTTCCGCGCCATGGACCGCAAGGAGGTGGTGGCGCAGGTGGAAGCCCTCAAGCGCTCGATATAGACCGCCGTGAACGAGCACGTGGCGCGCGGCTCCTGCGGGAAGCCAACGACGGGTCTCCCAAAAGCGCACGCCGTTTTTTCACTGCCTTCGCCTGCAGCGCCCGAACGCTGCCTGCCGCTTGCGGTACGTACCCTCCGCCGACTCATGCACCTATCCCCTGCCGTTCATGACGCGTCTGCTTGTGCCGGTTGCGCTCGTGGCTTTGCTCCTCTCCGGCTGTGCTAGCAGCAGCCCGGCGACCTCGGATGGCCCCACCGTGGCGCAGCTTCAGGCCCGCATCGACAGCCTGGAGCGCCGCGCCCACCTTCGCCACCCCAACCTGAACAGCGTGTTGTGGACGCAAACGGCGGTGGAGTTTGACGGCGTCACGCGGAGCGCCTACCAGGCGGCCCACCTGATGATGACGCGCGCCCTGCACGATTCCTCGTGGACCGCGGCGCTGGAGCAGCGCCGCCGCGGCGTGGAACGTTACCGCTCGCTTCCGCCGGCGGTGGTGCTGGATGTAGACGAGACGGTGCTCGACAACTCGGCCTACCAAGCGCGCCTGATCCGGCAGAACGAAACGTACGACAGCGAGAGCTGGAACGCCTGGTGCCGCGAGCGCGCCGCGGGGGCCATTCCCGGTGCGCTGGCCTTTACCCAGGCCGCCGCCCGCGCCGGGGTGCAGGTTATCTACCTCACCAACCGCGACCACCGCGTGGAGGCCGCCACGCGCGACAACCTCCGCCAGCTCGGCTTTCCGCTCTCCGACACCAGCGACGTCATCCTCACCCAGGGCGAGCGCCCCGGGTGGGAGGAAAAAGGACCGCGCCGGGCCTTCGTGGCCGATCGCTACCGCGTCTTGCTGTTGATCGGCGATAACGCTGGCGACTTCATCTCCAACGTGGAGCAGTCCGTGCCGGCGCGCCGGCGCCTCGCCGAACAGTACCAGGGCTTTTGGGGCACGCGCTGGATCGTGCTGCCCAACCCGCAGTACGGATCGTGGGAAGGCGCCCTGTTCGATTACAACTACGGCCTGCCGTACCTGGAGCGCCTCCAGAAAAAACACAAGGCGCTGCGCACGAAGTCTTCCAACTAAGCCGTTTGCCGCCATGGAATCGCCTGCTGCCTCCACCCACCATCCGACGGCGCCAACCCCCGACGACGCAACCGACGACGCGCTACAGATTGGCGACCATACGTTTTCCTCGCGCTTGCTCGTGGGGTCAGGGCGCTTTCCCAATCCGCAGCTCATGCTCGACGCCCTTGCGGCGGCCGCCGCCGACCTGGTGACGGTGGCCATCCGACGCGTGAATGTGGAGCGCCCCGCGCCCGAGAGCCACTTGCAGCTGATCCGGGATGCCGGCCACACGGTGCTCCCCAACACCGCCGGATGCTACACGGCCCGCGAGGCGGTGCTGGTGGCGCAGCTGGCGCGCGAGGCATTGGGCACCGACCTGATAAAGCTGGAGGTGATTGGCGACGACGAGACGCTGCTGCCCGACCCACACGAGCTGCTCGACGCCGCGCGCACGCTCGTTGATGACGGGTTTACCGTGTTGGCTTATGCCAACGACGACCCCATCACGTGCCAGAAACTGGCGGAGGTCGGCTGTGCCGCCGTCATGCCGCTGGCCTCGCCCATTGGCAGCGGGCAGGGCCTGTTGAACCCGTACAACCTGCGACTCATCCGCGAGCTCCTGCCCGATACGCCGCTCATTGTTGACGCGGGCATCGGGACGGCGAGCGATGCCGTGCAGGCAATGGAGCTGGGCTACGACGGCGTGCTGACGAACACCGCCATTGCCGAAGCGAAGCACCCGGTGGCCATGGCCCGCGCGATGCGTCATGCCGTGACCGCCGGGCGGCTTGCGCATCAGGCGGGCCGCATTCCGCGGCGGCTCTACGCGCAGGCGTCCTCCCCCACCGAGGGCCGCGTGGGCTCCTAGCGCCGGATGGTCGGTTGCCACGTAGTCGCCGCGGACGCGCCGGGACGGCGGCAGTCAAAAGAACGTTACGCATCCGTTGGCAACGCGTGCTGTACAGATGTTAGCATCACTGTGTCACGCGTTTGCGTTTGTTACTCCAACCGGCTACCGCTCATATGCCCACCTCATCCGCTGCTTTTCGCGCCCTCGGTACCCTGCTGGCGCTCGCGCTGCTCCTCGTGGGCAGCCCCGGCGCCGTGCATGCCCAAACCCCCACAACGCTTACGGTACACGTGCTGGCGCACGATGCCAAGCTGCTTCAAGACCCGGTGGGCGGCGCGCGCGTCACCGTGCGCAACGCCATCACCAACGAAATCCTGGCGCAGGGCGTGCAGCGCGGCACGTCGGGCAGCACGAAAGCCATCATGGAACAGGCCAAGACGCGCGGCGCCGACATCTTTACCGGCGATGAGGCTGCGCGCTTCGTGGCTGAGCTTCCGCTGACGAAGCCCACCCGCGTGCTCGTTACGGCCGAGGGCCCGCTCGCCTACGAGCAGTCCGTGCAGCGCGCCTCCAAGACGCTGCTGATGGTACCCGGCCAAGACATCACCGGCGATGGGCTGGTGCTGGAGCTGCACGGCTTTATCGTACAGCTGCTGCCAGCGACTGATGTTGTCGTCGAAGAAGGCGAGGCGTCACTCGACGTGCGCGCTGAAGTTCAGATGCTCTGCGGCTGCCCCACCAAGCCGGGCGGTATGTGGGACAGCAACACGTACACGATGAAGGCGCGCCTCGTGGATGAAACGGGCGCTGTCGTCTCATCGGTAGACCTTGAATACGCCGGCACGCCGAGCGAGTACACCGCCACGGTGCCCGTTCCCTCCACGGGCGAGCTGCCAACGCACATTCAGGTGGTGGTAAGCGACGCCGATCGCGTAAACTTTGGAATGGCCAGCAGCGTGTTGAGCCGTCCCTGATGGCCTCCGCATCCTGTGGCTGTCCCCTGTAACCGACGAGGGTCGTCCCATGTGGGGCGACCCTCTTGTCGTGCAACGGCCTGTTGGAGTTGTGCGCGCCGGAATGCGCATGCATCACTACGACACACGCGGGCAGCGCGGGCTACTTCAGCTCTAGCGCCTCATCAATCTCACCCAGCGTGATGCGGGCGAGGGCCAAGTTCGACTTCTCGCGGTCGAGCACGACGTACGTAAACACATTGTCGTTCTCGTGAAAGACGCGAATGAGGTGATACTGCGTCTCAAGGGTGATCAAGATGTCCTCGATGCTCTCGTCGAGGCTAAGCTGATCGATCACCTTCTTGTTGGCCCGTACAATTTCCGTGTTGCTGGCACCGGCCAGTTCCATGTCGATAGATCCCCCCCCCCCGATGGTGCCCAGTGTCATGCCCGACTGGTAGTCGACCAATGCGGCCCCAATCGCGCCGTCAATGTCGGCGATGCGGTTGAGCGATTCTTGAATACTTGCCATACGTTCTGGTAGGTGGTTGGTGAGTAGGGTGCGAGGGAGTGCCGTAGCACACGCGAGAGCCGCCATTGGGCCTTAGCGCGTACGGGCAACAGAATGGCATATCAAACATCGCCCATCGCGTGGGGGAAAGGCAAGATAACGAAAGCTGCCACGCCTTAGACAGCGAATAGCTACCGAAGAATTCAAAGCCCAACGTGCAAAGAGCCCGTAACCTCCAACAGAAACGGCCGCCCGTTGCCAGGCGGCCGATGCACTGGCACAACACGTGCGTCTGTTTACTTCAGCTCTAGCTCCTCGTCGATGGTCTCCAGCGTCATGCGCGACAGGGCCAGGTTGGCCTTGTCACGGTCGAGCACGACGTACGTGAATACGTTGTCGTTCTCGTGGAACATGCGAATGAGGTGGTACTGCGATTCGAGGGTGATAAGGATGTCCTCGATATGCTCGTCGAGGCTGAGCTGGTCAATCACCTTTTTCTTCGAACGAACCACCTCGGTGTTGCTCGCACCGGCCAGTTCCATGTCCATAGATCCCCCCCCGATGGTGCCGAGCGTCATGCCCGACTGATAATCGACGAGGGCGGCACCGACGGCGCCATCAATTGCTGCGATTTTTTCGAGGGACTCTTGAATGCTTGCCATAGGAGCGGCGTGCTGTTGTGGAACGAAAGGGTATGTGAGATGCAGCGGCGCGTTGCAGCAATGCAGCACGAGCTTGCAACGATCGGGCCGTGCATTTGTGTGGCAAGCGTTACTACAAAGAGCGCTCCATACCGTGCGCGGCCCGCCGCCTTCGAGGAAAACGTCCCCGCACACGCCCGCCCGGAGCGCGCGCCTGGGCGAGGCGCCATGCCCTGAACCACCATCAGTGCCCCTGAGGCCCGTTCTAAATGTAACGCCGTAGGGCATTGCCCCACAGACACACGCGGGCACTGGGGCGCGGCTGCGGGGCTTGTCCCATCGGCAGCACGGTGTGACAGGGTGTCATTCTTGCAAGCGGTCGCGTAAAAGCGCCCGCGCCTCTTCGGGGTTGGCGGCGCCCTGCGTCTCGCGCATCACCTGGCCCATGAAGAAGCCCAACAGCTTCGTTTCGCCCGCGCGATACCGGGCGGCCTCGTCGGGATGGGCATCGATGACGGCCGTCACGGCTTCCTGGAGGGCCGAGCGGTCGTTGATCTGCCGGAGCCCGCGCGCATCGACGATGGCTTCCGGATCGCCGCCCGCGTCTACGAGCACGTCGAACACCTCGCGCGCGCCGCGGCTATTCACAACGTCGTCCGCGGCCAGTCGCACGAGCGCGGCCAATTCCTCCGGCCCAAACGGCAACTCCGCCAGCGACCGGTCTTTCAGCACGCGCATCAGGTCGTTGACCACCCAGTGCGCCAGCGCCTGCGGGGCATCGTACGCGTCGAGGGCCGCCTCGTAGAAGTCGGCCACCGCATCGTCGGCCGCAAGGACGGCCGCATCCTCGCGGGCCACGCCGCGGGTAAAGTGGTAGTGGGCAAAGCGCTGTCGCTGCGCCTCGGTCAGGCGCTCGACCGGGTCGCGCTGGGCCTCCATCGAGCGCTTGCGCTGCTTTGCCTTCTCGGCCTCCTTGGCTTTCCGTTTGGCCTCCAGCGCCTCCTTGCGCGCCGCCTCTTCGCGCGCGGCCCACGGGTCGCGCAGGGGCACGATGCGGTTGAACACCAGCGCGTCGGGCGCGCTGTCAACCGGATCTTGCCAGAAGTAGCCCTGCCGCTCAAACTGCAGCCGCGTGTCGGCGGGCAGGTCGCGCACGCTCGGCTCTACGATGCCGGCCTGTACCACGCGGGCCTCGGGGTTCAGAAATTCGGTGAAGGGCGCGTCCTGGGCATCCGGGGCCGGAACGGTGAACAGGCGGTCGATGAGGCGCGCCTCAATGGGCACCCCGTGTGTGCCCGACACCCAGTGGATGGTGCCGCGGGGCGAGCGCCCGTCGGGGGCCGTGCTGTCGCGCGTGGCCGGGTCGATGGTGGCCCGCAGCTCCACCACCGCGCCGTCGTCGTCGGTGATGGCCTCGGTGCAGGTCAGGAAGTAGCCGCCGCGCAGGCGCACCTCGCGGCCGGGCGCCAGCCGGTAGAAGTCGTCCGGCGGGTCCATCCGAAAATCGTCACGCTCGATGTACAGCTCGCGGGTAAACGGCACCGCGCGCGTCTCGTCGTTGTCAATTTCGCGCGGCCAGTGCGGCACCTCCAGCCAGTCGACGGTGTCTTCGTCCACGTTGGTCACCACCACCTTCAGCGGGTCGAGCACGGCCATCACCCGCGGCGCGCGCGTGTTCAGGTCGTCGCGGATGGCATGCTCCAGCAGGCTAATTTCCACCCGGCTCTCGCTTCGCGTAACGCCCACGTCGTGGCAAAACGCCCGAATGGCCGACGGCGGCACGCCCCGCCGGCGCAGCCCCGCCAGCGTAGGCAACCGCGGATCGTCCCAGCCGTCCACCGCACCGGTCTCCACCAGATGCAGGAGCTTGCGCTTGCTCATGATGGTGTAGTCCACGTTGAGCCGCGCAAACTCGTACTGATGCGGGCGCTGCGGCACCTCCTCGGCGGGCAGGCAGTGCTCCAGCACCCAATCGTACACGCGGCGGTTGTTGTCAAACTCCAGCGTGCACAGCGAGTGCGTAATCCCCTCAATGGCATCTTCCAGCGGATGCGCAAAGTCGTACATCGGGTAGATGCACCAGTCGTCGCCGTTGCGGTAGTGGTGGGCGTGCTTGATGCGGTAGAGCAGCGGGTCGCGCATGATCATGTGGGGCGACGCCATGTCGATCTTGGCGCGCAGCACGTGGGCCCCGTCGGGGAAGTCGCCGGCGCGCATCCGCCGAAACAGCTCCATGTTCTCCTCCACCGAGCGGTCGCGGTACGGGCTGGGCCGCCCCGGCTCGTTGACCGTGCCCCGGTATTCGCGGATTTCTTCCTCGCTGAGGCTGTCGACGTACGCATCGCCCTGCGCGATGAGCGTGCAGGCGTACGCGTAGAACTGCTCGAAGTAATCGGAGGCAAAGTAGAGGTGCTCGCCCCAGTCGTAGCCCAGCCACCGCACCGCCTCTTTGATGGAGGCGACGTACTCCATCGATTCGGTTTCGGGGTTGGTGTCATCGAACCGGAGGTGGCACTGCGTGCGGGCGCGATCGGCGTAGTCGTGCTTGATGCCAAAGTTGAGGCAAATGGACTTGGCATGCCCAATGTGCAGGTAGCCGTTGGGCTCGGGCGGAAAGCGCGTTGCCACGCGTCCGTCGTGCGTGCCGTTGGCCAAGTCCTCGTCGATGATGTCGTAGATGAAGTTGTCGCGGTCCGAAGGCGGCGAAGCGCTCACAATAGGCAGGGGCTGCGGTCGGTGAAAACGGGGCGAGGGTGCAAGAGGGTTGGAAGGCTGTGGGCCGCGGAAGATCCATGACCGGCGGGCGCCGGCGGGGCTTCACCGAGGCATAACAGCCGTTGCGAAACCGCTGCCCGCACGGGCCGGTTGGGACGCACAATTCTTTTTGCCACGATCCCCTCTGCTTATGTCTGCCGACGTCCCCGATGCTGCCTCGCTAAGCCGTGACGATCTGCTGCAGTGGCCCAAAGCCGAGCTCCATTGCCACCTCGACGGCTCGCTGCGCCTACCAACCATGTTGGATATCGCCCGCCGCGAGGGCAAGATGAGCGTGCTGCCGGCCGACACAGAAGACGGGTTGCGCGAAATCTTGCGCGCCATCGACGACTCCGAAACCCTGGAGGCGTACCTTGCCTGGTTCCGGTACACCATCCCGCTGATGCAGACGGCTGAGGCGCTGGAGCGGGTGGCCTACGAGCTGGCCGAGGACAATGCGCAGGAGAACGTGCGCTACCTGGAGGTGCGCTTTGGGCCCATCTTGCACACCGAGGAGGGCCTTTCGCTGGAGGACGTGACCGATGCGGTGCTCGCGGGCCTCGCGCGGGCGGAGCGCGACTACGACCTCACGACGTCGCTGATTGTGTGCGGGCTGCGCGACCGCTACGAGAGCGCGTCGATGCGGCAGGCCGAGCTGGCCGCGGCGTACCGTCACCGGGGCGTGGTGGCCTTCGACCTGGCCGGCGGCGAGGCGGGCAACCCACCCAAGGGCCACCTGCACGCCTTCTACAAGGCTCGCAATGCGCTGCTCAACCTGACGCTGCACGCGGGCGAGTCGTGGGGCCCCGACTCCATCCGGCAGGCCCTCTTTTACTGCGGCGCGCACCGCATTGGCCATGGCATCACGCTACGCGAAGATCCCGAGCTGATGCAGTACTTTGCCGACCACCGTATCCCGCTGGAGATTTGCCCCACGAGCAATGTGCAGACGCACGTTGTGCCCAGCTACGAGGCGCACCCCATCAACACCTACGTGAAGGCCAATGTGCCCGTCACCGTAAACACCGACAACCGCCTGTTTAGCCGCACGTCGGTGACCGATGAGCTGCTGCGGGTCCACCAGCGGTGCGGCATCACGGCCAATGCGCTGCGCGAGATTGCCCTCAACGGCTTCCGGTATGCGTTCTTGCCCATCGACGAGAAGGAGGCGCTGCTAGACGACGTTACCGCCGATCTCCCGATGCCCGCTACCGAACAGACGCCCCGCTGGTAGCCCGGCGCCCGCGGCCCCCCGACCGCCCTACGACAGGCAGCGCGCTACGGCTGCGCAGGCGGCACGGCGTCCCATCCGACGTGCATGTACACCGGCAGGTGGTCCGAGATTTTGCGGGCGGCGCGGAGCGAGGGAAACTGCTGCGTGAAGTCGATGACCCCGCGGCGCACCGCATCGAGCGTTGCCGTCTCGTAGAAAATGTTGTCGTACTCGCTGGCCAAGTGGCCCTGCGGCCCAGGATCTACTTTGCGGCCCAGGCTCGTCTTTTGATCGTGCAGCACCATGGCGTAGCCCCGCCGGCGCAAGCCATTGAACGCCTCATCTTCGCCGTCAAGGTTAAAGTCGCCCACCACCATCACGTTGTCGTCGGGGTAGCGGTCGTGGAGGGCGTGGAGCTGGCGGATCTCGGTTTCCGGGTCTTTGGAGCGCGGGATGGCGTGCAAGCTGGCCACCAGCATGCGCTGCCCGGTGCCCACGTGCTCGAAGCGCGCGCAGTACGGCTCCCGGTCGATGGTATCGGCCAGGCGGTCTTCGAGCCAGGCCCGCCCCACCAGCCGCACGCGCGACGGCTTCCACAAGAAGGCATAGCGCTCGGTGCCGTCGCCCGTCGTGGGGTCGCTGATGGTGTAGTCCCAGTTGAAGCCGGTGCGGTCGAGCGCGTCCACCAACCGCCCAATAGCCTGCGGGCCCGGGGGTGAGGTGGAAATCTCTTGGATGGCCACCACCTCGTACTCGCGCAACTGCTCGGCGACGAAGGCGATCTCCTCGGCGTTTTTCGAGCGGCCAAAGTTGTACAGATTCCACGTGACGAAGCGCACCGTAGCATCGGCCGGTGCGGCCTTGGCCGGGGGCGTTTGCGCCGGGGCAGCCGAAGGCGCGGGAGCCGCGGCCGTAGGGGGCGCCTCCGCTGTGCGCGCCGGACGCTCCCATTGCTCGGGCACCAGGTCGAGGTCGCCCATCACCTCGACGCCCGTCACATATTCGATGCCGCCCAGCACAACGAGCAGGGCGAGTGCTGCAATCAGACGCTTCATACGCACAGGGGTGGCAGGTCAGACGTGAAGGATTGGGCGGAACCTATGCGCTGGCCAGTTTCTCCAGAAACCGATCGAAGCGGTTGCTGGCCTCAATCATCTGCTCCATGGTTTGCGGATCGAAGGCCTCTTTGGGCGTGCGGTCGCCGTTGGCTACGTCTTTGCGGAGCGTAGAGCGCAAGCGATCAGACAAGAACACCGCCACGGCCCGGTAGAACCGCTTGGCAAACTCGTCGTCTTCGTCCAGCTTTTGCTCCAGCGCGGCCCGCGGCAACTCGAAAACCGTGCTATCGGTAATTGAGCGGACCGTGGCCGAGGGCGGCTGCTCGTCGACAAACGACATCTCGCCTACGATCTCACCGCTTTCCAGCACCGCCACCGTGGCCTCCCGCTCCTCATCGATAACCATAAACGAGCCATTGAGAACCAGGTACAGCGAGTCGGCCGGTTTGCCTTGGCGGATGATTACGGTGTCGGCATCTACCTCGGACGAGGCACCGTTTGCCACCATCCAGTCGATATCGGAGTCGCTCAGTTTTCCTAGAATGTACAGTGCTTTCTTCATAACCGGCGGTTTCAATCAGGACTTGAAGGGGTGCGGCGCGAGTAGGGGAGCATACAAACGTACAACGCAGCGGCGATAAATCGCAAGCCGAGTGGAGCGGTGCACCGCTGGCGCCGTCAAACAAAAGCATAGCGCTGTGCGTTTTGGGCGCTGTGCCTTTTCAAGCAGACCAACCGCCATGACTTTTTTTGATGATTTTCCGCCCACGGCCCGGCTGTGGATTCACACGAGCGATGCACCCCTAACCGAAGCGCAGCAAACGGCGTTGCACGAGGCCATGGCGCCATTCTTTGCGTCGTGGTCGACGCACGGCCGCCCGGTGCGCGGCGCACTCGCGATTGCCAAGCAGCGGTTTGTACTGCTCGCGGGCGTCGTGCAGGCCGACGATGCGGGCATCTCGGGCTGCGGCATCGACGCGGCGGTGCAGGCCCTCAACGAAGCGGCTGCGCCCCTCGACATTGCGTGGGCGCCGGCTTTGCATGTGGCGTACGAAGACGCCTCGGGCGTGCACGTGGTGCCCCGAACGGCGCTGGCCGACCGCGTTGCTGCCGGTGCAATTACCGGCGACACCCCCATCTTCGATCGCAGCATTCAGACGGTTGGCGCCTTGCACGACGGGCGCTTCGCCCGCGCGGCCCGCGCTACTTGGCTGGCGCAGCGTTACTCCCTTGCCCCTGCCTCCACCGCTTCCGCCTAACGCATGGCTCCCCCGCGCCGCTACCTTGCCCGATGGACGCGCGACTTCGATGTTGCCCAGCTTCAGATCATTTCGGCCACGGCCCTGCTGTGCGTGCTCTTTGGCGTGGGCACCGCCGGATACCGCATCATTGAAGGCTGGCCGTTCATTGACGGGTTCTACATGACGTTCATCACCCTGGCCACCATCGGGTTTCAAGAGGTGCATCCCCTCTCGCCCGTCGGCCGCCTGTTCACGGTCTTCATTGGCCTCACGGGCATCGGCCTCGTAACGTTTGTGGCCACGCGCGCCGCGCAGCTCCTACTTGCCAGCGAAAACTTCTACCGACGCCAGATGAAGCAACGCATCAAAGACCTTACCGACCACTACATCGTCTGTGGCTACGGGCGGGTGGGGCAGCGGCTCGCCGAGGATTTGGAGAAGGCCAATCGCCCCTTCGTGGTTGTAGAACGCGATCCGGAGGTCATTGAAGACATTGCCGCCAACAATCACCTGTACATTGAAGGCGATGCCGAGGAGGAAGAAACGCTCACGGCCGCTGGCATCCATCGCTCGTGCGGCCTGATCCTCGCCCTGCCGGATGACAGCTCGAACGTGTTCGTGACGCTCACGGCCCGCGAGATGAACCCCGACGTGGCCATCCTGACGCGCACCATGGACCACCGCAACCGGAGCAAGCTGCTGCATGCCGGGGCCGATAAGGTGGTGGCCCCCAGCGAGGTGGGCGCCGACCGCATGGCGCAGGTGGTGCTGCGCCCCAACGTCGATCAGTTTTTGGAGCACGTGCTGCACACCGGAAGCCTCAGCCTGCAGATGGAGGAGGTGCGCATTAAGCCCGGCGCGCCGCTGGCCGGTCAAACGCTCGCCGAGAGCAACTTCCGGCAGCAGTACGACGCCGTAGTCATTGGCATCATCGACCAGAGCGAGCAGACGATGCACTTCAATCCGGCCCCGTCCGATCGCATCCAGACCGGCGATGTGCTCATTGTACTGGGCGACCCGGCAACTATCGAGACGCTGCGTCGTGAAGGATGTAGCCCGTAACGCATGCGTGCAGCATTGCACGAAGCACACGGTTCACTGCTTTACCGCTTCAATCATGCCGTTCTTGGCCATGCGCTCTTTTCGATTGTACCTTGTTGCCTGGATGGTGGTGGGCGCCGGCGTGCTGTGGGCCCCTGCACCCGCCCACGCCCAGGGCTTTTACGATCAGTACAAGCTTGAGGAGCTGCTTAGCACGCGGGCCCCGAGCCTGAATGCGCTGCCCGACGTGTTCTACGAGTACTACGTGCTGGATCACCCCAGCGGCAACTCGGTGCTGGCGCGCAACCAGTTCTACCGGACGCTAGGCGACGGAAGCGTGGAGCTGGGCACCGAGCGCGCCCACCTGGTGGAGCTCCTGAACCGCAAGCTCCTCGGCAACACAGCGCTGGGCGATACGCTGGTGGTGCCCACGCGCTTCGGACTCGACTTCCGGGCGTACTCGCCCTTCCCGCGCTACTACCCCGGCGCCCGCTCGCTCAACAAGCTGTTCATCATTCACAAGCGCGTGCAGGCCTTCGCGGCCTACGAGTATGGCCGCCTCGTGCGCTGGGGCATCGTAAACACCGGCAAGGCCGGCAGCACCGAAACGCCCAACGGCCGGTTCAACTTCAACTGGAAAGAAGAATACCGCGTCTCGTCGCTCAGTCCGCCCGACGAGGAGTGGGAGATGTACTGGGTGTTCAATTTCCACAATGCCCGTGGCATCCACGTGCACCAGTACGCCATGCCCACCGGCGGCCCAGCCAGCCATGGCTGCGTGCGCCTCGTGGACATCGATGCGAAATGGATTTACGATTGGGCCGAGCCCTGGAATACCACCGCGGGCGGCGTGGGCTACGGATCGATCAACGGACGCCTGCTCGACCCCGGCACTATGGTGCTCGTGCTGGGCGACGAGCCGAAGGGCTTGCCGCGGCCGTTCATCTACAAGAAGCGATACCCCATTCTCGACCGCGTGTCGCTACCCAACGACCCGTACAGCGTGCCGCCGGGCTCTGAGCAGCAGCGCATGTGGGATCGCATCGCGGGCCGCGAGTAGACGAGGCCGGTTTGCCTTACGCAAAGAGAATGCGCACCCTACGACGCGTCCTCGTCCACCGCGTCGGCCAGCTGCGCAAGGCTCTCGGGCCGGCCGGCGAGCAGCAACGTGTCGGACTCCTTGAGCGGCGCGTCGGGGTCCGGCGGCACGTCCATTACATCGCGCTCTACGTCGTGCACCGCAATCACCGAGATGCCAAATCGCGCCCGCAGCTCTAGCGCGCGCAGCGACTCGCCCACCCACGTGTCGAGCACCACCATCTCCTGAATGCTGAGGTCGCCCGACATGCGCACGTAGTTGAGAATGCCCTGCTCAGAAATGCGGTTCGCCAGGTTGAAGGCCGACTCGCGCTCCGGAAAAACCGTCTCCGTAACGCCCAACTGGCTCATCACGCGGGCGTGATCGTGCGAGATCACCTTCACGTAAATCTCCTCCACGCCCAGGTCTTTAAGCGCCATGGTAGACAAGATGCTCGCGGTGATGTCGTCGCCCGTGCTAATCACGGCCGCATCCGAGGCGTCGGCGCCCACCTGACGCAGCATATCGCGCTTGCGCCCGTCGCCCACGGCCGCCCGCGAGACGTGCGAGGCCACCTGGTCGACCGCGCTCTCGCGCGTGTCCACCGCAATGACGTCGTGCCCGCGGCTGTACAGCGCCTCCGCCGCACTCGATCCAAAATTCCCGATCCCTACAATAACGAATCGCTTCATGCCTTTGGCGTGTGGTAGAAAAAATCGAACCGCGTTAGCCCACAATCACATCTTCGTATGCGTAACGGAAGTTGTCGCGCTGCGTGCGCCGCTCAATAGACATCGCCGCGGCCACCGTGAGCGGCCCCACGCGGCCAATAAACATAAGCAGGATGGTTGTCCAGCGGCCGGTGATGGAAAGGTCGCTCGTGATGCCCATCGACAGGCCCACCGTGTTAAACGCGCTGACGGCTTCAAACATATGGTGCAAAAAGGTGCCCTGCGGCGCAATGGCCAGAATGCTTGGCAGCTCACTAAACGATAGCACAAAGACACCAGCCGTAACCACCACGAAGCCCAGCACAAACAGACTGGTGGCGCGCTGTACCGTCTCGGGCGGAATGGTGCGCCCCGAGACGTGCGTGTAGTGATAGCCGCGCAGACGTGCCCATGCCGCCAGGCACAAGATGGCCGCCGTCGTGGTTTTGAGTCCGCCGGCCGTGGAGCCGGGCGAGCCGCCAATAGACATCCAGAGGATCGTGAAGAAATTCGTGCTGGGGTGCGCTGCGCCGTAGTCGATCGTGTTGAAGCCGGCCGTGCGGGTGGTCACGCTCGCAAACAAACCGTTCACGACCCGATCGACCAGGGAAAGCCCCTGCAGGGTGTGCTGCCACTCGAAGGCCGTGATAACCACCGCGCCGCCCACAATGAGCACCGCCGTGGTGCCCAGCACAATCTGCGAGTGCGTAGACAGGCGAAAGCGTTTCGATTGCCGCTTGCGGTACCACACGTTTAGCTCCTCTAACGTCAAAAAGCCCAACCCGCCCATCACAATGAGCGCCATCACCACCAGCAGGAGCGGCGCATTGCCTTGAAAGTTCATCAGCGAGGTGGAGAAGGTGGAGAACCCGGCGTTGCAAAACGCGCTGATCGAGTGAAAGACGGCCGGCCACACCGCCCCCTGCCAGCCTAGGGCAGAGCCCCAACTGAGGTACAGCAGGACAGCTCCTAACAGCTCCGTACCAAGCGTAAACTTCATGACGGCCCAGGCCAGATCCGCATAGTGCACATCGTCGGTAATTTCGGCCGCGCCGGTGGCGAGTGCCTGATGACGCAACGACAACCGGCGCCCCAGCACTACGATGATGATGGACGTGAACGAGATGATGCCCAGCCCGCCGAGCTGGATAAGCAGCAAGAGGTACGCCTGGCCCCACGTCGTAAAAAATGTGGCCGTGTCGACCACAATGAGCCCCGTGACGCACACCGCACTGGTGGATGTAAACAAGGCGTTGAGCCACGACAGCTCGGGGCCCGTGTATAGTCCCGGCAGCACCTTGAAGCCCACCGTTCCCAGCACAATCAGCAGAAAGAACGAGCCCACAAACAGCTGCGCCGGCGGCACGCTGCGCCACCACATGGACAGGCGGTGCAGCAGCGAGGCGTGGTTGGACGTTGAGGCAGTAGCCATGTGCGTGATGCGTAGCGGGGACAAGCGCGGGCTGCAGCTGGAGCCGCTCCAACGTCATATGGTACAGCTCAGCCGTCACGATTGCGATTCCATACCCCCAAACCCATCGCGTATCAATGGCAACTTTACAGAGCACCGCGGGCCGCGGCGACGTTGCGGATCACCGCCTGCCGTGTCTTGCGAACACCTGCTCTTGCTCATCAGATGACACGGCACGATGCGCGTTACCTGCGGGCTTATTCTCTGCTGCTGGCTGTACGGCAGCGTAGCGGCGCAATCGACTACCGACCTGCTGGGGCATGCCCGGTCGAGCGCCTTGGGATCGGCCACCACCGCGCTCGCTAGCGACGTGGGCGTGCACTCGAACCCGGCCGCCTGGGCCACGCGGGCGGCGCGGGCCGTCACCTTCTTTGCGCGCCAGGCCTACGGGCTCGCGGAGCTTCGCTACGGGGCGCTTCAGTACCTGGAGCCCACCGGCTGGGGCACGCTGGCCGGCGGCCTGAGCACGTTTGGGTTTTCGGACTACCGCGAGGTGCACGTGAGCGCGGGCTACGCGCGGGGCGTGTCGTTGGGCACCAGCCGCACCCTCTTTGCAGGCGCTACTGCTCGGTACTATCACACAGCCATTGCCGGCTATGGCAGCGCCGGGGCCCTCGCGTTTAACGCGGGCTTGCTGTTTCGGCCGCGGCCCGCCCTTGCGGTGGCCGCGCATGCCACGAACCTGCACGGCGCCGCACTCGGCGGACACACGCTGCCCCAAACGCTGGCGCTGGGCGCTGCCTACGCCGCCACCGAACGCGTAACGGTTGTGGCCGATGTCTTCAAGCAAATCCGCTACCCGCTGGCCGTGCGCGGCGGGGTGGAGGTGCACCCGGTTGACGTGCTGGCGCTGCGCGCGGGCATCACCACGGCACCTACGCGCTTTACGAGTGGCGTGGGCCTTCGGCTGGGGCGCCTCGCCGCCGACCTGGCCGTCACGCAGCACCTTGTGCTGGGCTGGACGCCCGCAGCTTCCCTCAGCATCCACTGGTAATGCCCTCGGGCTTTTGCTTGCCATGCGCTACGCGACCCTCGCGCTTCTCGTCTTGCTTGCTGCCCCCTGTGCGGCCCAGCCGGCCGATACGACCGACGTTCCTGCCCGCACCCTCGACGCGGCCGCCGGGACGTTGGCCGAACAGACCAGCGAGACCCCCACACAGCTGGCCGAACGCCTGATGATGCTCGCCGCCCATCCGCGCGACGTCAACCAGGCGACCGCCGCCGCGCTCAGTGCCATTCCGGCGCTCACGCCGGCCCTGGCCCAGCGCATCGTAAACAACCGCCGGCGCTACGGCCCCTTTCCGGCCCTTGACAGCCTGCTGCGCGTGCCCGGCCTAACGCCCCGGGTGCTGTACCGGGCGCGTCCGTACCTTCGCGCCGCACGAGACGCGTCCCCAACGACCGCGTCGCTTGCCTGGCCGGCGTGGCG
The DNA here is from genome assembly GCF_000419585.1 of Salisaeta longa DSM 21114. Lineage (NCBI taxonomy): Bacteria > Pseudomonadati > Rhodothermota > Rhodothermia > Rhodothermales > Salisaetaceae > Salisaeta > Salisaeta longa. Next base: position 1,996,284 of record NZ_ATTH01000001.1, read on the forward strand.
CACCCTTGTGGGCCCCGTAGAGGGGACGGTCATGCAGCGCTACAGCCGCCGCCTCGACCTGGGCCGCGGCTACCGCCCCGACTCGACGCGCCGTACGTTTCGGGGCGGTCCCGCGCGGCTGCTCACGCGCCTCCGTCTGCAGGTCGGTTCGCACCTGAGCGCGCGCCTTACGCTCGACAAGGATCCCGGCGAGGCGTTTGGCTGGAACCCGGCGACGCGCACGTACGGCTACGATCATGCGGGCGCCGCCCTGGCCCTGCGCAATTGGGGCCGCCTGCGCACCCTCATTGTGGGCGACTACACGGCCGCCTTCGGGCAAGGTGTGGCGCTGTGGCGCGGCATGGCGTTCGGAAAGGGGCGGGCGCCGGTGGAGCCGCTCCTGCGGCAGGGCGACGGCCTCTCGGCCTCCGGCTCAACCGCCGAGAATCGCTTCCTTCGGGGCCTCGCCGCCACCGTAGCGCTTTCGCCAACCCTCTCCCTTTCTGGATGGGCCTCGCGGCGCACGCTCGATGCATCGCTCGATGCCCCCGACACCACCGCAACCGCCGTCGCTACCAGCCTGCCCATTGGCGGCCTGCACCGCACGACCAGCGAGCTCGCCCGCAAAGACGCGCTCCGCGAGACCCTGTGGGGCGGGGCCATCACCTGGAACCCGGCGTGGGGACAGGTGGGGGCGGCGGGATACCACACGCGGTTTGGTGCCTCTCTGGGCGGCGCCGATCAACCGTATGAGCGCTTCGACTTTCAGGGCGACCGCGCCACGATGCTCACGACCTTCGGGCATGCCACCTGGGGCTCCTACACCGTGCTCGGAGAAATCGCCCGCAGCCCGCGCGGCCATTGGGGCGGCATTGCCGGCGCGGCGGTATCCATCCCCCGCCGCCTCGATGCCCTCGTGATGGCACGTCACTATCCACGTCGCTTTACGAGCCTCCACGGCTACGCCTTTGGCGAGCGCAACGGCGCCACCCAAAACGAAACCGGCGTATACCTGGGCCTCCGCGTGCCGCTCACGCCGCGCTGGACCCTTGCCGCAGCGGTCGATCAGTTTCGCTTTCCGTGGCTGCGGTTTGCTGTGCCCCGTCCCACGAGCGGCTACGACGCCCGCCTGGTCCTCACGCACGAACCCTTCCAATGGCTTACGCACTACGTGCAGCTGCGCCACGAGCGCAAAGGCGTGGGCACCGACGTGCCCGCCCCGCAGGGCCTCTTGGATGGCGTAACGCCGCGCATTCGGCAATCGGTGCGGTGGCACGCGCGCTACGCCTTTAGCGAAACGCTGGAGCTGCGCACACGCCTTGAAGGCAAGCGCGTGCACGAACAAGGGCACACGCAATACGGGCTGCTGCTCTATCAGGATGTGACGTGGCAGGCCACCCCGTGGCTTCGCCTCGACGCCCGCGTGGCCGCCTTCGACACCGATGACTACGCCAGCCGCATCTTTGCCTACGAGCGCGATCTGCTCTACGCCTTTTCGGTGCCCGCCTTTTTTGGAGAGGGCCACCGGACGTATCTGCTCGTCCGCGCGCGCCCATGGTCGGACCTCACCATCGAGGCCAAGTATGGCGTCACGCGCTACCGCAACGTGCGCAGCATCGGCTCGGGCCTCAACGAAACGCCGGGGCAGCGCCTGCGCAGCGTAGGCCTACAGGTGCGTTGGACGTTTGGCCCCTCGTAGGCGGCGCGTGCCGGCCTTTCTGCTCACGGCGCGAACCCCGTTGCTTGCCATGCGTTGAGACCTCGTAATTTGCAATGGCGCATGTCCAATCGGTCGTGCTTGAAACGGCGATCCCATGACCCAACCCGATGATTTCGCCAGCTTCGGCGCGTCGGATGACGACGACGCATCGTATGAATGGCTGGATGAGTGGCTCTGTGAGTACGTAGACGGCACTATGCCACCGGCGCAGCGCCGCATCTTTGAGCAATACGTTGACGCTGATCCGCAGCTGAAGGCGCACATTGAGGACTTGAAGGCAACCCGCCAGCTCCTGCAGCGGTGCCGCTGCACCAAGGCCGCCTCGCAGCGCGCGCAGGCCCGCATCTGCCGCACGGTAGAGTGCGAGCTGTTGCGTTCCGGGCAGTCGTCGCACGAGTTTTTGTCGGCCCACCCGGCCTGGACCGCCGGCGTGGCCTCCTCGGTAGCCCTTGCATTGGTGCTGGGCGTGTTTGTGGGGCTCATTGGCCTCCCGGACCATCCGCGGGCGGCGCGTCCGGAAGCCACACTGGTTGCACCCGTGGCTCCCACCGCCCCCGCCTGGACGCCCGCGCCGCGCAACGCCGCGTCGGGCCTACAGCCGCTACGCACGGCCCGCCGCCCCATGCCGCGCCGCACGCCTGCGGTTCATACCGTTCGCTCGTACGACTCGACGCGCACCCTGCTGCTCACGCCGGCGCGCCCGTAGCCGCTACTTTTGCGCGTTCTTGATAGAGCGCCGGGCACCATGCAGCCGGCCGGGCATTGCATAGCACCGCATTTCTTCTGATGGGCTCTTAGCTCAGTGGTTTAGAGCGCTCGCCTCACACGCGAGAGGTCCCTGGTTCGAATCCAGGAGGGCCCACATCTGCGCTTCTCCCTTCTTTGCTCCGCCTGAGCTATATCCGATCCATGCCTCATCTTGGCGTTGGTTGGTCGCGGGCCCCGGGTGATTATGAGCGAACCCCTTCGTCATCGAAGGTCGCTTGCATGCCCATTGGTAAGACAAACTGGCATCGGTGCAGTATGGTGGATGTGGTGCTCGGCAGAAAAGAGCATCGCAAACCCAACTCTATTCTCCAAGTAAATGTTAATGGCTTATTTTTACTTAGACATCCATTTTGGTCGCTAACGAAAAGTATTTGTCATGGAGAACCGTGCAGGACGCTGCGCCGACTCCACGACTGCCGGCGAGTCCGTCTGCGCGTTCATTCCAGCGCCCCTACCTTCCGATCCCAAGATTGCCTTTACAAGCGCGGATTATGAACGCATCGAGCGGGCCAACCGAGCGCTTGGACGACTGGACGGGGTGACAACACTTTTCCCCAACCCAAGCTTTTGTAGTCAGAATCTCCCAGACGATGCGGCGAGCGCCCCCTGCATGCCCAGCTGCTACTATTTTTGAGGAGCCTTTGGGCGTTCGGATGCGGCTCATTCGTGACGCGGCTTCCACTCGTTAGGCGTCGAAGCAGGGCTGCGCCACCTAATGGCGTGCAACGTCACAAAAAAGCGGCCGCCATCCCCGGCGGCCGCTGTATGATGAAACCACATCGCCCGATGCACGACCTCACGATGCGGTGCGCGCTTCGGATTCGGCCGCAGGCGCCGTAACCGCCGCGGGGGCCGCGGGCACCGAACGCTCGATGGCTGCGTCTGCCGTGGCTGCGCGGGGGGCGGGCGGCCACGATACCGCCGCCAGGGCCAGCAGCAGCGCCAGCACAAACGTGGCCTGGGTGAGCAGCGCGTGGCGTGTGCGGCGGCGCGCACGCTTCCGCGAGCGGGCCTTGAGGCGGCGTGCCAAGTCGCCCGCGGCAAAGCCGGCATCGTCGAGGGGCTGCTGCGGCGGGCGCAGCATGGGGAGGTACGCGGTGAGAAAGTTACCAATCAAAAAATGCTTAGACGGTCGCATGGGTCTGTTCGGTTCTGGTCCGTGGTAGGCGGCGCCACGCACCGTTCGGATGCCACCCGTTGGTGCGTCGCATCGAACCGCAAAGCGCGCGCTTGCATGTTCACCCGTCTCCACGTATGGGCCGCACGTAAGGTTACACCCGCCACCCCCAAGCGCCCACGCCTGTCCCCAAAGGGCGGCGCGCCCCCACCGCCGCGGCAGGCTACGTGGGCAGCGTAACCGTGAACGTCGCCCCTTGGCCTTTCGTGCTTTCCACCGCAATGGTGCCGCCCATCAGCTCCACGAGCCGCTTGGTGATGGTGAGCCCCAGCCCGCTGCCCTCAAACTGCCGCGTGTTGCCGCTCGACTCCTGCTGAAACTCGTTGAATACGTCGGGCAGGAACGACGGATCGATGCCCACGCCCGTGTCGCGTACCGCGATGGAAACGTGCGCGTCGTCGGGGGTCGTTACCGAAACGGTGACGCTTCCTTCGGGCGTAAACTTGATGGCATTGGCAATCAGGTTGACAAGCACGCGCTCCAGCGCTCGCTCGTCGAGCCGCGCTTCTACGGGCCCCTCGGCAACCAGGGAAAGCGTCAGGTTTTTGTGGCGCGCATCGGGGCGGAAGTCGTCGAGCACCTGCTCGGCCAGCGCTGTTACGTTGAGCGCGACCGGCGCGTGCGTGAAGGCGCCCGCTTCAAGCTGCGCGAAGTCGAGCACCGAGTTGAGCGTGCGCAACAGGCGCCGGCCGCTGCGGTGAATGACCGGGGCGTAGGTCGCCGCGGCCGACGGGTCGTCGCCGATGACTTCCGAGAAGCCAATGATGGAGGTGAGCGGGGTGCGGATTTCGTGGCTCATGTTGGCCAAAAAGGTTGTCTTGAGCCGATTCATCGTTTCGGCGGTTTCCTTTGCACGAATCAGCTGTTTCTCGTAGCGCGCCTGTTTGATGGCCAGCGCAAGCATGTCGGCCACCTCAAGCGTCACGGTACGATCCACGGCGCTGAACGCATCGGGGCGTTGGGCTGCGATGTTGAGCGACCCGATGACGTTGTCTTCCACAAGCAACGGGGCCTGAATGTACGACCGTAGCCCGGCCGCCAGCAGGCGGTCTTCGGCAGCGGTTCGGTCGGCGGCCTCCAGGTCGCGCACGTAGCGCACGGTGTCGCGCTGGAGTGCCCGGGCGCCGCGGAACGAAGCGAGCGACGGTTGCGCGCCGGATGCAAGCTGCGGGGCCTCATGCCCACGCACGGCGCGGATGGTGGCCACATCGCGCGCGGCGTCGTACGTTACCACGCTAGAGCGCACGTGCGACACCAGGTGCGTGAGGCGCTGCAAGGCCGCCTCGGCAATGGCCTCAATCGACGCGGCCGAGAGCACGGCCCGGCCAATGCTGTGCAGCGTTTGGATGCGGTGCAGGGCGTGCATCTGCTGTGCTTGCGCCTCCAGCCGCTCGGTGGCATCCAGTCCGATGGCCACAAACAGGGGCGGATCTTCCTTTTCGGAAAGTTGCAGGCGAATATCGACGGGATAGCTGCTGCCGTCGCGGCGAATGTGCCGCGTTTCAATGGCTACCTGCTCCGCGGTGCCCTCGCGCAAGGGCTGAAAGAGCGCATCGAGGCCGTCCCGGTCGAACGGCGTCATGTCGGCCGGGGTCATCGAGCGCAGCTCGTCGAGCGTGTACCCCAGGTTTTCAAGCGCGCCGCGGCTGACATCAACAAAGGTGTAGGTGTCGGCACGAAAGAAGTAAATCTCGTTGATGGAGGCTTCGAGCAAGCGGCCAAAGCGTTGCGCTGCGGCTTCGCGCGCCCGCCGCTCGGTCACATCCGTGGCAATGCCAACAATGGTTGCGGGCTGCCCCTGTACATTTTCCAACATACGCCCCCGCGATCGCACCCAGCGGACACTGCCCTCGGGCTGCACAATGCGGTAGGTGATGTCGTAGCTTTCCTCGCCGCCCTCCAGCGAGGCCAGTAGCGTACGTACGGTATCCAGGTCCTCGGGGTGGATGCGCTCGCTAAATTGGGCAAGCGGATGTGGGGTGTTGGGCGGCATCTGAAAGAGGCGGCCGCCCTCGCGTGAGAGGGTGATGGTGCGGGCCTGCAGGTCGAGTCGAAAGCTGCCGGTATGCGCAATGGCTTGGGCCTCTTCCAATAGCGCGCGGCTCTGACGCAGGGCCTCCTCCTGCGCGTAGTCGCTCGTTACATCACGAAAGACGAGCACCACGCCCCGCAGCGGCTCGCCCGTAGCCGCAATGGGCGCAGCGCTATCGGCAATGCGATGCTCGGTTCCGTCCCGCGCAATCAGGATGGTGCCGTTGGCTAGGCTCACGGTGTGGCCGCTCGCAATTACCTCTGCCACCGGATTGGCTGCCCGCGTGCGCGTCTCGTCGTTGATGATATGGAAGACGGTGGTGAGGGGCTGCCCTTTCGCTTCGTCGGCCGTCCACCCCGTGAGGGCCTCAGCCTGCGGGTTCATGCGCCGCACGTGCCCCTCGGCGTCGGTGGTAATGACGGCGTCGCCAATGGATTGAAGCGTAACCTCCAGGTACTCTTCGCGCTCCTGCAAGGCCCGGTGGGCCTGGTGCTGGGCCGTGACATCGTGAACGGACACCAGCACCGCCGGGCGGCTTTTGAAGGTGAGGGTATGCGAGACGATATCGACATAGCGCATGGTGCCGTCGCGCGTGCGGTGCCGCCACGGCCCGCTCCGCTCGCGCGCCGGGCGTTCCTCCGCGAGGTTCGCATCGAGGCGCGCCCGTTCATCGGACGGCCGCAGGTCGTAGAGCGTCATCTCCCGAAAGTCCGCGCGGCTATACCCGTACGTTTCAACCGCCGCGTCATTTACGGCCAAGAAGCGCAGCGTATCGCGATCGTACACCCACATCGGCAGCGGATTTTTCTCGAAGAGCAGCCGGTAGCGCGCCGGCGCCTCGTCGAGCGCGTCGAGCAGCACAGCACCGTCGCGGATGGCGTGCTGCGCGGCCTCGATCGCTTCCGCCGTGGGCTCGGCCGCGTAGGTTACCGCAAGCACGTACTGATGCTCGGCCCGCTGGCCCACAAGGCAACGCACCGTTGGCGCAGCATCCCACACCGCAGATGCCGTGCGCACCACCGGCGCCTCCGGTGTCGCTTCTAGCGCACGCATCCACGGATCGTCGGCAGCCCACGCCTCGGTAGGCGCGCGCCCCGTTGCGGCCAGCACGTGGTACTGCCCCTCGTACCGCACCGCCACAAACGCCCCTTCGGCGCGGGCCGCGTGGTGCGTGAGGCGCACAAGGCGCTCCAAGGGCGCCCCCTGCCCCAATCCGCCTGCAATGTCGGAGGCTTCCGCTTCCATGCTGTTTTCATTTCGTTGGTAACGACGCTGCAATATATGGGACGAACGGTATGCCCCACAACAGTCCTGTCCCGCTGCAAACAGCATAGAGTAGGCATCACGGCCTCAACTGCCATCCACCGTTGGTGCATTTAGCCACACGCCAACGGGGTCTTTTTCAGCTTTTGACGTCCCCGCCCTGCGCTACGGGAACCCAAAGGGCTTCACGGAACGTGTATATAGAGCTACATGCCATCCTTTGCGCACGAACGTCTACATCCATGCCTGGTACGCCCAGCAACACGCGAAAAGAAAACGAGCGCGAACTAAATTTCTGGGAGAAGCTCTACGTCCCGGAATTGTTCAAAGGCTTGGGCTTCTCGCTAAACAAAATTGCCAACGAAGAGAGCTACACGGTCGAATACCCCGAGGAGCAGTGGTATCCGCCGGACAGCTACCGGGGGCGCCCGGTGCTCGTGGAAGAAGAGGGGCGGCCGCGCTGCGTGTCGTGCAACCTCTGCGCCCGCGCCTGCCCGCCCATGGCCATCTCGATGCAGAGCCGCGAAGTGGACAACGTGAAGGAGCGCGAGCCGGAGTGGTTCGAGATCAACATGCTCCGCTGCATCTACTGCGGCTTCTGCGAGGAAGTGTGCCCCGAGGAGGCCATCGTCATGTCGAAGGAATACGACCTGACGTTCCAGAGCCGCGACGAGGCCATCTTTGGCTTAGAGCGCCTCTTGCAGCCCAAAGAGCAATTGCAAGACCGGCTGGAGTACCTCGACCAGTACAAGAACCAGCAGTTTGGCGAGGAGTGGTCGTTCCAAAAAGACAACAACCTGCACAGCGTAAAGGACCAGCACTTCCTGGATTGGCTGGCCGACGAGGGCATGGACGAGCTCGAAACGACGCACCTGCGCGACGACCGGTCGGCCACCAGTGGCGAGCAGTCGTGGGGCAGCGGCCAAGACCTGCAAGGGCCTCCGGCCTCCGAGCACGCCCCGGCCTAGCGCGTTGCGCCCCTGCACCCGTCGCTGTTTGCTAATCGCTACGGCTTATGCCTACCCCTCCGGATCCGCCGCCGAACCCAACCGAGGCGCGCGAGGCCCTGATCGCCCAGATGGCTCATCTCATCGATGAGGTTGAGGCGCTGCGGCCCATGCTCGATGTGCTGCCGCCGGCCGTCCAAACCGGCCGGCCCACCCCCGACGCCCTCTCGATGCACGAGGTGTACGGCAGCTTTGCCACCCTCGACGCGGATGTGCGCGGCCCGCGTATCGAACGCCTCCTCGCCGAGGATTCACCGGTGCTTGCCCCCGCCAACCGGGCGGACCTAGCGCGCGCGGCGGGGTGGAACGACGAGCCGCTGCCTGCCATCTTGGATGCCGTGCAGCGCGAACGCCGTGCCCTCGTGGAGCGCCTCGACGCCATCGCCACACCGCAATGGACCCGCACTGCCCGCTTGCACGACACCACGCACACGCTGTTTACCCTCGTGCGCGCCATGGTGCAAGACGACATCGACTGCCTCCGCGAGCTCGCGCAGCGCCTCCACGAGGCCGACCTCTCTGCCACCGACGCGTAGCCCACGCTTCTTATGGCAAAAAACACCGGCGCGTCGTACGACGACCTCGCCACCGCCTTCCGGCATCAAAACTTCGATCCGCTGTACTTCTTCTACGGCGACGAAGGGTACCTCATCGAACGCCTGCAGGAGCTGCTGATTGAGCACGCGCTGCCCCCGGCGCAGCACGACTTCAACCTCGACATCGTCTACGGCTCCGACGCGACGCCCGCGCAGCTCCTTGCGCTTTGCCAGGGCTACCCCGTAATGGCCGAGCGCCGCGTGGTGGTCGTGCGCGAGTTTGAACAAGTGGGCACCGGGCTGAGCAGCACCAACCGCGACCAATTCAAGGAACGCTTTAAGGCGTACGCCCAGCACCCCAATCCGCACGCCGTGGTGCTGCTGGCCTGCACCAAGCGCCCCAACCTATCGGCCCACCCGTACCGAGCGCTCAAAAAACACGCCACGTGGGCCGAGTTTCGGTCGCTGTACGACCGCGAGGTTCCGCAGTGGATTCAGCGCTTTGTGCGCGACGAGGGCCGCGAGATTAGCCCGCAGGCCCTGCAAATGCTTGCCGACTATGTGGGCAACGACCTGCAGGCGATGGCCAGCGAAGTCGAAAAGCTCGTTACCTACGCCGGCGACCGCACGCGCATCACCGACGACGATGTGCTCACGGCCAGCGGCCAAACGCGCGAGGCCAACGTGTTCGACCTGCAAAGCCAAGTGGGCGAAGGAAAACTGCGCGCGGCCCACGCCACCGCCGACCGGATGCTGCAGCAAGCCAACAACCCGCGCGGCGAAGCACTCAAAATTGTCGCCATCCTCAGCGCCTACATCGACAAGCTCTGGAAGCTGCAAGCCGACGACGCCCCCACGTCAAAATACGACGTGGCAAAGTACATTGGCGTCCCGCCGTATTTTGCCCCCGAGTACGTACAAGCCGCGCGGCGCTACAGCTACCGCGCCATCGAACGGAGCTACCGCGCCCTCCTCGCCGCCGACTACGAGCTAAAAGGCGGCAGCAGCCACGATCCTAAATTGATCTTAGCGCTCCTCCTCCGCCAACTGATCCCCGATGCTCCCCGCACGCGCTCGCGTGCAAAGTCTGCGTCAAGGGGCGGCTAGGCATTGCTTCTCACGCGCCGCACGCGTACGTTTGACTGATTCGTCACTGTCTCACGCCCCCTGCGCAGCCCCGTCATACGGAACGGTCGACGCTGCCGGGTGTGTGCTACAGATGGCACAAGCATTCACACCGTACATTCCCTATCAACCAGAGGTAGCCCTTATGGCTAACGATATCGAAGGATCAGTCAAGTCGATCATTGTCGAGAAGCTCGGCGTAGACGAAGCCGATGTTGAGCGCGACGCATCGTTCACGAACGATCTGGGCGCCGACTCGCTCGACAACGTCGAACTCATCATGGAGTTTGAGAAGGAATTTGGCATCAAGATTCCGGATGAGGACGCCGAAAAGATCGCGACGGTGGGCGACGCAATCGACTACCTCGAAGAAAACGCTGCGTAAGCCCCCTTTGGGCTGTGTGCCAAACCCGGCGAGCGAGGCGCCTGTGGGCGTGATGGCTTGCCGGGTTCGGTATATTGGGCCGTATGCCTGTGCATGCGGTTCCTTTGCTAAACTTGTGGACCTGTTGACGTTTTTCCTATGTCTTCCACCAACCGCCGTGTCGTAGTCACGGGCATGGGCGCCTTAACGCCTATTGGCAACACCGTTGCAGACTACTGGGATGGGCTGATGAATGGCCGAAGCGGCGCAGCCACCATCCAATCGTTTGATCCCGAAGGCCTGCGCACCACGTTTGCCTGTGAGCTAAAAGATTTCGATGCCGAGGCGCACCTCAATGCCAAAGAGGTCCGGCGCATGGATCCGTTTTGCCAATACGCCCTTGTAGCGGCCGATGAGGCCGTGCGTGATGCGGGCCTCGATACTGAACAGATGCCGCAGGACACCAAAGACCAGATCGGGGTCATCTACGGCAGCGGCATTGGCGGCATGCAGGCGTTCTACGACCAGACGAAGTATTTCGTAGAGCACGACGAACGCCGCGTCTCGCCGTTCTTCATCCCGATGCTCATTCCGGATATTGCCAGCGGCCAGATTGCGATGGCCCACGGCTTTCGCGGGCCCAACCACGCCATCGTTTCGGCGTGCGCGACGGGCAATCACAACATTGGCGATGCGTACCGCCTCATCCGCGACGGCGACATCGACGGGGCCGTGTGTGGCGGTACCGATGCCTGCGTAACGCGCCTGGGCATCGCGGGCTTCGCCTCGATGCGCGCGCTTTCCACCCGCAACGACGACCCGGCCCACGCCAGTCGTCCGTTCGACAAGCAGCGCGACGGCTTTGTGATGGGCGAAGGCGCCGGTGCATTGTTCTTGGAAGACCTGGAGCACGCCAAAACGCGCGGTGCTACCATCTACGCCGAAGTGCTGGGCGTGGGCATGTCGGCCGATGCGCACCACCTCACCGCCCCCGACCCCGAAGGCGGCGGCGTGCGGCTGGCCCTAGAGCGCACCATGGAGCGCGCGGGCCTCAACCCCGAAGACATCGACTACGTGAACGCACACGGCACCTCGACCCCACTGGGCGATGCGGCCGAAACCGGCGCGCTGAAGCAAGTCTTTGGCGACCATGCGTACGACATGAACGTATCCTCGACGAAAAGCATGACGGGCCACCTGCTCGGAGCTGCGGGTGCCATCGAGGCTATCGCGTCCATCCTTGCAATTCGAAATAACGTGGTACCGCCTACCATCAACTTCGAGGCGCCCGATCCGGCCTGCGACCTCAACTACACGTTCAACGAGCCGCAAGAACGCACGGTGGACGTGGCGCTGAGCAATGCCTTTGGATTCGGTGGGCACAACACCTCGGTAGCGTTCCGCCGCTTTACCGATTGATGCGACACTGCCCGAGCGCATGCTTCTTTACCATCTTGATGGAAGAGCGTGCGGGCAGAATCTCCTGCTTGGCCGCGCCGTTGCATCGCGCGGTCTTATACCTCTGGATGATCTTGCTGCCCGATGCCTACCCGACCGCCCATTGGAGAAGTTGATGGGAAAGCCCATGCGGTGGAATCGATGTTTGATGCGATTGCCCCCCGCTACGACGCGCTCAATCGCATCTTAAGCCTCGGGATCGATCAGTACTGGCGCTACCGGGCCATCCAGTGGCTGGCCACCGAGCCGCACAGCCGTATCATCGACGTGGCCACCGGCACGGCCGACCTGGCCATTATGGCCGAGCGGCGGCTGCACCCCCGTGAGGTTGTGGGCGTCGATCTCTCGGCACAGATGCTTGACGTGGGCCGCCAGAAGATCCGTCGCCGCGGGCTTTCGCCCCGCATTCGCCTCGTACAGGGCGATGCCGAACAGATCCCCGCGCCCGACGATGCGTTTGACGCGGGCCTCGTGGCCTTCGGCGTCCGCAATTTCGAAGACCTTGAAGCAGGCCTCCGCGGCATTGCACGGGTTATACGACCCGGTGGCGCCCTCGTCGTGCTGGAGTTCAGCCACCCGCGCCGCTTCCCGATGAAGCAACTCTACGACGCCTACTCACGGCACGTGCTGCCCCGCATTGGCGGCGCCATCAGCGGCGACAGCAGCGCCTACGAGTACCTCCCGGCCTCCGTACGCGCCTTCCCCGACGGCCCCGACTTCCTCGCACGCATGGCGGCGGCTGGCTTTGTTGACGTGGCCTGGCAGCCCCTCACATTTGGCATCGTTTCGCTCTATAAGGGCCGTATCCCTCAATAGATACAGGTGCTAGGCGTTTGGGGCTGGCGCACACAAGCCTTCATCCTCTGACGTGAGATAAAAATTCTTGAATGTTACTGTCCCATTTATTAAAATGGTGAGGAGTGTTTTCTGGAACTGTTTTTCTGATAGCTATGCAAACACGTAATATTCAGCTTATTGGATTTCTTTCGCTGCTGTTGCTGGTAACAGGATGTGGTAGCTCAGGCAAAGTGATCATGCCAAGCAACAATCAGTCGGAGGATGTGCGTCATCGCATGACGGGCCCCTACAGCTACCTCCAGCAGGAAAAGGAGGATGTTCGGGTCGTGGTTAGCATGCGTGCAGCGACACCGTCCTACGTCCAGTGGTATTTGGCTGTTGAAAACAAAAGTGATTCGCCCGTACAGGTGAATCCGCAAGACATGTACATTGTGCTTCGCAAAGCATCGGGAGAGGAAAAGCGCCTGCAGGCCTACGCAGCATCTGAGGTACCGGGGCTTGCGGCCGATGATGCAATCCAGGATGCACAAATGGCTGCTGAGATGAGCAGGGGCATCATGGGAAAACAAGCACAGAATTACGGGACGGTTTCACGGGATAACCGGGGCAGCTACGGATCTAGCGGCAGCGAGGCAGAGAGCAACAACTCTGCACTTCTCGAAGGCCGCGCGCTATCGTCCGGAAATGTTGCCTCCGGCTTCGTGTATGCCCCATTCGACATGGCCTATCAGAAGCTAGCAATCCACGTTCCAATGGGCGGCCACGAGTACGTATTCCGGTACGATCTTCTGCCGCCCGAAAGCTCCACGCAGGGCGCTGTTCGTCAGTAGCGCCCCGCGCGGAACGCCGTACGACGTTACTCCGGGAGGGCTTGCTGGTAAAACGCCTCTGCGTTCTCAAGCAGCGTCTCCAGTGCCGGCTGGTACAGGTACATCATGTGGCCCGCCCGGTAGTAACTCCGGCTGATGTTGTCCTGGTACGTCTCCGCAAGTTGCAGGTGGTTTAGCACGTAATCGCTTGCAAAGTAGGGCGTGGCGAGGTCGTAGTACCCGCTGGCCACATGCACGTGCAAGGCCGGATTTTTGTGGATCGCGGAGCGGAGGCGTTCGGCGACGTTCAGGTACTCATTTTCTGATGTGTCGTAGCTCCACGGCCACACGCGGCCCGTCAGAATCTCGTACGGCAAGTCGGTGGTGAAGCCCAGCTCGGTGCGTACGTAGTGATTAAACGCCGAGGTGTACGCCCCGCGGATGACGGCGTAGCTCGGATCGTAATCGGGCGTTGCGCCGGTGCTGCGGCGGTCGCGGCCGGTAAACCGGCTGTCAAAGCGCCCCACCGTCAGGTCTTCCGCGCGCAGCAGCTCCTTAAAGAACTCGAAGACGTGAATACGCAGGTTGCTGTTCTCGATAAACGTCCGGCTCAAGCCGGTGTAGGCGTGTAGCGAATCGACGATCTGTTGCCGCTTCGCATCCGCCAGTCGGTCGCCTTTGCGCAGCGCCAGCGTATAATCGTTCATGGCAAACCGCTCGGCGTCGGCAAGAAGCTGATCCAGCGACTTCTGCTGCTGCGCGGCCGGAAGCTCGTTGTGATAGTGCGCCGTGGCAGCGTAGGTGGGCAGGTAGGTGGCGTACGGCAGGTCGTTGCCCACATTAAAGTCGTAGGCCTGAAAGTTGAGCACCGAGGAGACCAGCGTGATGCCGTTCAGGTACATGCCATGATCCTCTTGAAGCGTCTCGGCCAGGCCCGCGGCCCGCGTGGTGCCGTAGCTTTCGCCCACCAGAAACTTCGGCGAGATCCACCGCTCGTAGCGCGTGGTGTACAGCCGAATGAAGCGCGCCACCGAGGCAATATCGGCCTCTACGCCATGAAACGCCGCGGAGGCATCCGTTCCCTTCGCCGCCCGGCTGTACCCGGTGGTGACCGGATCGATGAACACCAGATCGGTAAACTTGAGCCAGCTGTGCGGATTGTCCTGCACACCGTGGGGCGGGGGCGTGGCGTTCGTTTTGCCCGTCACGGCCTCTACCCGCTTCGGCCCCAGCGCGCCCATGTGCAGCCACACCGAGGACGACCCCGGGCCGCCGTTAAAGGCGTAGGTGATGGGTCGCTGCGCGGCCGTCGCGTCGTTGCGCGTGTAAGCGGTAAAGAACACGTAGGCCTGCACCGTGCCATCTTCTTGGCGTAGCGGAAGATACCCGGCGGTCGCGGTGTAACGAATCGTTTCGCCATCCACCGTCACCTGATGCTCGGTCACCGACAGCTCGTCGGGGTACAGCGGCGGCCCGTTGAGGGTGTCGGGGGCCTGGGCGGCAACGAGCCCCGTGAGGCAGAACAGTCCAACAACGCTAAGCAGTACACGACGCACCATAAAACAAACGAGGTTAGGAAGCGGAACGAAGTGATGCCAAGATAGGAACCGCAGCCGACGAATGAAACGGCCCCTGGGTCAGCCGCACGTGGGTGTTACGGGAGGGCCTACGCGCCGGGCGTATCGAACAGCGACGGCTCGGTTTGGCGCCGGCGCAGCTCCTCAATGAGCCGCGTGTTGGCTCGCGGAAAGGCGTAGTCGTCGAGCGCATCGATGGCCACCCACCGAAACGGCTGATCGAGCGTCGGCGTGGGCGTACCCTCCACGATGCGACACCGGAAGGCGTGCAGGGTAATCTTGAAGTGCGAATAGGCATGCTTCAGCGTGTAGAACAAATCGCCCACCGCTACGGTGATGCCAAGCTCCTCCTTCAACTCGCGCCGGCACGCCGCCGCAAGCTCCTCGCCCTCCTCGCGCTTTCCGCCCGGAAACTCCCACAGCCCGCCCAGCAGCCCTTCGTCTGGACGGCGCTGGATGAGCAGCTCGCCCGCGTCGTTGAACACGAGCCCCACGGCAATGTCGTGGTGCGGGATGGGCGTCGACTCGGGCGTGACGGGAAAGTCCTCGGGGCGGCCGTCGGCGACGGCTTGGCACACCGGCTGCAGCACGCACTCGGGGCAGGCGGGCTGCCGCGGCGTGCACACCGTGGCCCCAAGCTCCATAAGCGCCTGGTTCCAATCGCCGGGGCGCGCGCGGTCAATCAGCGTGTTTGCCAGGGCCCGCAGGCGGCGTTTGATGGCGCTGCGCGTGCTGTCTTCGTCGATGGCAAACACCCGCGTGAGGACCCGAATGACGTTGCCATCGAGCACAGCGTGCGGCTTTTCGTAGGCAATAGACAGCACCGCGGCCGCCGTGTAGGGCCCAATGCCCTTCAATTCGCGGATGGCGTCCCACGTGCGCGGCACCGTCCCGTCGTGGGCGTCCACCACATGCTGCGCCGCCTCGTGCAAGTAGCGGGCCCGCGAGTAGTAGCCCAGGCCCTCCCACTGCTTCAGCACATCGTCGCGGTCGGCCGCGGCCAGCGCCTCAACCGTCGGAAAAGCCGTGACGAAGCGGTGGTAATAGGGCGCCGCCTGGTCGACCCGCGTCTGCTGCAGCATAATTTCCGAAACCCAAATGCGGTACGGATCGTCGGTGCGGCGCCACGGCAGGTCGCGCTTTACGTCATCGTACCAAGCCAGCAGGGCATCGCGCATGTGCGTGCGATGGGCCGCCGTAGGCGTTGCAAGGGCGTCATCGGCCATGGATTACGGCGTGATGGTTACGGTGAGAGCGAGCGTGTCGGCCGGCGCGCTCGGGTAGTGCGCATGCAGCCGGATGGTGTGCGTACCGACGTCCGACGGCCGCGTGATCCACGTAAACGAGAACCCCGCCAGGCCCGCCATCATCGGCGCCTCGTCGATCGTATAGCCGCGCACCGCGCCGCGCTGCAGCGTATGCGGAAGCTCCAAGACCAACGTGCGCCCGGCGTCTACCGAACGCTGAAGCGTATCGCGCACCAGCAGCGCACGCGCAACATCGGTTGACGGCGACGGTTTGACGGCGCGTGCCTCCACCGCAACGAAGGCCACAAGCAGCGCCCCACAGAGCAGCAGCCCGCAAGCCGCAAGGCGGTTCCTCATGATGCGTCAGACCAATTGGTGGGTAGTGGTTGGAAGACGATGGCTCTACGTGCCGGGGGTCTTCGTGTTGCTCCTGCTCGGTGCCCTTCCCAGGTCTTCACGGGCCCAATCGGCGGAAACAAAGTGGCGCGTAGTTGGCGATACGCGGGCGGTTGCGTGGCCTGCTACGGTTGCGCGCCCAACGCACGATGCGCTTACGCCCGCTGCAAAGCGCTTGCTGCATCACCTGCGCACGGCCGGCTACTACTTTGCTACGGTCGACTCGGTGCGCGTTAGCGGTGCCACCGGGCGCTTTTACGTTCGGCGCGGCCCGCGCGTGGCCCTGGGCACCGTGCAGCTGCAAACCGACGGCGTCATTCCGGCGGACACGCTGCGGCACTGGCTTCGACTGCCGACGATGCAGTATTTTCGTCCGTCGGTGTTTGCGAAGCGCGTGCCCATCGTGCTCGATCGCTACGCGGCCCGCGGCTATCCGCGCGCTGAACTTCGCATCACCGGCCTACGCCTCGATACAACCGCCCACGGCCCGCGGCTGCGGCTTACCCTTCGCGTGCAGCGCGGCCCCCGGCTGCGGCTTGAGCGCGTGGCCCTCCCGGACGACGCCCGCACCAATCCCTCGTTTGTACGGAATGTGGCCGGCCTGCAGCGCGGCGCGCCGCTCCGCCGCATCGACCGGTCGGCCCTCCAAACGGCGCTGCAAAACACCGGACTGTTTGCCTCGGTGGGGATGCCCGAGGTGCGCATCGACAGCACCGGCGGTGCTACGCTGTTCGTCCCGCTCACCGAAGCGCCACCCGGCACGTTTGACGTGGTGGTGGGCTACCTGCCGCCCGCGCAGGGCCAGGGCGGACAACTTGTAGGTACGGGGCAGCTCGCGCTTATCAATCCATTTGGCGGTGGGCGTACGCTTAGCGCCGCGCTCAACCGTCCGGCCGGCCGCTCCAGCACGGTGCGCCTACAGGCCGAAGCGCCGTACGTGCTGGGCTGGCCGCTGCGCCTGGGCGCGGGCTTCGCGGGGGAGCAGCGCGACTCCACCTTTTTGACACAGACGTTCGACGGCGCGTTGGGCTGGTCGCCCACGTCCAGCCTCACCGTCTCGGGCACCCTCCGCTACACGCGCACCCGGCCCGGCCCGGCGGGCGCGCGCCTACGCGACGGACGCTCTGTGGTACCGCAGGCCCGCCAGGTGCTGTATGGGCTCCTGCTCCGCTACGGACGGCCGTCTGCCACCGTGCGGCCGGCACTGGCGGGATGGTTTAGCGGCGGCATTCGACAGGGCATTCGGCGCGAACAATTCCGGCGCGTCCTCAACGGCGACACCACCACGACGCGACGGCGCCTGCGGCAGCTTCAAGCAGACGCCGCGGGGCGCTTGTCGGTGCCTACATTTGGTCAGCAGGCCCTGGTGGTGGGCGGCAACGCACAGCTCGTGCTCAGCGATGCCTATACCACCGATATGCTTTACCGCTGGGGCGGCACGCAGACCTTGCGCGGCTACGACAGCGACCGCTTTCTGGGCCACATTGTGGCGCGGGCGCTGGCCGAGTACCGCTACTACGCCGGGCCACGCTCGTTTGCCTACGCGTTTCTGGATCTTGGCTTTGTGCGACGGCCCGAGCTACGCGGCCGCCCTGCCACAGCCGGCTGGCACCCGGGCTATGGCATCGGGATCCGAACACAGACGGGCATCGGGCGGGTGGACGTCAGCTATGCCCTGAACCCCACCGATAGCAGCCCGGCCAACGGGCGCATCCACCTTGGGCTCTCGGTAACGCTGTAAGACGCACGGCGTGCTACCCCACCAGTTCGCCTTCGTGGGCACGGTACCAGTCGTACGTTTGTTGAATGCCTTCCCGCAGCCCCGTCTGGGCCGTCCAGCCCAGCGCGTTCATGCGCGACACGTCCACCAGCTTCCGCGGCGTGCCGTCGGGCTTCGAGCGGTCGTGCGTGATGGCGCCCTCGTGGCCCACCACGTCTTGAATCAGCGTGGCGAGTTCGTTGATCGAGAGGTCTTCGCCCACGCCCACGTTGAGCATGCCGTCGGGCGCCACATCGCGAATCTCTGACGCCGGCTGCTCCAGCACAAAGCGGACGGCATCGGCCAGGTCGTCGGCATACAAAAACTCGCGCTTGGGCGTGCCGCTGCCCCACAGCGTAACCGGCGCATCGCCCTGCTGGTGCGCCTCGTGAAACTTCCGGAGCAGCGCCGGGAGCACGTGGCTCGTTTCCAGGTCGAAGTTGTCATTGATGCCGTACAGGTTGGTGGGCATCAGCGTAAGCATGTCGTCGCCGTGCTGACGATGAAACGCCTCGCACAGCTTGTGGCCGGTAATTTTGGCAATGGCGTACCACTGATTGGTCGGCTCCAGCGGCCCCGTGAGAAGCGAATCTTCGGGCATCGGCTGGGGCGCGTGCTTCGGGTAGATGCAGGTGCTGCCCAAAAAGATTGTGCGCTGCACCCCGGTGGCGTGCGCGGCGTGTAGCACGCTCTGCTCGATGGCCACGTTGTCGTACAGAAAGTCGGCCGGATACTGATCGTTGGCCAAGATGCCACCCACCTTCGCCGCCGCCATCACCACGAAGTCCGGTTGCTCGGTTTCAAAGAAGGCCTGCGTGGCGCGCCCGTCGCGCAGGTCGAGTTCGCTGCTCGTGCGCATGACGAGGTTGGTGTACCCGGCGGCCTTGAGGCGACGGACTACGGCGCTGCCCACCATGCCACGATGGCCGGCCACATAGATTTTTGCTTCGGGATCGGCGAGATGCATAAACAGATCGGCTAAACGTTATTGGGGTTACGACGAGCGCCCCACGAGCGACCGCAGGCGGCTGACGAGGCCCTCCATATCGAAGGCGTCTTTGATTTCTTCCAGCTTTTCTTGCTCCTCCTCGTTCTCCTCCTGGCTGTTGAGGAAGGCCCCCACAAACGCAAAGCCCACGCCCACAAATCCCCCCAGGATGATGCTGAGCAGCACAATGAGGGTGCGCTTCGGCGCGCTTCGCTCCAGTGGCGGCGACGGCTCCTCTACCACGGTGATCACGGGCTGTTGCTTCTGCAGGTCGAGCCGCGTTTGGGTCAGTTGCGCTTGCAGGTTGCTGTAAAGCTGCTCCTTGAAGGTGACCTGCCGCTGCAGACGATCGCGCTGGAATTCGAGCTGCGGCGAGTTGATGCGTTGGTTGCGCGCCAGGAACTCCGCAAGGCGGTTCTCGGCGGCCTTGAGCTCTTGCTGAGCTTCGGCAAAGCGCTGCTGGATGAACTGGAGGTTTTCGCGCACCTTTTGAGTACGAAGCGCACGTACGCGCTTTCGCAGCGCATCGAGCACGTCTTGCGCCATACGCGCCGAGAGCACGGGGCCGCCGGCCGTAACGGAGATCGTCATCAGTCCGCTTTCGGCGTTCACCGACGACGCGATCATTTCGCCCATGGCCTTGATGGCTTCGGATTCCGCCTCGGTGGGGTAAATGAGCGTACCCGTGCTGTCGCGGCCAGCAGGAAGAGGGGGGTTGGCAGGTGTAACCGCCTCCTTCAACGTCCACGGGAGCTTGAGGGTGTACTTCAGCAGCGCGCCCACAACGCCAGGCGGGCGGTCGATGTAATCGACGAACGTCATGCGCCGCTCAATGTCTGGAAAGTAGAAGGTGTCGCGCGCCACATCCAGGCGCACCTCGCGGCTCGCCAAAATCTCCGGATAAGCCTCAGCGCTCAATCCGCCCGACAGGCCACCCAGGCTGATCCCAAAGCTGCTGCCAAGGGCCGAGAGCCCGCCCGGCAGGCTCGGCGCATCTTCCCCCGTCTCGCGCACCACCTTTGTGCTCGATGTAAACTCCTCCGGTGCAAGCAGCGCATACGTAACGCCTAGCACGGCAAAGACCATGACGGTGCGCACGATCAGCGTCTTATGGCGCGCGAGCACCAGCAAGAGATCGAGCAGCGACACTTCTTCCTCGGCGTACGCCGGGGGCGGCGCAGCACCTTCAGGACGTCGTATGTCTTCCGGAGCGGTACGATCGGTCATGGATTAGTTGAAGGCTCGCGTGGCGAGGACGATGATCGTAAGCGCGCTTGAGAGGACCGCCGTGGTTTGCTGAATGACCTGCCCAACGTCCACGTCGTCCTGGTTTTCGGGCTCGGGCTCTTTGGCGATGACGCGGATCGTTGCGCCGTCGTCTACCTCGGGCGTTACGCGGAACCAGCCGGTTTGGATGCGGAAGGTGGCGCCGTTGGCCTGCGTAAGCAAGATGGTCTTTGTATCGTCTTGCGCCCCGCCGGCCCGATCGAGGTAGTATTCCACGCGTTTGCCTGGATTGTGCTTGATGAGCCCTTCGTTGGCTACGTTACCGCGGACGGCCACCGTGTTGGGCTGCGGTGGAATTATAATCTCGTCGCCCGCTTGCAATGAGAGGTTGGCGTCGCCCTTCCGCGCGATGGCCCGCCCAATTTCCACAATGACTTGCTCGCCGTTGCGGCGCAGGCGCCCGCCCTTGGGGTACCCGGTGGGCAAGATGCCACCCGCGCGTTGAATGACGCTGGCAAGGGTCTCGTCGCTGCGCAGCAGGGTGTACTCGCCCGGATACGTAACCTCACCGCGCACAACCACCGTACGTTGCGGCTGAAAGCTGGGCGAGGTGCGCACAAACACACGATCGCGGTGCTCCAGCACAAAGGTGTCGGCCGATCGCATGGCCCGCGTCGTATCGCCGACCGAAAAGCTGACATTCTGCGACGTAGCGCCGGGCATGTTCAGCGGAACGATAATGGTGCGCGCCCGGCGCTTCACGTCGTTGTCGCGCACCATGCGGGTAACCTCTATGCTGCGTAGCGAGGCGCCCTCGGTGAAGCCCCGCGCCTGCACAATGATGTCCTTCAGCGTCATGTTGTCGTAGTAGGTGTAGCGTCCCGGCGCTTTAACGGCCCCGCTGATGCGCACAAACCGGTCTTTCAGCTCCTGAAGGCTGTCGGCATAAATGCGGATCTCGTCGTCGGGCAGGAGGTTGCGCGTGGCGAAGCCGCCCCCCCGCAGCGCCCGCGCAAGATCGAACGGGATAATGCGCTTCGTCTTGCCGTCCGGCATCTCGCGGTACAAGTCGGCACGGCCCAAAAAGACCTCCTTTAGGAACTGCCGGTCGTACAGCCCCCCTGCCATAAACAGCAAGTCGCCCACGGTCATGCTGTCGCGGTAGGCGTACGTACCGGGGTTGCGCACTTTGCCTGAAATACGCACCGTGCGCTCCTGTCGCATGGCCTGCACAGATGCAACATGAAGGCTATCGCCCGGGCGGAGCACGACGTTGGCCGTGGGCACGTCGTCCATCACGGCGCGCAGATCAAGGCGCGTCACCTGGAAGTCGAGGTTGGGACCAATGCGGTAGAGCTGCGCCCGCGGCTTGTAGGCGTCGCCCGTCAGTCCATCGGCGCGTTGCACAAGGTCGCGCACCGTGCGCAGCCCGCTGCCCAGGGCATACGTGCCGGGCTGGTAAACCGCACCGGTGACTTCCACCTTCGGGATGTTAGCTCGCGCCACGCGGTCGCTGTCTGGCCGAATCGACAAGATGCGTACCTCGTCGCCGTCGGCGAGCGGCACCTGCGCTGTATCGCTGCGCACCGCGGCTAGGCTGCGGTCGAGCACCGTACGGGCAATCCCTGTGCTGTCGCGCTCGGCAAACGGCACAATGCGACTGATCTGAAAGCGCTGCGCATAGGCCTCAGGCGTGAGTCCGCCGGCAAACTGCAGCAAATCGCTCACGGTTTCTTCCGGCTTCACCTCGTAGATGGCGGGCCGCTGCACCTCGCCGCGAATGGAGACCGTTTCGCCACGTGGCGGCACAAAGATGTAGTCGCCGCCTTGCAAATGCACGGGATTAGGCGCGCGCGCGCCGACGAGGTAGCCGTACAGGTCAACCGTATCCACAACGTCGCCGTTGCGCACCACCTGAATGTTGCGCAGGCTTCCGCTAGTGAGCGGGCCGCCTACGCTGTACAAGGCGTTAAAGACGGTAGCGTAGCTGCTTACCGTGTAGCCGCCGGGTTGGGGCACCGCGCCCAACACGTACACCTGAATGGGCCGCACGCGCGTAACCATCAGATCCATAAAGACGGTGGGCGGATCGCTGACGAGCCCCGAGTAGTAGCGGCCCAGCCACTGCCTTAAGTCTGTTCGGAGATCTGCGAGCGATTTGCCCGCTACGGTGTACTGCCCTACGCTGGGGATGGTGATGCGCCCCTGCCGGTCGACTTGCAGGTCGTACTGAAACTCGGCCCCGCCCCACACAGTCAGCCGCAACTCATCGTTGGGGCCCACCACGTAGCTATCGTCTACCGGTCCGGTTGGACTTGGCTGAAAGGCCTGCGGGATTGTGTTAAAGACATCGTAGCCGAAGTATTGGAGGGAATCGCGCGTGGCCCTTCGGTCCTCGTCGCGCTCAAAATCTTCAGGGAGAAGCACCAACCGCGATCCGGTAAGCAACGAAACGGTGGTATCGCGCGTGGCTGCCCGCACAAAGAGCGTCCACGTACCAGCCATCGAGTCTCGCGGAATGCGCAGCTCGCCCTGCCAGGTGCCCCGCAGCACCGATCCTTCGATGCGCTGCACGCGCCGCACGTTGGCCGTATCGCCCGCCGGTGTCAAGAAAAACGGCTGCACGCGCTGCATGATGCTGTCGGAGCGGAGCGACACCTCCACCTGTACCGTCTGTGGCAAACGCGTTACCGAGAGGCTATCGGGCGTGATGGTGGGCCGATCGGTGAGCGTCGGTTGAGGGGGCGTTGTGATGGCTGCACCGCTGGTGCCTGCCGCCCCGGATGCCGCTTGTGACTGCCGCACCGCCTGCAGCAGCGCCTGTATCCGCGCTTCCGGAATGCCGAGTTGCCGGGCCCGCCGGATGGCCTGTTGGGGGTTTGAGAGGTCGATGCCCAGCGCCTGGGCGCGCTGCCGGGCTTCCTGGACGGTCATGCCCCGGCGCTCCAATTCGTCCTGCACCGCTTCCGGCACCGGCTGCTGCTGCGCCTGCACGTTCCCGGCCATAAAAAAACCAGCCCATCCGAGCACGAGCAGGGCGATAAGTCGCTGTACCATAGCGTTTGTTTGATTCGGCGTATCGTTACAACACGTTAGCGCAATCGACGGCAGAAAAGATGTGGCCGACCTGTATCCTTGATAAGGTGCGGTGCTAAACAAATGCGAATGGGAGGACCGAGGGGCGTTGCAAGTTTCTCAAATCTTTGTCGGGGCATCGCGCATCGCTGCTGCGCAGGCCGCGAGCTGCGTGCGCCACGAGGGAATGGAACAGCCGAAGCGCGCTTTGGCCTTTGCGGAGGTCATCGCGGTGTGCGCGGGGCGCGCCGCGGGCGTCGGGTAGTCGCGGGTGGGAATGGGCTGTACGGCCACGGCCAGGTCGAATGCGTCCATAATGGCTTCTGCAAACCCGTGCCACGAGGTACATCCCTGACTGCACAGGTGGTACACGCCGCGCTTTTCGGTGGGGTCGTCGGCGGCGAGCTGTTGCACGATCGACGTGGTGGCCTCGGCAATCCAACCGGCCCACGTGGGGCTTCCGTACTGATCGTTTACCACCCGCAGCGTGTCATGCGTTTCGGCCAGCCGCAGCATGGTGCGCAAAAAATTGGACCGGTAGGGGCTGTACACCCAGCTGGTACGCAGCGTCACGAACCGTCCGCCGGCCGCTTGCACAGCAGCCTCGCCCGCAGCTTTCGTTTCGCCGTAGACGTTTACCGGCGCCACGGGGTCGTCCTCGGTGTACAGCCGGTCGTGGGTGCCATCGAAGACGTAATCGGTGGAGTAGTGCACCAGCCAAGCGCCCAGCCGGCGGGCCTCTTCGGCTAGCACCCCAGGAGCCACGGCGTTGATGGCGTGCGCACGCTCCGCCTCTTCTTCGGCGTCGTCAACGGCGGTGTAGGCCGCAGCATTCACGATGATGCTCGGCTCCACGTCGCGCACAACGGCACGAAGGGTGGCGGGGGCTTCGAGGTTGGCCCGCTCGCGCCCGGGGGCCGCGACGGTACCCACCGGTTGCAGGGTACGGTGCAGGTACTGCCCCACTTGCCCCGTGGCCCCCAACAGCAAAAGGGTTGGCTTATCCATCGGCAGCTTGCGTTGAATGGAACGTACGGGCAGCGGCCGGCAGGGCCGCGAGCGGGGGCGCCCCGGCGTCTTTCGACGATACGACCGGGTCGTCCACGGGCCAGTCGATAGCGAGCGCCGGGTCGTTCCAGTGCACGCTGTGCTCGCCGGCCGGGTGATACGGCGCGGTGCACTTGTAATAAAACAAAGCTTCGTCGCTCGTCACCACAAAGCCGTGCGCAAACCCCTCGGGCACGTACAGCTGCCGGTGGTTATCGGCCGAGAGGTAGTGGCCCGTCCACTGCCCGGCCGTGGGCGACGACGCCCGTACATCAACCACCACGTCGTACACTTCGCCGGCCAGCACTTGCACCAGCTTGGCTTGCGGCTTCGGGTTCTGGAAGTGCAGCCCGCGAAGCACACCGCGCACCGAGCGCGATAGGTTGTCCTGCACGAAGGCCGCGTCAATACCGGCGTCGGCGTAGCGCGCGGCGCGCCACAGCTCCATAAATGCCCCGCGCGCATCGGGGTACACGTCGGGGACGAGCAGCTGCACCCCCGGCAAGTCGGTGGCGTGAACGGTCATGACGTGGCGGGGGAGGCGGCGTGGTGACGGCGAACGAGGCGCAGCAGGTACTGCCCGTAGGCGTTGTTGGCCATCGACTGCCCCAGGCGGGCGACATCGTCGATCGAAATCCAGCCCTTGCGCCACGCGATTTCTTCCGGACAGCTGATCTTCAGACCCTGCCGGGCTTCAATGGTTTGCACGAAGTTAGCCGCCTGCAGCAGCGCATCGTGCGTGCCGGCATCCATCCAGGCCATGCCCCGGCCCATGTGCTCTACGTGCAGCGCGCGTTCGCGCAGGTAGTGGCGGTTGACATCCGTAATTTCGAGCTCGCCGCGCGCCGAGGGCGTCAGCGTGCGGGCCACGTCGACCACCGTGGCATCGTAAAAGTACAATCCGGTGACGGCGTAATTGGAGGCCGGCGCGTCGGGCTTTTCCTCAATCGACACCGCGCGGCCGGAGGCGTCGAAGTCGACCACGCCGTAGCGCTCGGGGTCGTTTACGTAGTACGCAAACACCGTCCCGCCGCTGGGCCGTTGTGCCGCGCGCATCAGCTGGCCGCTAAGGCCCTCGCCATAAAAAATGTTATCGCCCAGGATGAGCGCCACCGGATCGTCTCCGATAAAGTCGGCGCCAATTACAAAGGCCTGCGCGATGCCTTCCGGGGCGTCTTGCACGGCGTATTGCAACGAGAGGCCCCAGTCGGCGCCGTCGCCCAATAGCTCCTGAAAGCGGGGCAGGTCGCGCGGCGTTGAGATGACGAGCACCTCACGAATGCCCGCCAGCATGAGCGTGGCCAGTGGGTAGTACACCATGGGCTTGTCGTACACCGGCAAGAGCTGTTTGCTCACGCCGCGCGTCATGGGATGCAGGCGCGTGCCGGCGCCGCCCGCCAAAATGATCCCCTTGCGTTGCATGGGTTAGGCAAGTTATTGCAGCAGGCGATGTCAGGAGGCCGTGCCCAGGCGCTCCATGGCGTAGCGGTCTTCCAGCACCCGTTCGCACCACTCGCGGTGCGCCAGGTACCAGTCCACAGTGCGGGCCACGCCGCTTTCAAACGTCTCCTCCGGTGTCCATCCCAGGTCCTGCTCAATCTTGGAGCAGTCGATGGCATAGCGCCAGTCGTGGCCGGGACGATCGTCCACAAAGGTGATCTGCTCGGCATAGGGCGTGCCGTCGTCCCGCGGGGCCCGCTCATCGAGCAAGCGGCAAATGGTGCGCACCACCGCAATGTTTTGTTTTTCGCTTTTCCCGCCAATGTTGTACGTCTCGCCCACCGTGCCGCGGCGTAGCACCCGGCGCAGCGCCCGCGCATGATCGTCCACGTACAGCCAGTCGCGCACGTTTTCGCCCGTGCCATACACCGGAATGGGGTCGCCCACCAGCGCCTTCAAAATCACCACCGGCATGAGCTTTTCGGGGAATTGGTACGGCCCGTAGTTGTTGGAGCAGTTGGTAACGAGCACGGGCAGCCCGTAGGTGCGATGCCAAGCCCGCGCCAGATGGTCGGCCGAAGCCTTGCTGGCAGAATACGGCGAGCTCGGGTCGTACGGCGTTGTCTCGGTAAAGGCCCCCTCATCGCCCAGCGTGCCGTACACCTCATCGGTGGATACATGGAGGAACCGAAAGCCCTCCCGCTTCGGGCCGCCCAGCGTGCGGTAGTACTGCCGCGCCGCCTCCAGCAGCGTGTACGTCCCCACAATGTTGGTGCGGATAAAATCCGACGGCCCATCGATGGACCGATCGACGTGGCTCTCGGCGGCCAGGTGCAACACACCGTCCGGCGCAAACTGATCAAACAGGCGCGCCATCGCATCGGCATCGGCCACGTCGGCCCGCGCAAAGTGGTAGCGGTCGCTGTCGGCCACCGGCTGTACGGTAGAGCGGTGGCCGGCGTACGTCAGCTTGTCGATGTTTACGACCAGGGCGTCGGTTTCCGAAATCAGCTGGCGCACCACCGCCGACCCGATGAAGCCGCATCCGCCGGTTACGAAAAGCGTGGGAGTATCCGTCATGTGGAGCGAAATGTGAGCAGAAAGCGTTCGAGCGTCTTACGCCGCATCCGAGGCGCGCTCCTCGATGATTCGTGCCTCTTCAATGTTGGCATCGCGCCCCTCGGCGAAGGCTTTGCGCGAGTCGGATGCAATTTGAGACGCGCGGCGCGCGGTGGCATCCAGCGCGTTCGCCGTCAGGCGCATGGCTGTACCGCCCAAAAAGACGGTTTTGCCAAGCCAGTTCAGATCGGTAAAGCGAAATTCGCGTTGTTCGTCAGGGCGTTCCATCGGTCGGTATCGGGGGCTGTTACACGTCGATCGTAGCGTACTTGGCATTGCGCTCAATGAACTTGCGGCGGGGCTCAACCGAATCGCCCATGAGCGTGCTAAAGATATGATCGGCCGCCGCGGCATTTTCTACGGTTACCTGCTGCAGCTTCCGGGTCTCCGGGTTCATGGTAGTTGTCCAGAGCTGCTCCGGATTCATTTCGCCGAGGCCCTTGTAGCGCTGCAGCGTCGGCTTTTTGCCCTCGTTCCGCAGCGCGCCCATGCGCTCTTGCATGGCATCGTCGGTCCACAGGTACTCTTCCTCGCGGCCGTTTTGAATGCGATAGAGCGGCGGCAGCGCAATGTAGATGAAGCCCTGCTCCAGGAGCGGGCGCAGCTGGCGATAAAAGAAGGTGAGCAGCAGCGTGCGGATGTGCGCGCCATCCACGTCGGCATCGGTCATCAGGACGAGCTTGTGGTAGCGCAGGTTGTCCAGGCTAAAGGCATCCTCGGTGGAGGTCAGCCCGGTGCCCAGGGCCGTCACCATGTTTTGGATCTCGTTGTTTTCGAGGATCCGGTCGAGGCGCGCCTTCTCCACGTTCAGGATTTTGCCGCGCAGCGGCAGGATGGCCTGGAAATGGCGGTCGCGGGCCTGCTTCGCCGATCCGCCGGCCGAGTCGCCCTCTACGAGGTACAGCTCGCTCTCGTCGGGCGTGCGCGAGGTGCAGTCGGCCAGCTTGCCGGGCAAGCCGCCGCTTGTGAAGGCGCTTTTGCGCTGCACCAGCTCGCGGGCCTTTCGGGCGGCCGCACGCGCCTGCGCAGCCAGCACCACTTTGTTGATGATGGCCTCAGCCTGCGTGGGATGATCCTCCAGCCAGCGGCTCAGGTACGTGCCCACCATGCTCTCCACGATGCCCTGCACCTCCGAGTTGCCAAGCTTCGTCTTGGTCTGTCCCTCAAACTGCGGTTCGGCCACCTTCACCGAAAGAACGGCCGTAAGCCCTTCGCGGAAGTCGTCGCCGGAGAGCTTGAAGTTCACCTTCTTCAGCAAGCCGTTCTGCTTGGCGTAGCTCTTCAGCGTTCGCGTGAGCGCGCGCCGAAAGCCCGAAATGTGCGTGCCGCCTTCGTGCGTGTTGATGTTGTTCACAAACGACAGCACGTTCTCGTTATAGCTGTCGTTGTAGCGCATGGCCACCTCCACCGGCACCTCGCCGTCCTCTTCGGCAATGTAAATCATGCCGTCGTGGATGGGATCGCGGGTCTCGTCGAGATACGCTACAAACTCTCTCAGCCCGCCCTCCGAGTAGTATTCTTCGCGGCCCAGCTCCTCGTCGTCCTCGCGCTCGTCTTCCAGCAAGATGCGCACGCCCTTGTTCAGGTAGGCGAGCTCCCGCAGGCGATCGGAGAGCGTGTCGAAGCGAAACTCAGTCTCCTTAAAGATGTCGGCATCGGGCCAGAAGCGGATGTGCGTGCCGGTTTCTTCCTCGGGACGCATGGGACGCAGCTCCTCGACGGGGCCCTCGGGCACGCCGCACCGGTAGCTTTGCCGCCACACCGATCCGTCGCGCCGCACCGTGGCTACAAATCGCGTGGCCAGCGCATTGACGCAGGAGACGCCCACACCGTGCAGCCCGCCCGATACCTTGTAGCTGTCCTTGTCGAACTTCCCGCCGGCGTGCAGCACCGTCATCACCACTTCCAACGCCGAGCGGTTCTCCTGCGGGTGCATGTCCACCGGAATGCCGCGTCCGTTGTCTTGCACCGACACCGAGCCATCATCGTGGATGCAAACCTCGATATGGTCGCAGTGCCCGGCCAGCGCCTCGTCAATGGAGTTATCTAGCACTTCGTACACCAGGTGGTGCAGGCCGCGGCGGCCCACATCGCCGATGTACATGGAGGGGCGCTTACGCACCGCCTCTAGGCCCTCCAGCACCTGAATGTTGGACGCCGCGTAGGCGCTAATGGCGCGATCGGGCAGATCAGTCGGTTGGCTCATAAATCCCAGGATGCCAGCAGTACAAAACAAGTCTTACGGTACGGCCGCGCAAAAAGCGGGCCGTCGAAACGCATCTTTATCGTAACGTACGGCGCAGCGCGCGGTTCTGCAACGGCCGTGCATGGATTCCCCTCAAAGCCCGCGCTGCCACCGGGCGGCTCCAGAAACAAAGCGCTGGGGACGGAGGTGCATCTTGGTGTGCCGCCCTTTCCCAAGATGTACCGATCGCCATGGCCGTTACCCGCGAAGCTGTGCTGAAGGCGCTGAGCCAGATTGTAGAGCCGGAGCAGCGCAAAGACATTGTGCGCCTCGACTTGGTTAAGAACCTAACGGTGAGCGACGACGCCGTTTCGTTTACCGTGGTGGTGCCCCGCCCCGACACCCCGTTTGCCCAGCAGGTGGCCGAGGCGTGCCGCCGGGTGCTGCACGAGGAGGTAGACCGCGCCCTAACTGTGGATGTGGAAGTAGACAGCGAGATGATTTCGCTGGGTGACGACATTCAAGTGGGCGACCAAGGCGGCAACAAGAAAAAGCAGGGCGGCGGGGGCGGCGTCCAAAACACGATTGCCGTGGCCAGCGGCAAGGGCGGCGTGGGCAAAAGCACCGTGGCCGTCAACCTCGCCGTGGCCCTCTCTGAACAGGGCTATAACGTCGCCCTCGTCGACACCGACATCTACGGGCCGTCGATTCCGAAGATGATGGGGATGGAGGGGGAACGCCCGCGCATGACCGACGAGCGCAAGATCAAACCGCTCGAAAAGCACGGCATCAAGCTCTTGTCGATGGGCTTCATGGTAGACCCCGACAAGGCCGTGGTGTGGCGCGGACCGATGGTTACGAAAGCGGTGCAGCAGTTTTTGGGGGATGTGCACTGGGGCGATATCGAATACATGGTGCTCGACCTGCCGCCCGGCACCGGCGACATCCAGCTTACCATCGTTCAGACGATTCCGCTCACCGGCGCCCTCATCGTGTCGACCCCCCAAGAGATTGCGCTGGCCGATGCCCGCAAAGGCGTGGCCATGTTCGACAACGTGAACGTACCGGTGGTGGGCATCGTCGAGAACATGGCCTACTTTAGCCCGCCCGACCAGCCGGATCGCAAGTACTACCTGTTTGGCCGCGGCGGCGCGCGTACCCTCGCGCAAGACCTCGATGTGCCGTTTTTGGGCGAAGTGCCCATCGAACAGCACGTGCGCGAAGGCGGCGATGATGGAACGCCGGTGGTGCTCGGTCACCCGGAGAGCACGTCGGCCCAGGCCTTCCACCAGATCGCGGAGCAAACGGTGGAACAGGTGGCCCTGCGCAACGCCGAACAAGACCCGACCCAAAAGGTGGAAATCCTCTACCGCTAGCGCGCCGCGGGGGGCCGTCCATTTTTAAGCGGGCGGCGAACCCTGTCCGGGGCTTCCCGTACCTGATGGTGCGCAACCGATTCTGTAGATGCTTGCTTTGCTATGCCCGATGCCCCCGACGCGACGCCCGCCAATGACGCGGCCCTGCGCAACCAGATTGAAGAGGCGCTCGACACCATACGCCCGTACCTCATGGCCGATGGCGGCTCGGTGCGCGTGCTTAACATCACCGACGACCATGTGGTGGAGCTAGAGCTGCTCGGCGCCTGCGGCTCGTGCCCCATGAGCACCATGACGCTGCGCGCGGGCATCGAGCAGGCCCTGAAGCGCTCCGTCCCACAAATCAAACGCGTGGAGGCCGTCAACGCCACGGCGGCCTAAGCTGCACACGCCTCGTTTTTGGCCGCGCCTCCCCACGCACCTCGCGCCCTCTGTTATGCGCGCCAGGCCCCGTGCCTGACGCCTTGTCGCATCCGGACCCGGCTACCCCCGCCACGTGTCTACCGCCCACGCGTTGTACTGGCGGAAATGCAGCAGCACGAAGTAGATAAGCACGTACAACATCTGCGTGGCCAAGCCGTCCCATTGCTCGCGAAGGGCCGTGCCAAACACGAGCGCGGCCATGAGCAGGCTTCCGGCAACCAGCGCCTCACGCGTCCTCCACCCTATCACGAGCAGGGCGCCTACCACCACTTCCCAGGGCACCAGCACGTAGGCAAACGCCCGCACCAGCACGGCCGGCAGCACGGTACCGGCAAAGGCCTGCGTGATGCCTTCCGCAAAGGCGGCCCACTTGGGCACGCGCACGGCACCATGCAGGAAGATGTTGATGCCCAGAATGAAGCGTAGCAGCGCGTAGGCCCACTGGCGGTCGTGGGTGGTTTCGTCGGTCATACGCCTCGGTCGGTTATGGGAAGGAGCACCGCCGCGTCCGCATCAAAACGTGAGGGTGGTGTCGTGGGCAGCTGCCTGCTTGGCCATGTCGCCCGCCCCGCCAAACCGCGCCCACGGGGCCAAGTCGTCGGCTGTGATGCCGCGGGCCTCGGCGCACGGCTTGCACACCACAAACGCCTCAATCATGTCCTGCTGCAGGAGCGCATCGACGACGGCCCGTACCGTGGGCAGGCCGGGGGCCTTGAGCTCCGACAAGTCGGCATGGCGCGTGCTGGCGAGGTAGGTGGCTTCTTGCATCGCAAAAAACGCCGACGCCTCGCCCTGGCTCATGGCGCCTTTGGCCGCAATGAAGGGCAGGACGGCTTTCGTCGCATTTTCGGGTCCGATGGTGGTGATGATATGCATGGGCGTTCACCGCTTGGAGAAAGATTCGAGGGACAACGTTCCACCCGACGCGCGCGCCGGTGTTCACGACGATGCAAAAGCCGTTGCTGCACCGCGGGCAAACTGCTGCAACGAGCGCGGCGGCTGCCCGGTAATCTCCTCAACGGCCTCGGTGACAGGCGCGGCGTGGCCGGCGCGCACGTTCTGGAACAGGCCCACCAGCATCTGCGCATACGCCTCGTCAAGCCCCGCCTGCGCAAACATCGCGCGGGCCGCTTCGTCGCTGACCGCCTCGTAGGAGATGTCGCGGCCCCAAACCTGCGACAGCACGTCGGCGGCCTCGGCATAGGTGAGGGCCTCGGGACCGGTCAGCGTGTACGCGGTGCCGCGATGTGCCGCATCGGTGAGGGCCGCCGCCGCGACGGCCGCGATGTCTCCGGCGTCAATGAAGCTCGTCTGGGCATCGCCCGCCGGCAGCCGAAGCACGCCGTCGCCCATGATCATGTCGTGCCAGTACGTCAGAACATTTTGCATGAACCAGTTGGGCCGCAGGAGGGTGGCGTGCAGGGGGCTCGCCTGCAGATGCAGTTCGGCGCGGCGCAGCGGCACATCGTCGGGCGCCTGGTCCACGCCCATCGCCGTCATGAACACCACGTGCTCGGCCTGCGACTGCGCCACCGCGTCGATGAACGGAACGAGCTGCGGGTAGACGGCCGTGTCGGAGGGCGCCAGCATAGAAACGCGGGCTACGCCCTCTAGCGCCGGGGCGAAGGTCGACGGGTCGGTGAAGTCGAAGCGCACCGCTTCCGCGCGGGCCCCGGGCGGTGCGTACGCCTCGGGCAAGCGGGTGGCCGCCCGGATCGGGGCAGAACCGGATGCCAGTTTTCTCACGAGGCGCCGGCCTACGGTGCCCGTGGCTCCCAAGATGAGCGTCGTCGCAGAATCGGTAGCCATAAGCAGCAAAAAATGTTGAATGCGGAGCGTGTGTGGTAGAACACTGCGAGCAGGGCAGACCGGTTTCAACCATTCGTCCCCTGTGCGTGGAGTACACGACAAATGGCTGCGCGCCGATCCCACGCCCCCGTTCCTGCACGCTCTATGCCGGCGTCACCGCCTCTAAGCTGTCGAGCGTCCACGGCATAAGCTCGGAGATCGTCGGGTGCGCAAGCACGATGGTCCGGAACTCGTCGTACGGCATCTCGGCATGCATGATGGTAGCAAACAAGCTGATGATCTCGTCGCCGTTTGCACCAAGCACCGAAGCGCCCACAAGCTGCGACGTATCGGCATCCACCAGGATTTTAACGAAGCCCTTCGTTTCGCCCATCTCCTTCGCCCGGCTGATGCGGTCCATGGAGCGGGTAGCCTTCAGCAGGTTGATGCCCTCGTCAAGCGCTTGCTGCTCGGTGAGCCCCACGCGGCCAAGCGGCGGATCGGTGAAGAGCGCGTAGGTCAGGGTCCGGTCGTCGACGGTGCGCACCCCGCCGGGGACATCGCCCCCAAACAGGTAGCTGAGCGCAATTTCGGTGTCGTTAACCGAGGTATGCGTGAAAGCGCCCGGCGCGCTGTTGACGTCGCCCAGCGCATACACGCCCTCCACGCCGGT
The DNA here is from genome assembly GCF_000419585.1 of Salisaeta longa DSM 21114. Classification (NCBI taxonomy): domain Bacteria; kingdom Pseudomonadati; phylum Rhodothermota; class Rhodothermia; order Rhodothermales; family Salisaetaceae; genus Salisaeta; species Salisaeta longa. The sequence goes on from NZ_ATTH01000001.1 coordinate 2,029,640, forward strand.
CTGCATCACGTCGTTCACAACAATCTCGCCGCGATCGTTGAGCGCAAGTCCCCCGGCCGCGGCGTCGATGCGGTCGCTGTTTGGCACGCGCCCGGCGCCAATCAGCAGATGCGAACCAGCGACCGTGCGCGCAGCCTCACCGTCGCTAGCGGCTAGGTCTACCGCGATTGTGCCGTCATCGGCCTGCGTCACGTGGGCGGCTTCGGCCTGGCACACGATGTTAATGCCTTCGTCTTCCAGCATCTCACGGACCGCCGCCGAGACGTCGGGATCTTCGCGGCCAATGAGGCGGTCGGCACGCTCCAAGATCGTGACCTCAGCCCCGAAGCGCCGAAAGACCTGGCCAAACTCCAGCCCAATGTAGCTGCCGCCCACAATGACGAGATGCTCCGGCACCGCGTCGAGCTCCAGGATGCGGCGGTTATCGAGCCAGTCGACATCGTCGAGGCCGTCGATGGACGGGACGCGTGCCCGAGCGCCTACGTTCACGAAGATCGTCTCCGCAGTGATGGTGGCATCGCCTACAGCAATCGCTTTCTCGCCAACGAAGCGGCCCCAGTCATGATAAAACGTGACGGCCTCTTCCGACGTGAGCCAGCCGCGCAGTCCGTCGCGGCTCCCATGACGAATGCTATTCATGCGCTCCATCACCGTGTCGAAGTCAACCGACACCGGCCCCGTCTCGACCCCGTATTCAGAAGCTGTGCGGGCCTTGTGCGCTATCTTAGCGCTGGCTACGAGTGTCTTGGTAGGCGTGCAGCCCACGTTCACACACGTACCGCCGACGTCTCCACCCTCAATGACAGCGATGGAGCCGCCGCGCGTTAGCAAATCTGCGATGAGTGTGCCGGTGGCCTGCCCGGTGCCCAGCAAAACATAGTCGTACGCGTGATCAGCCATCAGTAGAATCGGTAGTATGCGTTGAAGAACGTGTGGCGCGTGCCGCCGGGTGGGGAAAGGGCCACGCACGCATGGCCTCTCCCGTCCAATCTGCCCGCAAGCCCCCGCGAACAGGCGCTTCGATCGCGGCATTTCTATCAACGGCACGCGATGGTCGGTGCGGTTGCTTCCGGATGCGTTACACGCAGGCACCTAGCCGGGCGGCTTTAGGATCTGCGCAGGTTGCCTCATTCCGAGGGGCGCGAGAAAGCGGATGACAGTGCAGTTTGATTCGAATCGTTCGAACACGTTGTGCACAGGGGCACGCCGTCAACCTCGCCTATCGAATGATCATTTGCTCATACGATTTGAATTGAACGGTATTCCGTCAATGGATGAGATAGGGATCAGGCCGCTTCCTCACCATGCGAGAGCGCATTGTCGAGCATCTCTTCCACATGGGCATCCGCTAGTTGATAGTAGACGTGTCGCCCCTCCCGGCGATGCACGACGAGGCGGGCATCACGCAGCGTACGGAGCTGATGGCTCACGGCCGACTGGCTTACGTCAAGGGCCTTGACGATCTCGTGCACACAGATCTCGCGCCCGCGAAGGAGGCACAGGATCTTCAGGCGCGTCTCGTCGGCAAACCCTTTCAGGAGCTGAACGGTAACCGCTGTAACGGCATCACTCGGGAGAGCCGCCTCTGGGGTTGTATCGGTGCCGCAAGAGGTGGTAACGTCGTCCGGCATAGGTCACAGGTTCTGGAGGCAAACAGATAGGCTAATTTATGCATACAATCCCCCAGAAGGTTCACCTCGCGTACTTACCGCCCCTTGGGAACGGTGAAACGCAACGAGCCACAATGCCCAAGAAGGCTTGGCCGATTCATTCTGCGTCAGGGAACCGCACGGCGGCCTCATCGCGCTCGCCGGTGCGGATGCGCACGGCGCCTGTCACGTTGGAAACGAAGATCTTCCCGTCGCCATACCGCCCGGTGTGAGCGTATTCGATGATGGTATCCAACACGGATTCAACCTGCACGTCGGGCACAACGATTTCCAGTTTTGTCCGCTGGGTAAGCTGCGCAGGACCGCCTCCTTTCGGATGGCCGTAGCCCCGCACGTCGCTGACAGTGACGCCCGGCGACTCGGGGCTGTTTTCGAGCGCGTCAATGACCCGATCGGCCTGGTTCGGACGAACAAAGGCTTTAATTTCTTTCATGGTTGTTGACCTTCGGTGAGTAAAAACAAAGAGCCGGGCTGAAGACCGCTAGCCCGGCCTGCGGGTACGGCTTAAATCGCAGCTTCGCCGACGTCTTCAGCAAACCACGGGTAGATGCTCGGCAGCACGAAGAGCGTTAGCAAAGTTGAGGTGACCAGCCCGCCAATGACGACCGCCGCCAGCGGGCGCTGCACGTTCGAGCCGATAGCGTCGGTCAAGAGAAGCGGCAGGAGTCCCAACGACGTGGTGAGCGCCGTCATGAGCACCGGCCGCAAACGCAGCTCCGCGCCAGTGACGGTGGCCTCCTGCATGGATCGTCCCGCTGCGCGCAGCTGGTTGATATAGCTGACCAGCACGACGCCGTTCAAGACGGCCACGCCGAAGACCGCGATGAACCCTACGGCCGCCGGCACGGACACGTAGAGCCCACCGAGCCACAGTGCCACGATGCCGCCGATCGTAGCGAACGGCACGTTCAGGAAGATGAGCGTGGCGTAGCGCAGGCTGCTAAAGGTGGAAAAGAGCATCAGAAAGATGAGGGCCAACGTAATGGGCACGACGACGTAGAGCCGCTGCATGGCCCGGCGTTGATTCTCGAACTGTCCGCCGTATTTGACGAAGTAGCCCGGCGGCAGGTCGACCTGCGCTTTCACCTTCCGCTGGATCTCTTCGACGACCGAGCCCATGTCGCGCCCGCGCACGTTGAGCTGCACGTAGGTGCGGCGGCTGGCCTTGTTGCGTGAGATCTGCTTCGGTCCGGTGAAGACCTCCACGTCCGCGACCTGCTCCAGTGGCACGATAGCCCCCTTCGCCGTGCGGATGGGAAGCTGACGGACCTGCTCAATCTGGCTCCGCTCGCCCTCTTGCAAGCGCGTAAAGACGGCGTAGCGCCGGATGCCTTCAAACACTTGTCCGGCCGTCGAGCCGCCGATCCCCGTTTCCACGGTGGCTAACAAAGCATCCACCGAAATGCCCAGCCGGGCCAGCGCCTGCCGATCCGGCCGTACGAGCACCTGCGGCTTACCGCCCTGCTGCTGCGCCCGCACGTCGACAGCGCCCGGCACCGTCTCGATGACTTCTTTCATGGCCTGCGCCTTCTGGGCGAGCACCTCCAGGTCCTCGCCGTAGAGGCTGGCCACGACCTGGGCGCGCACGCCGCTCAGGAGCTCATCGGTGCGGAGCTGGATGGGCTGGGAGAAGTTGGCAGCAATGCCCGGCACCTGCTCTTGCAGCCGCTCGGCCATGACGGTTTGCAGCGCCTCGTAGCTGCGGCCCGATGACCATTCGTCGAGCGGTTTGAGCCCAACCACGTTGAAAATGACATTCACCGGTTCGGGGTCGCCGCCCACCTCGGCGCGGCCCACGCGCGAGTAGACAGATTCCACTTCCGGAAATTCCTGAAAGACGGCCTGCACGCGGCGCGTGTACGCCTGGGTAGACTCCAGATTTGCACTGGGCGGGAGCACGGCGCGGACGGCGAACGTGCCCTCCCGGAGCGTCGGCGCGAACTCGGAGCCCAGGAACGGGAAGAGGACCAGGCTCCCTAGAAAGAGGGCGCTCACCGTCGCCAACACGGTCCGGGGGCGCGCTACGCTCCAATGGGCCAGCGGCCGAAAGCGCGCCTTCAGCCAGCGCACCAGCCGGGGCTCCCCGCCGGAAATCTGCTGTGGCGACACCAGATAGCTGCTGACGACCGGCGCAAACGTAACGGCCAAGAACATCGCGCCCAGCAGCGCGAAGGTGATCGTATACGCCATGGGCGAGAACATTTTGCCTTCCACGCCCTGGAGCGTAAAGAGCGGCAGAAAGACGATGATGATAATGCTGGTGGCAAACACCACCGGCCGTCCGACCTCGCGCGCGGCTTCACTCACCAGGCGCACCATCGAGATGTTTTCGGTTTCCTCGAGCTCCTCCAGCATGCGATACACGTTCTCAACCACTACGGTGGTACCGTCGCCGATCATGCCGATGGAGATGGCGAGCGCGCCGAGCGTCATGAGGTTGGCCGAGAGCCCGGCGACCCACATGCCGATGAAGGCAGTGAGGAAGGCCAAGGGCACCGTCGTCATGATGATGAGCGTCGAACGCACGTCGCCCATAAAGAGGTAGAGGACCAGCAGAACGAGCACTGCGCCAAATACGAGCGCATTCGTGACAGTGCTCATCGCCTTGTCGACGAGCGCGCCCTGCGAGTAGAAGGGAACCAGCCGCATGCCCTCTGGCAGGGCTTCGTTGATCGCGGCGATTTGCTCGTTGACGCGGGCCAGCACGCCCTGCGTGTTCGTGCCGATGAGCTTCTGGACGAAGCCGCCCACTGTTTCCTCGGAAGCCGGCGCCGCGGAGGCGTTTTGCGCCGCTGATGTGTTCTGTGCCGCCGATGTGTTCTGCACAACGGATCCGTTCTGCGCCGCAGCCTGCGACGTATCGCTGATGCGCCGGCTGGCCATGAGGGCCCCGCGCCGGATGGCCGGGCCAAAGGTGACCTTGGCGACCTCGCTTACGTACACCGGCGTGCCGTTGTGGCTGCCCAGCACAATGTTGCGGATGTCATCCAGCCCGTCCTCGCCCGGGCGAATCCAGCCGTAGCCGCGCACGATGTATTCCTCGCCGCCCCGCTCGATGAACGAGCCGCCGACGTTGCGATTGTTAGCACCCAGGGCTTTCTCTACATCCGCCACGGTGAGGCCGCGCGCCAGGAGCTCGTTCATGTCGAGGTTGACCTGGTACTGCTTCACATAACCGCCGATGGAGAGCACGCCGGTGACGCCCTGGACCGTACGCAGCCGCGGCTTCACGATCCAATCTTGGGCCGTGCGCAGTTCGGTGAGCGAGTGGTTGGCTCCCCGTTCGTTGCGGACCTCGTACATCATGATGGTGCCAAGGCCTGTAGTGATGGGACCCAACTGCGGGTTGCCCAGACCGGGGGGGATCCGGTCGCGGGCTTTGGCCAGGCGCTCCATCACCAGGCGGCGCGCAAAGTAGATATCGGTCCCATTTTCAAAATAGACGTTCACCCGGGAGAGGCCAAAGATCGACGTACTTTGCACGCGCTTGAGCTTCGGAATGCCGTACATCGAAATCTCGATCGGGTAGCTGATCTGCTTCTCGACGTCGACGGGCGAGAGGCCCGGACTCACGGTGAACACCTGTACGAGGGTTGGTGAAACGTCAGGGTACGAATCGGCAGGCACTTCGGTAAACGCCCAGTAGCCCGCCCCCGCGATCCCCATAATGAGGATTAGCACCATCAGGCGGTTGCGGAGCGAGGCGTCGATAATACGTTCAATCATAAAAAAAGAAGGATTGGGGTCAGCAAAGCGCGGCGATAATAAGCGATGTGCGTACTTAGTGGCCGTGTGCCGCACTACGTGTGGATGCTGTAAGCGCTGATTTGAGTTCGAAGGCGCCGCGCGTGACGGCCACGTCGCCCGGCTGCAAGCCGCCCACAATTTCTATCATTCCGTCCTGCGACTCGTCGCCCGTGCGCACAGGGACAGCACGAAAGTGCCCCACCTCGTCGCCCGGTACAAACACAACCGACTGGCCATCGATGGTCTGCACGGCATCGGTGGACACGAGGGCGCTGGTGACGTGCGTATCGGTATAGATGCGCGCCTGCCCGTACATCCCGTCGCGCAGGAGGCGGCGGTTGTTGTCGACGATTGCACGGACCCGCAACGTACGCGTCTCAGGATCGAGCGTCTGCGAAACGAAATCGATGGTGCCCTCGAAGGAGGATTCCGGCAGGCTACGCACGGAGAGCGACACGCGCTGACCCGTTCGCAGGACGGGTACGTCACGCTCGTAGGCGTCAATCATGACCCACATGCGCGAGGGGTTAGCCACATGGAACGGCGTTTCCTGCGCACCGATCGTCTCGCCGGGCGCGGCGTCGCGTTGTTGCAGCGTGCCCGCGATCGGGCTGGTTACGTGAAAGTGCGAGAGCGGCTCACCGTGGGACTGCTCTGTTTCGACTTCGGCCTCGGAAAGCCCATAGAGCCGCAGCGTCTCGTGCACTGCCTTCAGCTCCGCCTGTGCTTCTTCAAAGGCCGCGCGCGCTTCGAGAAGGGCCGCCTCGCTGGAGATGCTATCGGCATAGAGGGTCTGCTCCCGTTCGTAGGCGCGTTTTTGGGTGTTGAGGCGCGCCTTGGCCGTCAGGTACTGCGCTTTGGCTTTGCCCAGCTCCACGCTGCTCATGATGGCCAGCGTCTCGCCGACTTCTACCCGTTCCCCGAGGTCGGCCGTCACGCGTCGCACCTTGCCTTCAATGCGCGGTCCAACGTTCGCCGTGCGGTCCATGTCGAAGTGCACCGCGGCGGGGCGGCTCAGCACCGAGGTGGCGCTGCCAGCCTGCAGCGTGTCGAGGCGAATGCCGATGGCTTTTGCTTGCGCCGGCGTCATGGCCACACCGCGTGGCGCGCCCTCCGAATGCTGGGCATGCTCACCCGCAGCTTTCTCGTCTTGATGCTGTCCAGCGTGCTGGGGCGTCGCCTCCGAGCCCCCACAGCCCGCTAGCATCAGCGTGGCCAGCACCAGCAGTGCAATGGAGAAGAGAGGCCGCACAGCAGACGGCAGCGAGAGCGACGGAAGGAAACGTGTGATCGTCTTCATAACTCGGATCATCATTGGATACTTAGCGGGGAAGGGACGGTGGGGCGTGGGTGGCTCCTGGGGAGCGCTCAAAGGAGAATTATTCATTGGTCACTGCTGCCAGGGGCGTGGCGATGAGCCGCTCAACGGTGGCGCGGCGCTGGTAATAGTCACTCAGGGCGCGCACCTCCTGGCGTCGCACGTCAAAGAGCGTGCGCTGGGCGTCGAGCACGTCGAGGGAGCTGAATTTCCCCGCGCGGTAGCCCTGGCGGATGGCCTTGAAGGCCGATCGGGCGGCGGGAAGCGTCTCGCTGCGGAGCGTCCGTACTTCGTTGTAGGACGCGGCGAGGCGGTGGTAGGCCCGCGTCAGGGCCGTGTCGACCTGCACCCGGGCGTCCTCCCGTTGCGCCTGGGCGCGTTGCACGCGGTAGCGGGCGCGCTGCGTAGCCCCCTGGTTGCGGTCGAACAGCGGGAGCGGCAGGGCGATGCCTGCGGTGAAGGCCTCCGTGCCCAGCCCACCAAAGCGTTGCCAGCCCGCCGTGAGCTTGGGGATCGGGAAGCGGCTTGCCTTCTCCAGCGCAAGCCGTGCCTCGGCCTGCCGGATGTTGGTTTGCTGGCGTGCAATGCGGGGGTTGCGCGCGGCCAGCGGCTGCAAGGCACGCAGTGAGGGGGGCTTGTGCACGGGACCAAACGTTCCCGTAACGGCCTCGAAGGGCGGCCTCTCCAGACGCCCCCATGTGCCGGCTAGTGTATTGCGGGCGGCGGCAAGGGATTGTCGGGCGCGGCTGAGCTGGATGCGCGCCTCAGAGAGCGGCACGCGAGCGCGGGTCTGCTCCACCGGGCTTACCTTGCCGGCTTCAACCTGCCGGCGTACCGTCTGGTAGACCTCCTTGGAGAGGCCGACGAGGGCTTCGGCGAGGCGCACGCGCTCTTGCGCCGCCAGCACGCCGATGAACGCCTGCGTCACCTGCGTCGTCACGTCGAGGCGAACGGCTTCGTAGGTCCACCCAGCCAGGTCGCGCGTAGCCTCGGCCACATCGCGCCGCTTCCAGGGTCGTCCCCAGAGCTCCAAGGGCACGCCCAGGCGCACGGATTGCTCGGCTCCCGAGAACCCATCAAAGGGGGCATCTGTCGGTAGACTCTCCGCTTCTGCAGAGAGCGTGGGGTTGGGATAGAGCCCAGCCTGAAGGACCTGTGCCTCGCGAGCGCGCACCTCCCAGGCAAACGATCGCAGCCGCGGGTTTTCCTGGAGCGCCAGCGCGAGCGCCTCGGGCAAGGAGAGCGTGTCATCGAGCGTGAGCATGCGGCCTTCAGCGTCTATTGCGGCACGGTCCGCAGCCCGGTCTACGTCGATCGGGGGGCGATACGCCGCCGTGTCTGGCCCCAAAGGCCGGGAGTCCGGCCAGGCAGCATCGTGCGTGGTTGCACAACCGGCGAGGAGCCCGGCAGCAAGAAAAACGGGTAGGATGGAGATATACCACGGGTTCATAAGTGGTGCTCTGATCAGGATTGGAGGAGGCAGCCAGAATGGTGGCACTTGCACAGGCGTGAGAAGCGCCGTGCAGATACAGTCTGCCGGTGGATTGACAGCAGAAGGCAGGGTGTCGCCAGGGATAGGCGACTGATCAGAGAGCGACTATATCAGCAGCACGACGGTGCTGTGCGGACGAGAAGAAAAGCCGGTGGACTCGTCCGATGAAAGAATAGAATGTGGGGAGCGGGTGGGCCGGTCCCGGTCAAGCCAAGCAACGACCCGGTCTACGGAGTGCTTGTCCGCGCCCGACGTGTCCACCTGTATAACCGGATGGCACACATCGTCTGCGCGCGTCATCCGAATCGGCACGTCCGTGCAAGAGACGTCGTCTACGGCAGTGGGCTGAGCGTCCCCAAAGGTCGCCACCATGGGCAACGAATGCGACGACAGCGTGCTTGCCTGCGCCCTGCTTTCGTCATGATGATCGGCGCGGGCCGACTCCACAGCGACGTGACTCTCGCTGATGCAGAGCACCATTCCCTGCGCCAGATGCGGGCTGAACGACGGAAGCACGGTCACAAGCAGAAGCCACACGAGCGGCTTCAGACGGCTTCGTATGTTCAGCAGAGAGAGGCGCATCAGATTTTGATTTGTTCAAGTGAGCAATTGCTCATACGATAGATAAAGGGACTGTAGTTTCGCTAAGATTCGATGACCCCCAGGTCGACCATGCTGATTCCAAGCTCGGGATCGTCGACATGGCGCAGGCACTCGGCAATTTGCTTCCGGATCGGTGTTATCCGTCTCACTAACTTCCGCGGATCGCCCGGCGCCCGCTCGGGTACGATTCCCTGTCACACCATTGCCCGGCACACGTCACAGGGGGCCCCATGGAACCGGCTACTGCTTCGCTCTGGCACCGCGCGCTGCACGATCCGCAGCTGCAAGACCTACCGTTCAAGATTGAGACCAATGCGCACGGCCACCTCGTTTTGAGTCCGCATAAACCACAGCACAGCTTTTTGCAGTCACGCATCCTTACCCAGCTGGTTCAGCACATACAGACGCCAGGCGAGCCCGCCGTTGAATTTGCCCTCGACACTCCGAAAGGCATCAGAGTGCCCGATGTGGTGTGGATGTCTGAGGAACGAATCCAGCAAATTCCTGGGAACGCAGAGGCGAGCCCGGTGATGCCCGAACTCTGCGTCGAGGTGCGCTCCGAAAGCAACACCGACACGGAGATGGCGGCCAAGCGACAGCTGTACTTCGAGGAAGGGGCGACGGAGGTCTGGATCTGCGACCCCGAGGGCCGCCTGCGCTTCTACACGGCCGATGGCGAACAGTCGTCTTCTGCGTTGGCGCCGTCGTTTCCTGCAACTATCGAGTAGCGTGGCCGGCGAAAACCCCACAATGCCGCCGCATGTGCTGGCGCTTCAAATAGTGCTTGGCTCAAAAAATACAAAATACTATTCTTTGCGGTGTATTCGCAACAGATCGCCCCGAGGCCGGGACGAAATCCCCTGCGCAGGGCATATACATGCAGTAACTCGCGTGTCCGTGTACCGCCTGTCTTCGTCATTCGTATCAATCCGGACCTTATTCATCACGACACACGCCGGCTGTCCCGGTACGCCAATTATCCCACCGCGCCGCACTCCTCGACAGACCTGACGGCTACTGATTTCCTTGACGCGGATGCGCCAGCATCTACGAGGAGTCCCCCGGCACAGACCTCCCTGGCCTTTCGCCTTCCAAGGTGAGCCGCTGCGGCATGACCTGCCTGCATGGCACGCTGCTTCTGTTGAGGGGCAGCTCGTGAGACCTTCTTGCTTCGATCGATTGTATGCTTTCCAACAGTTGTGAATACGGACTTCGCGCTGCGCTTTACCTGGCGCACCTGGACCGCGCCGGGTACGTGTCAATTCGCACGATTAGCGATGAGCTTGATATCTCGTTTCCGTTCTTAACCAAGATCTTCCAGCAGCTAAAGGCGGCTTCGCTGGTGGAATCGATGCGGGGGCCCAAGGGCGGCGTGCGTTTTACGCGACCCGCGGATGAGATTACGCTGCGCGAGATTGTGGTAGCCATCGATGGGTCCGATCTCTTTGAGACGTGCGTGCTGGGCTTGCCCGGCTGCAGCGATGAGGCCCCCTGCCCGCTGCACGACCGATGGACCACCGAGCGCAGCCGCCTCGAAACGTTGTTCACGCATGCAACACTCGCAGACATGGCGGACCAAATCGACAGCTTCAACGCCCGGCTTGCAGCTACCTGACCGACTCGTTGCGTCGTCCGACTACAGCGCGCAACGGCGCGGGTGCTCCGTCGGTATGTGATGGGGCCTTTTGGAAGCTCAAAGCTTTCAATCGATCAGCATTTCTTCGAACGCCATAGGCTCTGCTGCAAGGAAGAAAACCGTCGGCGGAAGGTCCTCCGTCTTCGCTCGAAGCGCTTCGTAATAGGCCGTAAAATGGTCTGTCTCGTCCGGCGCAGCCAAGCCCATAAAGATCAGGTTAGCGTCGCGAGATGAAGTATGGAGGACCTCTTCGAAGGAGCGCCCGCGGCTGACAATCACGTCCAGTTCGGCTCCTGTGCGCATGCGTTGAAGAATGGGGTTAATGTTGGAGTAGGCATCCTCGGCAGCCGCCTCAGTCTCCACCATCATCTTGAGCACCACCTGGGCCTCTTGCCAGCGGAGGCTTGTCTGAAGGAGATACGCCATGATCTTCATCAAGCCACCGTTTCCTTTCAGGCCGCCCCACCAGACGTCGATGCGCTTACGCGAGCCAAGGTCCTGATCCTCCTCTTGCTGCACAATGATGACGTTTCGCCCGGCGTGGTACAGGCGACGAATCATGGCGCAGTACCGCTCGTGATGTGCCGGATCGCGCGTGTCACCCAGGAGAACCGTGTTCGGAGCCAACTCGCCTAGCCCGTACGCTTCGACCAGGCGCTCGGACCCCTCGAAGGGGTTCTCGGCACGAATCGTACGCACGAGGCTTTGCACCCCGCGCTCTGCGAGATACTCCTTAATGAGATTCTGCATGTTCTGCTGGCGCTCGAGCGAGAAGCCCTCGTCGGGCAGCACGGTAGCCACAGTCATGAGCGCCCGGTTGTGGGTCCACGACGAGGCCAGGTCAATAAGATGCCACCGGCTCGTGGGCGCCCCGGTGAGCACGAGAATGTGCGGGCGCCAGTTTTTAGGATCGGGCCGCCCGCTGTACCGCATCAGGCCGGCCCGGACGGCCGCCATCCAGAGGCCTTGCCGGACGTCGCCCCAGGCAGCCTGTAGCCCACGCCGTTTGAGCCATGCGAAGATCGCACTCACAGCGACCATGGCAATCACGGTGGCTGTCGCGTTAATGAGAAACATGACCGCCAGGCAGCCGGCAGCGCCCAGCAGCGAAAAGCTCCAGTGCACCTTGAAGGTCGGACGAAACGACGGACTGTTTAGGGCTGTTTCGATGCCGGCGGCGACGTTCAACACGCAGTAGGTTGTCAGGAAGAACATCGTAAGCACCGGCGCAATGGCATTCAGGTCGCCAAGCCCGACGGCCAACAGTGCAATGCCCATCGTGAGTAGCGTCCCATAGCGCGGCGTGTCCTCCTCGCCGCTGCCATGGCCCAGCCACCGAAGCCAGCGCGGCAGCACGCCATCGCGCGCCAGGGCCTGCATCACACGCGGCGCGCCCAAAATACTGCCCACAGCGCTAGAAAGGGTCGCGCCCCAGACCCCCAGCAGGATGGCATCGCCCCAGAAAGCGATCCGTCGCATGATGAGTGGGTCTTCGATCAGCGTCGCGGCATCGGCCCGCGTGGCCAGCACGAGAGGCAACGTCATGTAGATCAGGTAGCCCACCCCTACAGCTGCAAACGTACCCGTTGGAATCGATTTTCCCGGATCCTTCAGATCTCCGGACAAGTTCACGCCCGCCATGATGCCCGTAACGGCCGGAAAAAAGACAGCAAAAACGACCCAGAATGGCTCAGAGAGGCGATCGCGAGCCCCCCACATCTCGATGTCACTCGGCTCGACCGGGCTCCCGAAGTAGAGCGATATCAGGGACACCCCAATGGCCGCCATAATGACGTACTGTGCGCGGATAGCGGCCTTAGCGGAGACGAGTGCAATGGCCGCCACACCCAGGGTCGTGACGAGGCCGACCACGCGCTGATTCAAGCCGGGAAAGACGCTGACGACGCTCTCGGCAAACCCCACCGTGTAGAGCGCAACCGAGAGGGCCAGCGCAAAAAAGAGCGGAATGCCCACGGCGCCGCCCGTTTCCAGCCCCAGCGAGCGGCTGATCATGTAGTACGCCCCGCCGATCCGCACGCGCTGGTCCGTCGCAATGGAAGCGATGGAAAAGGCGGTGAGCAGCGTGATGCCCGTCGACAGCGTCACGACGAGCAGTGCACCCAGCAGCCCAACGTTCCCCACGACCCATCCGTACCGAAGGTACATAATGACCCCGAGGATCGTCAGGATCGATGGGGTAAACACCCCGCCAAACGTACCCAGGCCGCCTTGCTTCCCTGGCACTACCTCCTGCTCCTCAGAAGATGATAGGGGATTCCATGATGAGGAGGCCATACGTCGTGGAGTAGGTAAGGAAGAGTACTTCTTGGGCGCATCCCGTTTGCAGAAATGCCCCTACAGCATAGGTATCACAGCGCTCGTCGTCAACCGTTGGTCTTAACGCAGGCGTCTACCTGCTCATCCAAACCAACCATTCATGGCATTGAAGGAGCAAGCGGCGTCAGCACTGCCATCGAGATGCGCGCCCGTTGTATGCCATGCTCAGCGTCCAAACAGCGCGAGCCCCGCGCCCAGGGCCAACAGCCCGGCCCACAGCCACACTGCCGCCCCCTGCACCGCGGCCAGGACGCCCGCGATGATGCAGGCCCCCGCAATGATGCCGCTGCGCAGATCGGCCAGCGGATTGCCCTCAGGCGCGCGGTTGCTCAGCCGCCCCTCAAGCGCGTGCGCCCCGGAGGAGAGCAGCTCGGGCAGCTGCACCATCAGGTCGAGCACCTCGGGCATCCCGCTGATCAGCTCGCGGCTTAGCCGTCGCGGATCGAACCGTTCCCGAAAGATGGAGCGCACGTGTGCACGCGACACTTCCATCACGTCGAGCGACGGATCGAGCGTGCGCCCAACGCCCTCAAACGTCACCAACGCCTTCACCATCAGCGTCATCTCCACCGGAAAAAACACGCGATAGCGCGCGCCTAAACTCAGCGACTCCAAAATCATGTGGGCAATACTGGGCGCCCGCCCGCGGCCCGCGGAAAAGTGCCGCACCAGGTCGGTCACGGCGCGCCGAAAGCCCTGCGGATCGCCGCCCTCGCCCACCCGCGCCATTTCCAGCAGATACCGCGCCGCATTCTCCACATCGCCCCGCACCAGCGCGTAAAAATAATAGAGCATCCGCTGCCGCACGCGCGGCCCAAACCGCCCCACCATCCCCAAGTCGATAAAGCCTACCTTCAGGTCCTGTGGCGTGTCGCCCGGGATGATCTTCAAATTTCCGGCGTGCAAATCGGCGTGGAAGAAGCCGTCCTGGTACAGCATGCGAATGATGGCCGTTGCGCCCAGATCGATCACCCGTGCACGCTCCTCGGGCGAAAGCTGCCGTGCCGCCGCTGCCCCCGGCCGCAGCCCGTCAATGAACGACATGGTAAGCACATTTTCGGTGCTCAGGTGCCGGTAAATGGACGGAAAGACAATGCCGGGTTCCTCCTGGAAGTTGGCTGCAAACACCTCGGCATGGTCGGCCTCGAAGGTGTAATCGACCTCACGCAGCGTGTAGGCGCTAAACTCGTCAATGATTTGCTGCGGCTGGTACTGCGGGATGATCCATTGCAAGAACACCCCAAAAAACTCCAGCAGCTTCAAGTCGGAGGTCACCACATCGCGGCTGCCGGGCTTAATCACCTTCACGACCACGTCGTCGCCGGAAAGGGTGCGCGCGCGGTGCGCCTGGGCGATGGAGGCCGAGCCCAGCGGCTCCTCGTCGACCCACTGGAAATGATCCGCGACCGCGCCGCCCAGCTCCTCCCTCAAGATGTCCTGCACCTGCACGAACGGAATCGGCGGCAGGTGATCCATCAGCCGCTCCAGCTCCTTCGTGATGACCGGCGGCAAGAGGTCCTCGCGGATGGCCAGGATTTGGCCGAGTTTGGTAAAGGTGGGGCCTAAGATTTCGAGGCGCTTGCGCAGTTGTACCGGAAACGGCAGCGTGCGCAGGTCGCGTTGCACCAGGGGGCGCAGCAGAACGGCCAGCAGCCGCTTGCCCGGCGACCGCAGGCCGCGCGTTTGCACATCGGGCAGCGAGCGGACGTACGCCAGGTGCCCGCCCATGAGGAGCCCCACCACGTGGCGATACACCGTAAAGAAGCGCCGCAGCGCGCCCCGGTACGGCGCCAGCGGATCGAAGTCCGCGAGCGGCGAGCGCTGTTTTTGGCGCGCCTCAGCGGGGGACGGTTGGGCCTGTCCGTCGCCACGCGCTGAGGGCAACGCCGCCGCAGACGTCTCCTCGGACGCTCCGTGAGCAGCGGCCGTCGGGCGTGAGGACGATGAGGAGGCATCAGGCATAAGGGAGGCAGCACGCAAGCCAGCAGGCACAAACCGAACGGACCCTCAACATAGGGATCGACACGGCCGGGTGCAACGCGCTACCAGCAGCGTGCGCATTCGTCCGGTTGATACGTGGCGTCGCGGCACGCGTGCTAGCCGCCGTGCATCTGCTCGGAGACGTCGTGCACGGCTTCGATGAAGGCGCGCGCGTGCTCGGGGTCGTGGGTGGGGTGCATGCCGTGGCCGAGGTTGGCGATGTGCGGCTGCGGCCCGAAGCCCGCGAGCATGTCGTGGACGTGCCGCCGGATGTCGGCCGGGGCGGCATAGAGCGCGCAGGGGTCGAGGTTGCCCTGCAGCACCGCCCGCGCGCCTACCGTCTGCCGTGCCGCGGCGGGGTCCATGGTCCAGTCGAGGCTGATGACGTCGTACGGCGTGTCGGCCAGGGCATCCAGCGCGTAGGGCGCGCCCTTGGCAAACACAATGGCCGGGGTGTCGGGATGGGCTGCTTTCACGCGCTCGGCAATTGCCGTGAGGTACGGCAGGCCGAACGTCTGAAACGTAGACGGGCCAAGCAGGCCCGCCCACGAGTCGAACACCTGCACGAGCTGCGCGCCGGCGTCGATCTGCCGCACGAGGTAGTCGCCGATGAGGGTAGCGAGGCGTTCGAGGAGCGCGTGCGCCGCGTCGGGATGGCGGTACAGCCAGGCCCGCGCTTGTTTGTAGGTCTTGCTGCCGCCCCCCTCAATCATGTAGGCCATGAGCGTCCACGGCGCCCCGGCAAAGCCGATGAGCGGCACCCGGCCGTCGAGGCGATGGCGCGTGAGCGTAAGGGCCTCAAACACGTGCCCGAGGGCCGCGTCTAGGTCGGGCGTGACGAGCCGATCGAGGGCCGCGGGCCCATCCAGCGGCTCGGGAAAGTGCGGGCCCTTGCCCGGCACCATCTCTACCGTGAGCCCCAGCGCCTGCGGGATGACGAGGATGTCCGAAAAGATGATCGCCGCATCCAGCGGAAAGCGCTCGATGGGCTGCAGCGTCACCTCGGCGGCCAGCTCGGGCGTGCCCACCACCTCAAAAAAGGAATGCTTGGCGCGCACCGCCTGGTACTCCGGCAGGTAGCGTCCGGCCTGGCGCATCATCCACACCGGCGTGCGGGCGGTGGGCGCCCCGCGGGCCGCGCGGAGGATCAAGTCGTTTTGCAGGGGCGGAAACGAAGGCATAACAACGGGTCCAATCAGAGCAGACAAGCGAACGCCCGGCAGCTCGTTGGAAAGCCACCGGGCGCATGGCCATAAGCCGACCGCTGGTTACGAAGCGGGTTCCGCAGCGGGCGGGCCATCGTACAGGTATTTGCGGAGAAACTGCGTGGCCTTGTCCCACGCATCGGCCGCGGCCTTCGGGCTGAAGCTGGTGCCCGAGGGGTTTGCAAATGCGTGGCCGGCATCCTCATAGATGTAGATGTTGGCCGTTACGCCGGCCTGCTCCAGCATCTCCTCGAAGTCCGTCACCCCTTCCACCGGAATGCTGCCATCCTGGCCGCCGTAAAATCCTACGATGGGAAAGGCGATGGGGCGCACGTCGCTCGGCTCAACGCCTTCCACGCGACCGTAGTACACCACGGCGCCGTTCCACGCCTTCGGCTGATTGACCGCTGCCTGCAGGGCCATGCCGCCGCCAAAGCAAAAGCCCATTACGGCCACCTCGGGCGCGCCGCTCTCGGTACGCAGGAAGGTTTGCGCCGCCGCAAGGTTGGCCAGCAGCTGGTCCTCGTTCTGCATCGCGGTCGACATCAAGTCGCGAGCGCCTTCGGGCGTTTCCGCCGTCATGCCGTTGTAGAGGTCCACAGCCAGCACGCGGTAGCCCTCGCCCGCCACGCGGCGCGCATAGGCCCGAATGTTGTCGTTGAGGCCCCACCATTCATGGATGAGCACCACGCCCGGCAGCTGGGTGCTGTCGGGGGTAAGGCCGCGCTGCGCAAGCACCGAATCGGCATTCATCGGCTCCGCCATGTAGCCCGTCACCGCCTCGCCGGCATCGGTGGTGTGGTACGACACGGTGGCCGCGTTTACCGGAATGTGAGGCTCGCGCACGGCCGCCGTGGCCTCGGGCGTATCCCCCTGATGCTGCTGCGCCATGCTGTCGGCATACGAAGCGTCGGCCGGCGCATCGGACGAGGAGCCGCCGCATGCGGCCAGTACAAAGGCACAAAGGAGAAGAACCGGGACGGAGCGCATCATGGGGCTGGGCGGACGTTTCAACAATCAGTGGACGGTGTGCACGTGTAGCATACCACGGGCCGTTCCTCCTGCGCAAGGCGCTACACAAAGATGTTACGGCTTCGCCGCCCGCGCGCCCCGCGAAGCATGGTTGAATTGTGTCGTGGACGCGCGCTGCGCTCCCGCCTCGGCGTTAGACCGCGGAAACTTCAGCCGGGTCGCCCGTTTCCGCTACGATCCTTCTACTCGGCCAATACGCTCCTTCCATGCAGCAGACCAACCTCCGCGACATCGCCATTGTGGCGCACGTCGACCACGGCAAAACCACCCTCGTCGATGCCATGCTGTGGCAAAGCGGCACGTTTCGGGACAACGAGGACGTGCAGGAGCGCGTGATGGACTCGATGGACCTGGAGCGCGAAAAGGGCATCACCATCATGGCCAAGAATACGGCGGTGCGCTACGGCGAACACAAGATCAACATCGTCGATACGCCGGGCCACGCCGATTTTGGCGGCGAGGTGGAGCGCACCCTGCGCATGGTGGATGGCATCATGCTGCTTGTGGATGCCGCCGAGGGGCCGCTGCCGCAAACCCGCTTTGTGGTGCAGAAGGCCCTAGAGCTGGAGCTGCCTGCCATCGTGGTGCTCAACAAGATCGACCGGAAGGACGCGCGCCCCGACGAGACGCTGGACGCCATCTACGACTTGTTCATCGACCTGGGCGCCGATGCCGAGCAGATCGAGTTTCCGGTGCTGTACACCATCGCCACCGAGGGCCGCTGCACCACCAACCTCGACGATGACGACGCCTGGACGGACCTGCATCCGCTCCTCGACCAAATTCTGGAGACCGTACCGCCGCCCGCGGGCGACCCCAGCGCCACGCTGCAAGTGCTCGTCACCAGCGTGCAGCGCGACAACTACCTCGGCCCGGTGGCCGTGGGCCGCGTCGAGCAAGGCACGCTCAGCAACCGCCAGCGCGTGAGCCTGTGCCACCGCGACGGCTCGCAAGAAACCGCCGAGGTGACGGCCCTCTTTACCTACGAGGGCCTGCAGCGCGTGGAGGCCGACACGGCCGGTCCGGGCGACATCGTGGCCGTGGCCGGGGTGGAGGGCATCGGGCTGGGCGAGAGCCTCTCGCATCCCGAAACGCCCGCGCCGCTCGATCCCGTGCACGTCGACGAGCCCACCCTCTCGATGGCTTTCCGCGTAAACAACGGACCGCTGAGCGGCCGCGAGGGCGACTACGTCACGTCGCGCCAGCTGCGCGACCGCCTCTTCGACGAGGCCCGCAACAACCTCGCGATCCGCGTTGAAGACACCGACGCCGCCGACACGCTGCTCGTGTACGGCCGCGGCGAGCTGCAAATGGCCATCCTCATCGAACAGATGCGCCGCGAGGGCTACGAGTTTTGCGTGGGCATGCCGCAGGTCATCACCAAAACCATCGATGGCCAGCAGATGGAGCCCTACGAAATTGCCGAGGTCGACATTCCCGAAACGCACATGGGCGTCGTGATGGAGCGCCTTGGCGAACGCAAGGGCACCATGCAGCACATGGTGAACAACGGCACGGGCCGCGTGCGCCTCACCTTTCGCGTGCCCAGCCGCGGGCTCATTGGCTACCGCTCGAAGTTTCTGACCGACACCAAGGGAACCGGTCTGCTCACGCACCGCTTTGAGGACTTTGGGCCGTGGGCCGGCGAGATTCCGCACCGCACCACCGGCGCCCTCGTCGCGGACCGCCAGGGCAAGGCCACCGGCTACGCGCTGCTGAACCTGCAAGACCGCGGCACCTTCTTCGTGGCGCCGGGCGATGCCGTATACGAAGGCATGATCGTGGGCGAAAACAACCGCCCGCAAGATCTGGACGTCAACATCACGAAGGAGAAGAAGCTCACGAACATGCGCGCGGCCGCCGGCGAAGAGCTCGAGCGCCTGCCCCCGCCCCGCGACCTGTCGCTGGAAGA